>JAFXFI010000118.1 GCA_017520635.1 Clostridia bacterium
CATAGGATATATATTTATTGAGATAAACAGAACAGAGGTCGCAATAATACCAAAATAAACCCACAGTTCCGTGCTCTTTAATATAGCTTTAAAGCGTCCTATCAGAACGAGGAAATAAATGTTGAAGTTTACTCCGAACAATATCATGAATATAGTTATTACCCACTGAAGGTAGGGACTGTATGAAGCAATACTGTCAGCTTTAATACCAAAACCGCCTGTACCTGCAGTACCGAAAGAATGGACTATACTGTCAAACCATGGCATGTTGCCAAGTCTGAGAAGAAAAATTTCAACTATAGTCAGAACAATATAAATTGCGTAAAGTATTTTTGCAGTATCCCTTAATTTCGGGACAAGTTTACCTTTTACAGGACCGGGAACTTCCGCACGCATAATGTGAATGGAGCGTTTTGAAACATTTGGGATAATTGCCATAACAAAAACAAGAACACCCATACCGCCAATCCAATGAGTCATACTTCTCCAGAAAAGAAGCCCTTTACTCATTACCTCTACATCAGTAAGAATAGAGGCGCCTGTAGTTGTAAGACCGCTTACGGTTTCAAAAACAGCATCAACATAGTGAGGAATTTCACCACTCAATCTGAAAGGCAATGCACCGATAAGTGACAGAATTATCCACGAAAGAGAAACTGTCAGAAACCCCTCTTTTGAATATATAACATCATCTTTTTTTCTGAAAACAAAAACAAGAAGCGTACCCAGAACAGCTGCTATTAAAATTGCAATCAAAAAAGAATTGGCACAGGACTCTCTATATATAACAGAGACAATATATGGTAAAAGAAGCAATATCGCTTCTGCCCATACCATTTTTCCTACAGTACTGAAGACCATTCTGTGATTCATCAGAAATTACCCCCAATCAACCACATCATCAAGACTTTCGATGCGATGACCTGCTGTCAGCACCACAACCTTGTCGTTGGCTTTGATAACATCATCACCGGAAGGAATGATAACAGTCTTTTTCTCTCTTATAATACCACCGATAAGAATGTTTGATTTGAAGCGGATGTTTTTCAGAGGAACATCAATCACTTCGCAATCATCACGGACATAAAACTCAATTGCTTCAACCTTACCGTCCATAAGCTTGTACATTGTTTCAACACTGCTGCCCATGGAGTTTTTCAGAGCACGTGCATATCTGACAATAATATCGGTTGTTGCAATTTTGGGTGAAATAATAGAGTCAATTCCGAGTTTTTCTGCCATATCAGAAAATTCTGTTCTGTTGACTTTTGAAACTACCTTTGGTGTGTTGTGAGAAGATGCATAGTAAGAAAGAAGGATGTTTTCTTCATCCATACCTGTAAGTGATACAAAGGCATCCATTGAGCCGAGACCTTCTTCAAGAAGGAGTTCTTCTTTTGCAGCATCACCATAGACAACATCAACCTTGCTGAGCAGTTCAGAAAAATTCTCACATTTTTCAAGGTTAGAGTCAACAACCTTAACCGAACATCCTATACCCAAAAGCATTTTTGAAAGATAATAAGCAGTTCTGCTGGCACCGATTATCATAACATTACGTGCTTGTTTCTGCAAAACACCCACGTGCTTGAGTAATTTCTGCACTTCAATAGGATCAGCAGTTATTGCCACCTTATCTCCACCTCTGAGAACAAAATTACCGTCAGGAATGGTAACACTGTCACCTCGCTGAACGACACATATAAGGAATTTGTAATCATATTTTTTACGCATCTGTTCAATTGTCATTCCGTCAAGAGCAGAATCAGATTTGAGTCTGATTTCTACCATTTCAAAGTTTCTTGCAGAAAAGTTTTCTATTTTAAGTGCCGATGGGAATTTCAGAATATTGAAAATTTCCCTTGCGGCAAGTTTTTCGGGATTAACAGCCATTGAAAGATTAAGATGCTGACGAAGAATACCCAAGCTCCTGTCGTTATATTCAAGATTTCTTATTCTTGCAATAGTATGCTTTGCACCCATTCTCCTTGCAACAAAGCAGCTGAGCATATTAAGTTCATCAGAGCCCGAAAAAGCTGCAAAAAGCTCAACGTTCTCTATACCTGCTTCGACAAGAATATCGCTGTCGGCACCGTTACCGCATAGACCGATAACATCATACATATTTGTAATTTCACTTACTACAGTCGGATTATTATCAATAACAGTAATATCATGACCTTCAGCAGAGAGATTTTCAACAAGTGCCCTGCCGATTTTACCGCAACCTACAATTACAATGTTCATCAAAAAACATCTCTTTCCAAAAGATTATTGTTTATGTATTGTACTACAAAAAAACAAAAATGTCTATACTTTTATGATTTGCAGATAAATATTATTATATTAATTATTAATTTCTAACAAGAAATCCCCTCCGGCATTATCTTGCGGAAACGCCACCTCCCCTTGTATTTTTCAAGGGGAGGCTCTAAAATTCAATTTCAGCAATAAATTATAATTTATCTGTATATTTATTGTCATATCGTAGGGGAGGCGTTCCGCCTCCCGCAAGGTTTGATGAAATTTTATTCGGGACGGGTGACCCGTCCCCTACGATGTTACCATTTGTATCATTTTATAATCGCGTCGCAGACCCAAATTTCTGCATTCTGCGTTCTGCACTAAATTATAATTTAACTGTATAATCACATTTTCCATATCTGAGCGAAAAAATGCAGGAAGCAAAAGCTTCCTGCATATAAGTTTTGTTAAAAATTATGCTTCAGGATAGGGCATCATTGAGCCATCCTGCTTAAGTGTTGCGTCCATATTTGCATAAGAAATTACGTGGTTAACGTCAAACGCATCTATAACACCGTCTACTTCAAAGTCAAGAACTCTGAGTGTAACAGCATCCGGGTCTTCACCTGAGTTTACAACCTCTGCGATGTAAGCAACATCGAATGTATCGATAACTGCGTCACCGTTAGCATCGCCAAACACAAGAACTGTGTATTCTGCAAGAGTTGAGTTATCTTTTGTGCTCTTGAACTTGATAACTGTTCCTGTACCGAAACCATTTGCTGTTTCGATAACTTCAAGCTTAGCAGCACCAACGAACTGAAGAAGTTCTCTTGCATCCTCAGACATTGCACCTTCTTCAAAGCCATAGATGTAACTGCCTTCGCCTACCGTACCTGAGCCTTCTGTAATGAGACCGCTGTCACCCCAGATAATCTGGAATTCGTATTCAAGACCTTCAGTCGCAGCAATAATTGCAGCCGTGAGACTGTCAACATCAGCCTGTTCCTGAATCTTTGTGTTTTCATTATAGCTGCTTACGTTAGCTAATTCATCAAGCAGAACATAATATGTATTCATATCAATTCTGAGCCCTGTTGCGAACATGCTTTCATATTTTGCATTAGCCGCATCTCTTGCCTGATAAAGCGCTGTAAGGTCAGCAGGTTTCATGTTAGCCTTAAGTGCATTGAGTGCTCTTTCGACTTCGTCTGCCATAGCATTTACATCATCCTGAAATTCCTTTGTAAGTCCGTATACAACTGCATCAAGTGCAGCTTCAACAGCATCAATATCTTCTTCGTAGTAATAATCTCTGTTTGCTTTAATTATTGCATTGAAATCATTTTCTGCATTTGTGATTCTTGTATAATCAGCAGGAAGATATTCAAGTGCATCAAGTAAGGCTCTGAGGCCTGTAACGTATGCAGCAACCTCTTCTTTTCTGTCAACTGTGATATTCATGTCAATTTTCGCAACATAATCATCAACAGCTTCAAGTGAAACATATCTGTCTCTTTCCAATGCTTCATACTCGTCTATAATCTTATCAAGCTCTGTATAATCAGCTCTTGCATATTTGAGATTATTAACAGCCTCTTCAATTTCATCAACGTAAGCGTCAACCAATGACTGTTGCTTAATGTTATAACCCCACTCAATGCTACCTATTACTGCTTCAACTGCATCAATTGATTCCTGAGAATAAGGGAACTCAGCATAAGCATTGTCTTCATATTTTGCTCTTGCTGCATCAATTGCATCATTAACTGCTGTGTAATCAGCACCTTTAAGTACAAGTTTCTCTACAGCAGCATAGATTGCATTAATCTGATCCTGCATGATCTTAGTGTGCTGCTTATCCTTTGTATCACGGCATTTGAGCTCCCAATCAATTGCTTCCATTACAGGTGTAATCACTTCGTCATAGTTTTCGTACTCGCCTGTATCAAAGCCTTCTGCATAAGCGATAGCCACATTAAGTCTTGTATAGTCAGCTTTATTGAGGTTGTCGTCTGCAGTTGCAAGAACAGCGTTGATTCTTTCTGCCATAGCGTCTACTTCAGCCTGTCTGTCTATTGTATAGCCTGCCTGAACTGCAGCAACCGCTTCGTTAAGTGCTACACCGAACTCTTTGTTAAAGTCTGAGAGCGGCTCAATTCTGTTTGCTTCTGCCTTTGCTGCTTCTACTGCTGAGTAATCTGCCTCAGCAAGTTTAAGATCTTTAATAGCCTGGCGGATTGCTGCTGCATAAGCATCAACCTGAGTCTGCTTTTCAAGTGTTACATTCCAGTCAATGTTAGCAATAATATTTTCAACTCTGTAGTAGTTTGCATACCATTCCTTGTGTTCAACTGCTTCTGCTTCTGCAATTGCAGCGTTAACGTCATCATAATTTGCAAGTACAAAGCCGAGCATTGCAATCGCTTCGCGGATTGCTTTTTCCATTGCATCAACGTCATCCTGAGCAACGATCTTCTTTGTCCAATCAACTGCATTGATTGCTTCGTCAACGATTGCAAAGTTTTCATATTCACTTCTGTCAAGTGCCTCTGCCTCTGCAATTGCTGCTCTTACGCCTGTATAATCAGCGTCTTTGTAGTTTGCCTCTGTAAGATTTGCAAGGGCTGCTTCGATATCAGCGGCAAGTTTGTCAACATCATCCTGTTTGTCAAATGTTGCACCGTAGTCGATTTGTGCCACAAAGTCCTTGATTGCATCAACTACGTCATTGTTGTAAAGTGCAAGTACTTCTTCCGAAGGAATCTGTGCAACTACACTTCTGAGCTCTGTGAAATCAGCCTTAACCTTTTCAAGGTTTTTAAGCGCGCTTTCAACAAGCTCAATAAGTCTGTTCATTTCCTCAAGGTCAGCATAAGTCTTTCTTTCGTCATCAGTACAAACAGTATCCGGATCAGCAAAATCAACGAAAGCGAAGCCTTCCTGCCTCAGGCTGCTCCATTTCTGATAAGAGCTTTCAACGTATTTTGATTCGTCGTCAGGGTCAGGCTTCTTTCCAAGTGCTGTCACAAGCGGTTTAGTGTCAAGAACTCGGTAGTTTGCAAGCTCCTCGTTCAAAAGACGAAGATTTTCTGTAGCCTTGTCAACCTCATTTTGCCGGGTTATGTTATAATCCTCACTACCCTTAACTGCAAGTGCTTCATTGTAATACTGATCAAAATAAGCCCAGACATCAGCGAAGTCTGCTTTTTTATCATAAAGCTTTCCGGCAGTGTTTTCGCTGCGAATAACATCTGCTATATTAAGCTGTTCCTGAAGTGCATCTTTATTTGCAGGACGATATTTAAGAGCAATTTTCTTCTCAACAACAGAAGCAAGACGGCTGTTAATATCTGCCTGTGAGTTTGCTTTAAGTGAACGTGAAAGATCTTTCGCAGCGTTCACGGCAGCTTCATACGGTCCCCATGTCTGAGAGGTGTAGGGATTCTCTGTATTTTCAAATTCCTGAACTGTTTCGTCAAATTCCTTGGTTGCTTTGTCAAGATATGTATAAACGGCGTCGGAGTATGTAAGGTTTGCAATCAATGACTTGATTTCGGCAGTATAACCGTCAACTATTTTCTGATCACATTTAAGAAGATTTTCGTTATAGCCGTCGTATTTATTTACAATTGTATTTACTGCAGCCTGCGGATAAAGACGGAGTGTAGTTGTTCCTGTATCTTCATTACCTGCTTCATAAGTTGTTACACTTACAGTATTATCTTTTACTGCTGTGAAAGCATTATATGCTGCCTTTAATGCTGAGTAGTCTGCACCAACAGGAACGAGACCCGCGCATGCTTGGTCAAGTTTTCCTCCGTTTGGTACGTTCTCTTCAGCCGCATATTCACAAGCCAAGCGGAAAGCATAGTTAGGTCCGGGAATTGCCATTGCAGCAAGAGCAACTTTTTCAAGTTCTGTAAGATATTTATTCCATGAGTCTGCACTATAATAACTCTTTTCAAGACCTGCACTGAGATACTGGTTGAGCACATTCTGAGCTGTGTTTTTTGTAGCATCAGCTCTGTAGTACATTTCGACATTCTGATGCACTGAGCCGTCGTATTTAACAGTAAAGCTGTAGTAACCGTCAGGCATTGTGTTCATTTCAAACCATGTTGTGTTGACTGTTTCCTCACCGTACATTTCAACGTATTCCCAATAAAGGCTCCTCACGGTAATTGTGTTGGGATAATCACCCTCAAGAGCAAAGGTTTTAGTTACTGAGCTTGCACCGGCAATGGCATTCTTAGATGTTTCCTGTTTAGAGGTCAGAACAATACTTGGCTGCTGAACATAAATCGAGTTAATTGGGTTGAAGCTACCAAAATAATAACGATCACCGGGTTTGGGGGGTTCTGCCGAGTATGTACCTACAGCACCTGTCTGCTGTCCGTTTGCAGAAACAGCACCGTAGCCGTAGCCGGTCATGCCTGCATAAACAACGTTTCCGCTTGAGTCAAGAAGGTCATAGTTACATTCGTAACGGATAAGACCTGCAAGACCTTCAGAAATAGTACCGCTCACAGTAAAGTTCTTTCCGTCCGTGCCGACAACAGTACCTGCTGAATATGAAACATCTACATTAAGCGTACTTGTCGCATCCTGATAATACCTGATTGATGCGGTAATTGAATTTACCTTAATCTGGTAACCTGATACCTTACTTTTAATATTGATAGTAGTGTTGACTGAAGTGCCTGTTACAGTCGTTCCGCCTGTAAGGCTGAATGCTTTGATTGCTTCAACACCGCCCCCTGCTGCACCTGCAGTAGCAACGAGTGATCCGAATCCCATGGAAACAGATGTCATCATTACTGCTATTACGAGCAAGAGAGATAACAATTTCTTTTTCATAACATACTCCGCCTTTCGTTTTAGTTTAATGAAAAATAAATTTTGAAGTTTATCGGGATTTAATCTATAAACTAAAAATGGGTATAAAAAGCCATTTATAGATATAATCTCATAGTTATTATATAGCAAAGTCAAATGATAATCAAGTGTTTTGACAAATTTTCTTGAAATTTTGTACAAAATAAATAAAAAACAGCAAGCTTTGTTTTACACAAAAACCTGCTGTAAGTTTTTTTAACGGATTCAATTGCTGAATTTATCTGAGCTGAACTATAGTTACACCATGCTCACCCTCACCATAAATACCGAGACGATGGCTTTTGATGAAAGAATTGCCTTTAAGATACTGCTGAACGGCACTTCTGAGAACTCCTGTTCCTTTACCGTGCACAACGGTAAATTCATTAATTCCGAGACGGTAGGCTGTATCGATATATCTGTCAAGCGTCATGATTGCTTCATCTGCAGTCATTCCTCTCAGGTCAACCTTTGTCTCCGCCTTTGCGGTACTTCTTGCCTCAAAGTTTGATGAGTTGTTTCTCTTTACAGGTTGCTGTTTCTTCTGCACCTGTTTTTCAATAAGCCTCAGATCAGAAATGTGAACACGCGTTTTGATTGCACCTGCCACAACTCCAACTTCACCTTTTTTATCAGGAAGTGATGTTACCTCTGCCTGCTTTGAAAGACTTGCAATTACTACGCTGTCCCCTATTTTAAGTTCTCTGGGAAGAACATAATCTTCATCTTCTGCAAGATTCATAACGGGGTCTGCCGCACTGTCAAGTGCTTCCATGCCTTTTTTGACTGCAGAACGGGCCCTCCTTGCAAGGTCTGCTGCATCTTTGACTTTCTTCTGTTCTTTTTTCAGTTTATCCAGTTCATTTAAAAGAGCATAAGATTCTCGTCTTGCACCGTCAACAATTTTAACAGCCTCGTTACGGGCTTTTTCAATTTCTTTTTCACGAAGAGAAGAAATTTCCTCTTTTTGTTTTATTGCCTCTGCTTTCATTCTCTCAGCTTCAGCAAGAACACGGGATGCTTTTTCCTTTTCTTCTTCCATTGCTTTACGTGTTGCCTCAAGCTTATCGTAAACATCCTCAAAGCGTGTACTTTCAGTATCAACCAGCTTACGTGCTCTTTCTACAACCTCGGAGGACATTCCCAATCTTTCAGAAATTGCAAAAGCATTTGATTTTCCCGGAACACCGATAAGAAGCTTATAAGTAGGTCTTAATGACTGAACATCAAATTCACATGAACCATTCTCAACCCTCGGAGTGTCAACCGCGTAAGATTTAAGTTCTGCATAGTGAGTTGTTGCACCGATTTTTGCACCCTTCAGATGAAGTGTTTCAAGAATTGATGTTGCAAGAGCAGCACCTTCAATAGGGTCTGTGCCTGCGCCAAGCTCGTCAATAAGAACAAGACTTTTGTCTCCTGCGATTTTCAGAATTTCAATTATGTTTGTCATGTGAGCGCTGAATGTTGAAAGTGACTGTTCAATACTCTGTTCGTCACCGATATCAGCAAGGACACTTTCAAAAACAGAAACACGGCTTCTGTCAGAAACAGGGAGCATCAGTCCGCACATTGCCATAAGTGACATAAGACCGAGAGTTTTTATTGAAACTGTTTTACCGCCTGTGTTAGGACCGGTGATAACGAGAGTGTCAAAGTCTTCACCGAGTCTTATGTTAACAGGAACAACCTTGTCCTTTGAAATAAGAGGATGACGAGCATTATTAAGTTCGATAATTCCTTCGTCATTGAGCATGGGAACAGATGCATTCATTCTGTAAGCAAGCTGAGCCTTTGCAAAAATAACGTTCAGTTCAACTGCACATGCATAACTGTTTTTAATTGTATCGGAAAACTCACCGCATTGTGAGGAAAGCTCTGCAAGAATTCTTTCTATCTCGTCACGCTCCTGAGCCTGAAGAACTTTGATTTCGTTATTTGCTTCAACTACCGCCGCAGGTTCAATGAACACGGTAGCACCCGAAGAAGATGTATCGTGTACAAGACCTGAAATTTCACTTCTGTGTTCATTTTTAACAGGCACAACGAACCTGCCGTTTCGCATTGTGATAATATTTTCCTGCAGATATTTCTGATTACCTGATGAACGGATAAGCTTGTCAAGCTTTTCTCTGATATTTGACTCCTGATGTCTTATTTTTCTTCTTATCGTCTGAAGAAGTGGTGATGCATTATCACTCATTTCCTCTTCGGAAACAATTGCATTTGTAATTGCATCCTCAAGAAATTTATTGGGACTTAAGGCATCAAAGAAAACATCAAGTATAGTTTCAACGCCTGAGTTTGTGCTTCTCCATGTGACGATTGAACGGATAACATGAAGTACAGATGCTATATCCAACAATTCTTTCATATTCAGAACGCTGCCTGCATCTGCACGGCTCAGAGCATTGTTTACATTTTTAAGACCTCCGAAAGCAGGTCCTCCGAAGCGTGCAAGAAGCATGTGTGCATCTTTTGTCTGATTGAGAAGGGACTGTGCCATCTCAAGAGATGTTTCTGGTTTAAGAGAAAGCGCCGCTTCTCTTGCGTCAGGACAAGCTGTATGCTCCGCCAGCATTTCAAGAACTTTAGGCAGTTCAAGAGCATTTAAATCTCTTTGTCTGAATTTCATTCGGGCACCCTCCTTTTCATAATAAATGGTAAAAATCAAGTGTTCTGAATTTTCTCTGAAGCATTGACAAAGTATATTTTTCTGTCAGCTGAGAAAGAATTTCAAGACTTGATTCGTTGAGACTAAAATTAAAAATTTTCTGTCTGTCGCTGAGAACAATGTATCTTACTGCAGAAATTACGCTCATAGGAACTTTCATTCCGAAATGACCACAGCTTTCACAGAAAATATTACCGTTTGTTGTGTCAAAAAACATGTTTTCATCTTCATATTTTCCGCAAGTGTCACAGGCAACAATATTGGGCATATAGCCACCAAGCGAAAGAATAGAAAGTTCAAAAACCGATTTTATAAGCTTCTCATCCCTTTTCTCATTCATCAGAAGCATGAGAGAATTAAGAATAAGCTTCAGATATTCTTCCGTATTTTCTTTTTCAGGTGCAAGAGTTTCACAGAGCTCTGCAAAATACTGAGCAAGTGCAATTTTGTTTACATCGTTTCTCAGATTAAAAAATACTTCTTTAGGTTTTGCTGCTTCAATTATGTAAGAGCCTCGCTTTTCGGAAATTCCCAATTCGGAAAAAGCAAAAAGCTGAGTAGCTGAGCCTGTACGTGAGCCGATTTTTTTAGCCCCGTAAACATATGCCCTGATAATACCGTATTCACGTGTAAGAACTGTTACCGTTCTGTTCTGTTCGCCCGAACTTTTTTCTCTGATTATCAGACCGTCCGTGTTTATCATTACAGGCTTTTTCCTCTCTGTTTTTATTTGCACAATAAATTAAATAATCATCAACTTTTCCGCTGAGGACAAATTTATTCCACAGCATGTCACCGTTTTTCAATTAAATCCCCTCCTGCAAATAATTTCTGCAGGAAAAGAATTTTTAACCTTGGAAAATTTTTAAAGTTATCTAAATGACATATTGGTGCGTTATTCCTCTGCTTTTTAAAATCGGTAAGAATGTGACAAGATGGCATTTTTCTCGTTCGACGGTGTACCGTGTGTACTCCGAGAACGAAAAAATATCATATTGGTGCGTTATTACCGATTTTATTCGTTGTCGAGTCCGAAGTTGTGTATAAGCCCTTCACGGTTTCGCCAGTCTTCTTTAACTTTCACCCAGCATTGAAGATTGATTCTGCAATCAAAGAATTTTTCCATATCTTCTCTTGCTCTTGTGGAAATGGTTTTAAGGGTTTCACCCTTTTTACCGATAACCATTCCCTTGTGGCTGTCTTTTTCGCAGTAAATAATTGCTTCTACATCAAGCAAATCAGAGTTATCTCTTTCTCTCATTTTTTCAACGCTGACTGCAATTCCGTGGGGAACTTCCTTGTTCATTCTTCTGAGGATTTTTTCTCTGATAATTTCTGCTGCAATAACTCTCTCAGGCTGGTCTGTTAGAGTGTCTTCAGGAAAGAAATGAATTGACTCAAAAGCAAGTCCTTTGAGCTCGTCAACAAGCTCTTTTATATTTGCACCGTTCTGTGCCGAAACAGGTACAATTGATGTGAAATCATAAAGCTTTGACATTTCCATAATTCTTGACATAAGCTCTGTTTTATCTGCAAGAGTGTCAACCTTATTTATAGCAAGAATAACCGGCATTTTTTCTTTTTTGAACTTCTCAATAAGTTCAAGCTCTGCCTGACGGAGTTCACCCTTAGGCTCAATTACAAAAAGACATGCATCAACGCCTGAAATACTGTCGCTGACTGCCTTTACCATTTTTTCACCAAGCTTGTTGTGAGGTCTGTGAAAACCGGGGGTATCTGTAAACACGAGCTGTGTTTCACCTTCTGTGAGAACACCTACAATTTTTGTTCTTGTAGTCTGAGGTTTATTTGATACAATGGCAATTTTCTGTCCTATCATTTTGTTGAGTATTGAAGATTTGCCTACATTAGGGCAACCCACAATTGCAATAAACGCTGTTTTAGTTTTCATATTTTTACTCCTGAAAAAAGCCGTATATTAAAGATAATCTCTAAAACACGGCCGAATTTTATTTTTTCTTTGGGAATCCTTTTATAATAAAGACAAAAGTCAGAACAAGACTGATTGCAAGTATTACCAAAAGGTATATTCTTTCTTTATAATATTCTGCCATAGCCCTGAATGCTTCGGGCTGAAGGAGAATTACAATTCCCACTATTACGGAAAATATTGCAGAAACAAGAACTGCACCTGCTGCTGCATCCTTTGATATTTTTGCAAGAGGATTTTTCTCTTCGGTTGCAAGGTCAACAGCCTTTTCGACTGCCGTGTTTACAATTTCCAGAGAAAAAACAAGAGCATTACATATAAGAATTATTGCCCAATCTGTTTTTGTCAGAACAAAGAAATCATAAATAAGGAGATATGCATACATATAAACGCAGAGAGAAAAATGTGCCCTCATGTTCCGTTCATTTTTAAGACACCATATTATGCCGTTTCCTGCATAGACGAAACTTTTAAATAAGCCTTTCATTTATTCGTCACCCATGTAGTAACTGCCGTTTCTCTTAAGTCCTAACTGAGTGAGAACGGTTTCTTCCTTTTCTCTCATATGTACGGCTTCAATTCCGCCGTTTTCGTGGTCATAGCCAAGAAGATGAAGCATTGAATGAACTGTAAGGAAAGCAACTTCACGTCTGAGAGAATGACCGTAAGCCTCTGCCTGTTCCATTGCTTTTTCAAGTGAAATTACAATGTCGCCCAGCATCTGTGCACCTGTATCATTATTTATATCGTAAACACCGTCAATTCCCAAGGGGAAAGACAAAACATCTGTAGGACGGTCCACATCTCTGTACTGTTTGTTGAGTTTATGAATTTCTTCATTGTCAACAAATCTTACGCTTATTTCAGCAGGTGACAGGAGCTGTTCCATTGTAAGCACAGCAATGCAGCACTGTCTTACAAGAAGATGAATTCCTGTGGGAATTTTGTGCACCTTCTGGTCGTTACTGATTATAACTTTTACCTTTCCTCTTTCTTTCATTTTTTACACTCCTCTTTTAACCGTGTCTCTGTTCGCTTTTTTCATAAGCCTTTACGATGTCCTGAACAAGTCTGTGTCTTACAACATCCTTTTCGCTGAAACGTACAGTATCAATATCATCAATATTTTTAAGAATTTTTATTACCTCAACAAGACCTGATTTCTTTCCGTCGGGCAGGTCAACCTGAGTTACGTCACCGGTAATTACCATTTTAGAATTAAATCCGAGACGTGTAAGAAACATTTTCATCTGTTCTCTTGTTGTATTCTGTGCTTCATCAAGAATAATGAAGCTGTCATCAAGTGTTCTGCCTCTCATGTATGCAAGGGGTGCTACCTCAATGGCACCTCTTTCCTGATATTTCTGAAAGCTCTCAGCACCAAGCATATCGAAAAGAGCATCATAAAGAGGTCTGAGATAAGGGTCAACCTTCTGCTGTAAGTCTCCCGGAAGAAATCCCAGTTTTTCACCCGCTTCAACTGCAGGTCTTGTCAGAATAATTCTGTTTATCTGCTTCTGTCTGAAAGCAGTAACGGCCATTGCAACAGCAAGATAAGTTTTACCTGTACCTGCAGGGCCTACACCGAAGACAATTGTATTATCACGTATTGCCTGTGTATATCTTTTCTGACCGAGAGTCTTCGGCTTGATAGGTTTTCCTTTTGCTGAAATGCAGATGCAATCAGAAGACATGCTTTCAAGCTTGTCCTCCGACCCCTCACCAACAAGAGAAATAACATATCTGATATTCTGTTCAGACAAGGTTTCACCTTTATTGATGAGAGTAAGCAGTCCGTTAATCGCCTTTGAAGCCTTTGAAACATTCTCCGCTTCACCCGTAACCTTAAGTTCACTTCCGCGGCTTACAACAGCAACTGAAAACTCATTTTCAATCATTTTTATATTTTCATCAAAACTACCGAACAGGCTTACCGCCTGTTCCATTCTGTCAACGTTAATTATCTGCTCGTACAAAATGAGACCTCCGACAACTTATTCCTAATTATTATACCATTTTCATCTGTACATGTCACTATTTTTGTGAATATTTTCTGAAAATTTTTAATTTTTATGTATTTTCGTCAAGAGTAAGGTCCATCGGGATGCTCTCTGCTATATTTTCAACACACTCAAAAGTTGACGATATCACGAAAGAGTTCTTATCAGCCTTAATTTCAGATGTCATACCTTCTGTTTTAATATCGTCAAAAGAATTATCAATTTCCGTAAAATATTTTTCTGCACACATAAGCTTCAATGCAGAGGAAGTCAGCTTTACTTTTTTATTTTCATAAGAACTGAATTTTTCTTTTATTATACCTACGGGCAGTTTTCTTCCGTCTGTAGAGAGGAAATCTTCTGTTTGTGAAAAATCATATTCACCTTTGGGTGCGGGCACATAATTCACAGGAAATGTAACAGAAAAAAATGATATGAAATTTTTCTTTTTCACATCATCGTAAACTCTCATATCCTGAACAGAAGACAAATTTACAGACACCACATTTTTTGTCCTTGCAATTACGTTGGCTTCGGCTTTATAAAAGCTTACACTTTCATCTTTATTTATTACCGCACCGCTTACTATTATATCTCCTTTTTCAACTGCACTCCCTGATGTGGCAACAGGTGTTCCGATAAAATTTTCTATTTTAATAATCTGTCCTGAATTTGATGCAACAATATTTGAAGGTGTTTCGTCTTCTTCAGGTACTATTTCTTTTTTTACCTGCTCTTTGATTTCAATTGTTGCCCTGCAACCATCAAGATTTACCGCATTCCACATGAGACCCTCAACTTCCGTTAAAGCTTTTGATGCAATTTCTTTCACATTAAGACTTTCTTTTTTTGCTCCTGTTTTCACGCCCAGATTATAAAAAGAATTTATAATTTCTTCTGACGGAATATTTTCATTTCCCGAAACAGATATCACCCATATTCTTTCCGACAAAAACATTGTCATAATCACCATAAACAAAAGCCCGGCAATTACACCCGTTCTGTTTCTGTTTCTGCGAATAAAAAAAGGCAGTCCGTGTTTACTGATAATACGGACTTTCATTCCTGACTTTTTTGCAGCTTTTGTGATTTTAATATATGACCTGACCCCACATTCGGCAGTAATTGTATCTTTTTGCATTTTTACATTTCTGATATCAATTTTATTTTCTGAACAAAGATTGATAAATCTTTCAGGGAAACCTCCCTCACCGTAAAAAACAATATAACCTTTTAAAAAATCAAGAAAATTTTCCCAGAACATTTTATCACCTCAACCGAATTCTATTGTTAAAATATTTCCTGAAAGCACAGCCTGAGATGTACCGTATTCTTTCATGCACAGATCACTTCCGCAAAAAAGAATTGTGTTTTTTCCCAGATTGAGTTTTATTCTTTCCTCGCTGTATTCAAGAATTCCCTCACACTGGTTTACAATCGCCTCACGGTTTCCGAAAAGTTCAATGTGATTATATCCGTTCACGATGGTTTTCGGTATACCTAATTCTTCCGTAAGCTTTTCACCCAGATTAAATTTACCCGACATAATTCACTCCCCCTATGGTAAAAGTATGTTTTAATCACGGGTTATATTCATATATATGAATAGGTGATTGCTTTGAAAAAACTTTTATCAGATAAAAATATTAAAATAATCTTATATTCACTTCTTTGTGTATTTTCTGTATTTTTATTACTGAAATTCCCGTTGCTTTCTGCTGAGGGAATACGGAAAGGTCTTGAACTTTGCGCCGGCACAATGATACCGTCACTTTTTCCCTTTCTTGTCATTTCTTCCTTTGCCGTATCAAGTGGTATAACTCAACTTTCAAATAGTAAACTTGAAAAATTTTTCAGAAAAGTTCTGGGACTTTCACCAACCGCAGGAATGGTTGTTTTTTTCTCCCTGTGGTCAGGATTTCCCGTGGGATGTTCAATGGCGTCAGGTCTTCTGTCTGAAAATAAAATTTCCTCCGATGAAGCCAAAAGAATTATGCTTTCTTCCGTCAACGCAGGTCCGGCTTTTGTAATCTGCGCTGTGGGAACAATGATGCTTTCATCACTGAAGGCAGGAGTAATAATTTATGCGTCCCTTACTTCAGCTTCATTAATAATTGTATTTCTTACACGTTTTATTTTGCCTGACCTGAAAGAAAAAAACAAAACCGTGTCAGAACCTCCTGATTTTTCAGAAGCTCTTGTGACATCGGTTTACAGTGCATCTAAGTCAATGTTTTCAATCTGTGGGTGGATTTTACTTTTTTCCTGTTTTCTCAATATTATGTCAGTAAAATGTGAAAATGAAACTTTTTCAACTATATTCAATTCCATGGCAGAGGTTTCTTTCGGTTGTAAAAGCTTTGCGAAATCAGGAAACCCTGTTATTTTGTCTGCCGTTATCGGTTGGGGCGGTCTTTGTGTTCATTGTCAGGTCTTACCTTTTGTGAGAAAATCAGGACTAAACCTCCGATACTTTTTCTGCGGAAGAATTCTTCATTCAATGCTTTCTTCACTTATATGTGCCGGACTTGTAAAAATTTTCCCATGTGACATTTCAGTTTTTTCATCAGGCACTTCTGCTGTCTCACAAACTTTCGCTGTAAGTGCACCTGCAGCTACAGGACTTCTTATTATGTGTGCAATTTTTATTTTAGACCTTGATACTCACAAAAAAATGTGTTAAAATAAAACAGTACAGATGAACAAGGAGTGAAGTCCTATGGATAAAAAGCAGACTACCATAACAAAAGAAGACTATTGCTGTGCAATTTGTGTTCACGGACAAAAAGCAGCCGACAGCGATTTGATTCTCTGCTGCAAAAAAGGAATTCTTCAGCCTGATTATAAGTGCCGTTCTTTTAAATACGACCCCCTGAAAAGAGAACCCCGAATGGCACCTGAACTCCCCGAATATACTTTCGAAGATTTCAGACTGTAACATATCTTAACAGAAACAAAAATATTACTGTAATACAAATGAAATCAGTAAAAACAACCGTTAACTTTCTCACCGAGTGTTGGTGAAAAAGTTAACGGTTATTTTTATACTTTTTAAGCACAAAAACAATTGTTATATCGTAGGGGACGGGTTTCCCGTCCCACATCAGCATTTTTATGATTTTAGTCGGGCGACAAAACGACGCCCCTACGTTGGGTCTGTTAATTCCATTTATTCCCCAAAGTATCAACCATAAAGCAGACACAACAAAATTTGCAATCGGATTTACGTATAAAAAACAGGTAACAAAAGTCACCTGTTAAAATCATAATTTATTATTCGGTTTATAAGCAATTCCGTCCATCTGGCAAAGGCACGTATCGTTAATAAATTCCGTTACAACTGTCATTCTTGCAGGTGCACCGTTTTTAAAATACTCTCTGAAAACATCTGCGCCCTTACGGAAATCATCAACATTTTTTATGTAATAATTAACCTGCACCACATCATCAAGTGTTGCACCTACACTTGACAGCGTTTCTGCCATATTTTCAATAACTGCTCTTGTCTGATGGATAATATCATATACATCTTGTCCCCCTGCATGATGTGCAAGAAAAATATAATCACCTGCAATAACACAAGAAGAACATGTATCGTCACCGCAATGCGTAGGCATTCTCTTTATCATACTTTATTTCCTCAGTTAAGCAACCCAATTGTCAAAGCTTACAACGTTTGAATAACTTCTTGTCTGTGCTGCTTTCTGCATTTTCTTTGCTTTCACATAATCTTCTACGCTGAGACCTGCTTTACGAGCTTTTGCTCTGAGCTTCAGATATCTTACAAGGATTATTTCAAACTCTTTGAGTTCTTTCTCATAAAGGAACCCTGCAAAGAGTGCTGCTGCAAAAATTACTCCGAAAACGATTAAAAGTGTTAAACTAAGTGACATATTTATTACTTCCTTTCATTAAGCATATTATGCTGAACGTTTGTTCTTTATGTCACCATTATAGCACAAATTTTTCATTTGTCAACACAAATGTTCGTTTTTGTGTTCTGCTAAGTCCCAAAATACGGACTTAACTCATAGTTTTTTACTGATTTATAAAAAAATTTCTTAATTTTTACCATTATGTAGAAAAACTTTTTAAAATATGATATAATTTTTTCATCAAATTTGCGGAGGAATGAAAAATGAAAGTACAAGTTTATAAAACAGCAGAAGAAATTGCAGAAGCAGTAGGCAGAATCATTATCAAAAGAGTTGCTGACGAGCCTTCATGTGCAATCGGTTTTGCTACAGGCGCATCTCCCGTTCCCACTTACGAATACATAGTAAGCGAATTCAACAAAGGTAACATTTCTTTCAAGGATATGAAAACCTTCAACCTTGATGAATACTGTGACCTTCCCGTTGACGACAAAAACAGTTATCACACATTCATGCACGAAAATCTTTTCGACAAAATTGACGTTCAGGCAGAAAATATCAACTTCCTTGACGGCAACGCTGAAGACTGCGATGCAGAAAGTGCAAGATATGCTGAAGCTATCAAAGCAGCCGGCGGAATTAAAGTTCAGATTCTCGGTATCGGCACAAATGGTCACATCGGTTTCAACGAACCTGCAGATGCATTCACAGATGAAGCTTTCAAGGTTACTCTTACACAGAGCACAATTGACAGCAACCAGAAATATTTCGGCGAACAGGCAATGCCCAGATACGCTATGACAATGGGTATCGGCAGCATCATGCGTTCAGAAGAAATTGTTCTCATCGCAACAGGCGAAGCAAAAGCAAAGGCAATTGCAGCAGCAGTAAACGGTGAAGTTACTCCTCAGTGCCCCGCTTCAATTCTCCAGACACACGCAAACGTTACATTCTTTGTTGACGAAGCAGCAGCAAGTCTTCTTTAATAATTTCAACGATAAAACACGGTCTGTCCGATTAAGGGCAGACCGTTATTTTTATTTTTCTAAAACGATGTCAGACTCCTCTACACCGCCCAATCGGATATCAAGAAGAACTTCATCTTTTATATGAACTTTGTTCATTGTACATTTCCTGCCATACATAGTAAAACTATAGCCATAATTCGTATCAGAAATATCGTATCCGTAAAAAACCGCAAGTTTATCGTCACCATAAACACCATTATACACAAAAATCTCACCCGGCTTTTCACAGACCAATGCGTCTACAACACGGAATCTGTGCCTGAAAATCGGATCTGCTTTAAAAATCCTCAACGATGTCTTATTTTCACTCTGTAAAAGATAAGCGTAAAGCGGTCCTCCTTTTGCTTTTTTAATGATTTTCATTTCTTCTTCGACTTCATCAAGCACCATTGCATATTTTTCTGACTGTTTCAGAATTGCAGCTGTATCGTCAATAGGAACAGAACTGTAATAGTGGTAAGTAAGTCCTGATGCCGTAATAAGTATCAAAACTGAGATTATAATACTTGCAATTAACAAAAATTTCTTACTAATCTGCTTTTTCTCCTTAATTGCTTTCACAATCACTTCATTACTTGCCTCTTGCAAAACTTCCGTGCTGATTCTTTCACCCTTTAAAATCTCAGTAACGGTAACACCAAGATTTTCTGATAAAGGAATAAGCAGTGACACATCAGGTGCACTTCTGCCTGTTTCCCATTTTGAAACAGCCTTGTCTGTTACGTTAAGTTTTTCTGCTAATTCCGCTTGGGTCAGTCCTTTTTCTTTTCTCAATTCGGAAATAAATCTGCCCGTGATAACAGTATCCATAACAATACCTCCTTTTAATCTGACTTTTACTTTCATAAGAAAACCTCCTTTGTGTTTTTGTTTTCTGACAAAGGTATACTTTTGTAAACAGTAATTAATATGGTTTTGAAAAGTATATTTCCGCCATAACATCGTTAAAAGCCTTTGAAATAGTTTCATATTTCTGCAGTCTTTTGCCTCGTTATGACAAAAATCTCCTCTTTCAAAACTGCTCTGCATCTGAAATGCAATAGGTTATGTGCAGTCGGGTATTTCTTCTCTGCAGGCATACTGCCGTATGACAAAGAGAAAAATTCACGAATGTGCGTAAGATATTGTATTTCAGACATATGGAATTACTGTTTACAAAAGTATAAATCAGCTCATAACAAAAGTCACCCTACCGTCAGTAGAGTGACACTTTTTTTACTTTCTGAACACAAGTATCTCAAAGGAATATGTAATTTCTTCAGGCGGTGAAGAAAAAAGTTTTTCCGTATCTTTTTGTGATGTTTTGTAGTAATAAGGAGTCATCATAAACAGATTTTTTACGTCCTCTTCATTTTCAGGTTTCATCACACCGTGGACAGAAAATTTCTCAACGAAACTAAACTTTTCCATTTCATAAGGTTTTACTTCATTTTTGTAAGGATTATCGTAAATTGCTTTTTTAAGTTCCCATAAATGATTTTCAGCAGGAATAACATAAACGAAATATCCGTCTTTTTTTATAACTCTCTCAAACTCACTTTCACATAAAGGAGAAAACACAGAAAGAAGAACATCTGCACATTCATTTTCTATGGGCAGATGAAAAACACTTGCGGCTGTACACTTGATTTTCTTATCTCTTTTTGCAGTAATTTTCATTGCGTCCTTTGAAATATCAACTGCAAGAATTTCTGTGTTTTCAAGAAAATCAGAAATTCCTTTTGTATACCAGCCTTCACCACATCCTGCATCAATTATAACAGAAGTTTTTCCCGTAAGTTCACCGAGAACATCACAAAGTTTTTCCCTTAAAGGAAGATAATAACCCTTTTCCAGAAAATCATGACGTGCTTTTATCATCAGCTTGTTGTCACCATGATTCCCTGCAGGAAGATTATTGGGAAGAAGGTTTATATAACCGCTTTTTGCCTTATCAAAAGAATGTCTGTTTACGCACACTGCGCCTTTTTCATACTCTGTCAGTTTTTCACCGCAAACGGGACAAAGAAAATATGTCATTTCATCACCTGCTTTTTCATATACAATATAATACCACAAATATCAAATAAAAGCAAAAAACACTTGACAAATTTTCTGAACAGAGTAAAATTAACTGTATATGGTTATATAAGGAATGATTTTATGATTTACAATAACGTTCTTGAAGCCATGGGAAGCACTCCCATAATCAGGCTCAACAACATGGTTGACGAAGACAGCGCACAGGTTCTCGTGAAATATGAAGGGCTTAACGTTGGCGGTTCAATCAAAACAAGAACTGCATATAATATGATTATGCAGGGCGAAAAAGATGGTCTTATCAATAAAGACACAATTATTGTTGAACCTACAAGCGGAAATCAGGGTATCGGCCTTGCACTTGTGGGCGCGGTAAGAGGTTATAAAACAATTATAATAATGCCAGACAGCGTAAGTGAAGAAAGAAGAATGCTGGTTGAACATTACGGTGCAGAAGTGAAGCTCATCCACGACGACGGAAACATCGGTGAATGTATTGAAAACTGTCTCAAAACTGCAATGAAAATGGCAGAAGAAGACCCGAGAGTTTTTGTTCCTCAGCAATTTTCAAATCCTGCAAACCCTGCTGTTCACAGATATCACACCGCACTTGAAATTATGGAACAGGTTGCAGAACCTATTCACGGCTTCTGTTCAGGCGTTGGCACAGGCGGCACAATTTCAGGTATCGGTGAAGTTCTCAAAACTAACTATCCCGACATTACAATATGGGCAGTTGAACCTGAAAACGCTGCAATCTTAGCCGGAGGTAATATCGGTACTCACTTACAGATGGGTATTGGTGACGGACTTATCCCCGACAACTTAAATCAGAAAGTTTACGACGACATTTACATAGTAACTGACGAAGAAGCAATACAGACTGCAAAAGACCTCGCAAGTAAAGAAGGTCTCATGTGCGGAATTTCATCAGGTACAAACGTTGCTGCGGCATTGAAACTTGCTAAAAAACTTGGTAAAGGAAAAACAGTTATTACAGTTCTTCCCGATACAGCAGAGAGATATTTCTCAACTCCTTTGTTTGAATAAATTCAACGAAAAATCCCCTCAGTCTTTTTTCTTATGAAAACGACAGCTCCCCTTGCATTTTCAAGGGGAGCCTTTTTGATTTGTTCTTACATATCATTTCTGATTAAATCTTTATAGGTTTCTGCTTTTACTACAATTCTTTCCTCTTCTCCGTTTAACATTACTACCGCGGGACGTGGGTTTCTGTTGTAGTTTGATGACATTGAATAGTTATAAGCACCTGTTGAAAGAACCGCCATAATGTCACCCGACTCAGGCTTTTGGATATATGTATGCTCCTGAATCATGTCACCGCTTTCACAGCATTTACCTGCGATTGTTGCACAGAAATCTGCTTTTTCATTTGCTTTGTTTGCAATAACTGCCATGTAAGATGACTGATAAAGAATATAACGGGGGTTATCACACATGCCACCGTCAATTGAAACATACGTTCTCACATCAGGGATTGTTTTGATTGCACCAACTGTATAAAGTGTGATACCTGCTTCTGCAACAATTGATCTGCCGGGTTCAATGATAACAAAGGGTGTTTTCATGTTTCGCGCAGCACATTCTTCTTTGATTACAACGGCAACCTTTTCCATGTATTCGCTGAAATCTGCAGGATTATGTTCTTCAATATATCTGATACCGAAACCGCCACCGATGTCAAGTTCTTCAACCTCGTAGCCTGTTTCTTTTTTGATATCATCCATGATGCCGACCATGACTTTCGCAGCCTGTTCAAAAGAATCAACTGCAAAAATCTGTGAACCGATATGGCAATGAATTCCTTTAAATGCAATTTTGTCAGCATTGAGTGCCATTTTAATTGCTTTCATTGCATCGCCTGTGTCAAGGTCGAGACCGAACTTTGAATCGGTCTGGCCTGTCATAATAAATGAGTGAGTTTCTGCTTCAATGCCGGGTTTCACTCTCACAATTACGCTGACAGTTTTATCAAGTCTTTCTGAAATTTCAATAAGATTTTCCATTTCAAAAAGGTTATCAACCATAATTCTGCCCACATTATTTTTTACGGCAAATTCAAGCTCCTGAACTGATTTGTTACTGCCGTGAAAATATGCTTTTTCCATGGGAAATCCTGCCTGAACCGCAGTATAAATTTCACCGCCTGACACAACGTCAATACCCATGTTTTCTTCATTTATAATTTTATACATAGCTTTACAAGAAAAAGCCTTTGATGCATAAATTACTCTGCCGTTACCATCATAATTCTCGTTAATTGAGTTTACGAATTTACGGCAGTTTTTTCTGATGAGAACTTCATCCATAATATAAACAGGTGTGCCGTATTTTTCGGCAAGATCAACTGTATCGTGACCGCCGAATGTAAGGTGTCCTTTTTCGTTCACACCTAAGCTTTCTGAAACAAACATTTTTATCTGCCTTTCTTATTTAACTGCTTCGTCAATTATTTTTCTCAGTTCATCTCTGCCGTCACCGTTAAGAGATGAAAACGGAACAACTGCAACAGGACTGAAGCCTTCCAATTCAACCTGAATCTCCTGAAGACGTTTTGCATATTCCGTTTTGTTGAGTTTATCACTTTTTGTCATAACAACTGCAAATTTAAAATTGTTATGGTCAAGATATTCAATCATATTAAGATCGTCTTTTGTAATGCTTCTTCTCATATCGGTAAGCACTACAACAAGCTTTATATTTCTGTCTGATGCAAAATAACCTTCCATAAGGTCTGCCCAACGTTTTTTCTCATTATCGGAAACTTTTGCGTAACCATAACCGGGAAGGTCTGTAAAATAAATATCATCTACTGTGTAGAAATTTATTGTAACTGTTTTTCCCGGTACAGAACTGACACGGGCCAGACCTTTTCTGTTGAGAACTTTATTGAGGAGTGAGCTTTTACCTACATTTGATCTTCCTGCAAAAGCAATTTCAGGTTTTGTTGACTGAGGCAACTGAGCAAATGTGCCGTAAGAAGCCTCGTAATCTGATTTTTCAAATTTAAGCATTTGCTACTCCTCCTCTTTGTGAAACTTCGTTTTCGCTGATGATTTTTCTTTCTTTTCCCGACACTACTTTTTTCTCTTTTTTCTTCTGCACCAGTGCATTTTCAAAAACAGTTTCAAGGTTATCTGCAAGAACAAATCTGATATTTTCTTTTACAATATTTTCAACCTCATCAAGGTCTGATTTATTTTCCTCAGGGATAATAACTGTTTTTATTCCGTGACGGTAAGCTGCCATTGTTTTTTCACGAAGACCGCCAATAGGAAGAACTTTACCTCTCAACGAAATTTCACCTGTCATTGCAACATTTCCTTTAACGGGAGTATCGCTCAGTGCTGACAAAAGTGCAGTTGCAATTGTCACACCTGCAGAGGGTCCGTCTTTGGGAACTGCACCTGCAGGAAAATGAAGATGAATGTCCTTTGTTTTATAGAAATCTTCTTCTATTTCGTATTCTTTCGCCTTTGAACGGATGAAGCTTACTGCAGCAGATGCAGATTCTTTCATCACATCACCCAGAGAACCTGTAAGCTTGATTTCACCTTTTCCGTCAAGAACAGCCACTTCAACCTGAAGCATTTCACCGCCGACACTTGTCCATGCAAGACCGTTGACTACGCCGATTTCATCTTTCTTCGAGGTTTTCTCTTCTTTATATTTACGTGAACCTAACATTTCTTCAAGGTCTGAAGGTTTAACCGTAACTCTCTTGTCACTTTCATCAAGCTTAAAAGCAGTTTTTCTGCATAGCGCAGCTATCTGTTTTTCAAGCAGACGTACGCCTGCTTCCCTTGTGTAACCATCAATAATTTCACGAAGTGCATTATCGGTAATTCTCAGCATGTTTGCGGGAATACCATGCATTTTTCTCTGTTTGGAAACAAGATGCTTCTTTGCAATGTTGAATTTTTCTTCGTGAGTATAACTGCCGAGTTCAATAATTTCCATTCTGTCCAAAAGAGGTGCAGGAATAGAATATTTATCGTTTGCAGTTGTGATAAAGAGAACCTTACTCAGGTCAAAAGGAACTTCAAGATAATGGTCACAGAAAGTATTGTTCTGCTCTGCATCAAGAACCTCGAGAAGTGCAGATGACGGGTCACCCTTGTAATCTGAACCCAGCTTGTCAATTTCATCAAGAAGCATAAGAGGATTAGAACTCTTTGCCTGTTCCATCGCTGCCATAATTCTGCCGGGCATTGAACCGATATAAGTTTTTCTGTGACCTCTTATTTCAGCTTCATCATGAACACCACCAAGAGAAATTCTCACATATTTTCTGCCCATTGATTCTGCAATAGAACGTGCAATTGAAGTTTTACCAACACCGGGAGGTCCTACAAGACAGATAATCTGTCCGTTTATATCGGGATTGAGTTTTCTTACTGCAAGCATTTCGATAATTCTTGTCTTTACTTTTTCAAGGCCGTAATGGTCACGATCAAGAATTTTTCTTGCGTTTTTCAAATCGAGTTTATCTTCAGTTTTAATATTCCAGGGCATATTGAGAACTGTCATCAGGTATGAGCGTGAAACAGTTGCCTCGGGAGACGAGGGTGACATTTTTTCAAGACGGCTGCATTCATCAAGAAGCTTCTTTTCATGAACCTCTTCGAGACCGATTGCCTTTATCTTATCACGAAAAGACATGATTTCGTCTTCAACGGTTTTACCTTCACCAAGTTCTTCTGAGATTGCTTTCATCTGTTCACGAAGGAAATATTCTTTCTGATTTTTTTCCATTCTTTCCTGAACGGTTGACTGAATTTTTTCCTCAAGCTTGAAGAGTTCGATTTCACTCATGAGCATTGTGCAGCATTTGAGAAGTCTGTTCGCAATATTAAGCTCGCTGAGAATTTCATATCTCTGCTCATATTCAATCATAATATTTCCTGCAATATAGTCTGCAAGTCTGCCGGGATTTTTTTCATCAATCACACCAAGCAGAACATCAGGTGCAAGACGTGGTGCTACATGAGCGTATTCCTCAAAAATATCTTTCAGCTGTCTTGTAAGAGCGTTCACATAATCTTTTTCATCATCTTTTATTCTATGACTTCTTGTCAGCTTAACAGATGCTTCAAGATACGGTTTAACAGAAATCATTTCTGCAACCTCTGCTCTGTACATTCCGTTTACGGTAACTCTTATATTGTCAGAATTGGGAATTTTTGTAACCTGCTGCACTGTTGCAACAACACCGATTCGGAAAAGGTCAGATGGTGTCGGTTCTTCGATAGATACACTTTTCTGTGCAACAAGAAAAACTTCTCTTCCGTTTGCCATTGCCGCTTTGATTGCAGCGATTGATTTTTTTCTTCCTACTTCAAAATGAAGTTTTTCTTCGGGGAAAATAACTAAGCCCCTGAGTGCCACAACAGGCATCACATCAAATAAAACATTTTCCATATCTGTAAACCTAAAACCTTTCAATCCACTATGCTAACTATTATAAAGGAAAACAGCTTTTTCGTCAATGACCATAATGCTGTAAATATTAGAATAAGTGTAAATTTATTTGAAACATTTCACTTAAAAATTTTCCTTTTTCATCATTGACACCTGCTCTTTCAGGTGGTATCATTTAGCATGGTGATTTAAATGAAAAACAAAACCTCTTCTCAGATAGTGGGAACTTTATGTGTGACATTGGCAGGAATAATGTGGGGATGTATCGGAATTTTCATCAGGCAGTTTTCTCTCACACTTAACTCAATGCAGATTGTCACGGCAAGAGCACTGCTGACTGTTTGTATTCTGTTTCTGATACTTCTCATTTTCAGAAAAGACTTACTTAAAATCAAATTACGGGATATATGGTGTTTCATAGGCACAGGAGTCTGCAGTATTATTTTCTTTAACTATTGCTACTTCAAATGTATGAGCATGACTTCCCTATCAATCGCCGCTGTTCTTCTTTACACAGCTCCTGCAATAGTAATGGTGATTTCCGCCGTAGCATTCAAAGAAAAAATAACTGTGCAGAAAATCAGCGCACTTCTTCTTGCACTTCTCGGTTGTGTACTTGTCAGCGGAATAATCGGCAC
>JAFXFI010000119.1 GCA_017520635.1 Clostridia bacterium
CACCAAGCTTATAGTTCACTCCTCCATTTGCACTTAAATGATATGGAATCAATATTTCATTTTTGGATGTTGGATACCTACCTTCACTAATATGAATGGGCATCATATCGTCAAAGTTATCAGGGGTTCCAAGGATAAATAAATATGGCTTATCCGGATTTTTACACCCCTCTGCTATTGAATAGCCGACATATTTTGAATAGGTAGTATTTTCAACTTTTTCGGATCCCTGTAGCTCTTCTAACGTATTTTTATCGGTTGAAACAGCACTTCCGTGCCAATCTCCCTCATTATATACGGTGAAATCGATTAGGAAGCCACGAAGACTTGCAAATGAAGTCGTGACTGCGCAGATCATTGCGGCTGAAAGAATGATACCTATAATGGTAGCGATCGTGCGCGTCTTGTTCTTTTTTAATGCCGCAAGCGTTACCTTATGGAATACATTCATTTTCTTATCACCTCGTCGCGAACGATCTTTCCGTCCTCAATGGCAATAATACGGTCTGCCTGAAGCGCTATATCCTCATCATGCGTGATCACGATAAGCGTCTGGTTGTATTTCTGATTTGAAAGCTTCAGAAGCTCCAAAATCTCCTGACTGTTTTTCGAGTCAAGGTTACCGGTAGGCTCATCGGCAAGAACAACCGCAGGAGCATTCATTAAGGCTCTTCCGATCGAAGCCCTCTGCTGCTGTCCGCCTGAAAGCTGATTGGGGAGGTGATTCTCTCGACCATTCAGTTTCAAGGTCGTCAACAATTCATTCAGACGAGCTTCATTGACCTTCTGACCGTCCATCAGTACAGGCAGGGTTATGTTTTCCACCACGTTCAAAACGGGTATGAGATTGTAGAACTGATAAATCAGTCCCACTTCCCTACGTCTAAAAATTGCAAGCTGCTCATCGTTCTGTGCGTACACGTCGTTACCGTTCATATAAACCTTTCCGCTTGTAGGCTTATCCACACCGCCTAAAATGTGGAGAAGGGTTGATTTACCTGAGCCTGAGGGACCGATAATTGCAACAAACTCTCCCTTGTTTACAGTAAAAGAAACATCATCAAGGGCCTTCACCTGGTTTTCACCCTCACCGTAAGTTTTGCAAAGATTTTCTACTTTTAAAATTTCCATATATCTTTACCTCCTGTGTTTCTTATTGTAAACATCTTATGTGACAGGTCGGTGACAGAAAAATAACAAAAATGTCACCAAAAAAGGAACTGCTTTCGCCGAGCGTTAAACAGTTCCTTTATAAAATCTTACCGTAAATACAGCACCCTTTTCTTCGCCGTTTTCAGCCTTCACCGTGCCGTTCTGCAAAGTAATAATCATACGTGCCAGGTTAAGTCCTATACCAAAGCTTTTATCCCCTGAATTTTCGCCCTTATAAAAGCGTTCAAAAATATGGGGCAGGTCTTTTTCACTTATACCTTCACCTGTGTCTTCAATTATTATTTCTGAATAAAGAGCATTTTCCGAAGCGGTAATACGGATTTCTCCTCCCTCCGGTGTATGCTCCATACAGTTTTTCACAATATTTGATATCGCTTCCCCTGTCCAGAGAACATCTCCCGAAAAATTTCCGTCCGCTGAAAGGCTTAACGTCTGACGTCGTATTTCAAGAGGCACAAGAAGCGGAGACAGAGACTTCTCTATAAGGCTTTCAAGGGATATTTCTTCTTTTTTGAATTCAACCGTTCCTGCATCAAGCTTTGAAATTTTAAGTAAAACAGTAATAAGCCTGTCCACACGGGAAAGAAGCTCATAAAGCTCATGTGTAAGACCTTCACGTCTTTGTGTACTGATATTTTCCTCTGAAAGAAAGGAAACAAGCAGGTTTATTGACGTCAGCGGTGTTCTTAACTGATGGGAAATATCAGCAATTGAGTCTGCAAGATATTTTTTATCCTTTTTCAGATTGTTGCTCTGTTCTCTGAGACGAACTGTCATTTTGTAAATTTCACTTTGAAGAATGCCAAGCTCTCCCTCGGAATATTCATCAAAAGAAACCTCATTTTCACCGTGAAGAATACGGTCAATATCTTCTGACAGCTTTGCAATTTTCCTGTAACGTCTGCTTACGGAAAAAAGATAAATAAGAACAAAGAAGCAGCATACTGCCGACATAAAAAGTCCGTATTTCATACCGCCGATAAAAGACAGAACAATAAAAACCACAGAAAGTATTATCTGTAACAGAAGAATTTTTATTACCTCTTTATTTTTATAAAGCTTCATATCAGTCAATCCTGTACCCGAGCCCACGGACAGTTTTAATTATCACGGGGCACTGTGGGTCATCCTCAATTTTTTCTCTCAGTCGTTTGATATAAACCGTCAGAGTGTTATCGTTGACAAAATCCCCCGCTATATCCCATATACTTTCAAGAAGCTGTGTTCGGCTGAGCACTACACCCCTGTTGTTAAGAAAAATCAGAAGAAGTCTGTATTCAAGTGCAGAAAGAAAAAGGTCTTTTCCGTCTTTTGACGCAGTACCTCTTACCATATCAACAAGCACGTTCCCCACCTGAATTATACTGCCTGAAGCACCTGTAAGACGCAGAATATTTTTAATACGCGAAACAAGCTCTCTCGGTCTGAAGGGCTTTGAGATATAATCGTCTGCACCTAAATCGAAGCCCGTTACTGTGCTGAACTCGTCCGAAGATGCAGTAAGAAATATTACAGGTATACCGTAATCCGATTTCACCGCTGAGCAGACAGAAAAACCGTTTCCGTCTGAAAGTGAAACATCAAGAAGAACGAGGTCGAACTTTTCTTTTTCAAGAAAAGTCAGTGCGTCAGTCTGCCCTGACGCACTTTTAATTTCAAAGCCTTCCTGTGTGAGAAACTCTGTCAATTTTGAAACAATTGACTTATCATCCTCTACCAATAAAATCTTTGTTAAATTCATTTTGCTGACCTTATAAGTTCTTCTGTTTCGTCAAGAATTGTTCCTGCTGTGTTAAAGCCTGTTGAATTTGTTTCCTCATAGTGATCTCTGTCCATATCGTCCCTTGCTTTTTCAATATAGGGCATTGCCTCATTAACAAGGAAATCGTTTTCTGCAAGAATGTAACCTAATTCGTCATTACAAAGACCGATAACAAACTTATGCTTACAGTCTGTCATGTCCTTAAGTACTTTTTTATAGCTTGCTTTTCTGTGATGTGCAGAATTCTCCTCTGTAAGGAATTCGCCGTTATAAAGCTCAGGGAAAAGCTCTCCGGGAATGAGGAACATTGCAACATCTTTTTCACCAAGTTCAGCATAACCTACTTCTGAGTAGATACAAGCCTTGTTTCTCTTTTCTGTTCTGCCGATATCATTGTTGAGAACTTTAAGATATCTTGCAAGGATAAGAACGGTATTGTCTGCAACAATTCTGATACCCTTTGATTTTATATTAAGAATAGGTTTAATTTCAGTTTCATTTTCAATTGCAAGTGCAATTTTACCGAGCTCTCTGCCGAAGCCCTTCATGTATTCTTCACAGTCAATCTGATTTCTGTAAACTTTTTTGATTTCCTTTGCAGAAATCATACCGCCGATAGCACCGTTGAAGAATACTGCTTCTGCTTTCGGTACATTTTCTTCAATTTCTTTGATAAGGTATGCAGGGAAGTCTGCACTTACCTTTGTTGTTGTGCCGAGAAGCTCAGCATGTGAAGCAAAGTTCACAACGTAAATATCCCCTGATTTATCATTGGGTGAAAAGCGGAAACGAGTCAGGTTTTTGTCGTAAGTAACGGGTGTTCTTACATCTGCCTGTAAATCTTCAGTTTCAACGTAACCCATATAGAGCTTACCGTCTTTCCTGCTTTCATAGGCTTCAACAATAGCTTTGGCTGCCTGTTTTTTCAGGTTAGCCATAAACTTTTCATTTTTACCGCATTTATAAATTTTTTCACCCCAGAGACCCTGAGTATCAATACCCGCGTGAGTGTGAGTTGCAGAAATATTGATTGACTTCATTTTACCAAGCTTTCCGCTTTCAAGAGCAAGCATCTTGATGTCGTTTATATCATGTCGGCTGATACCTACGCAGTCAAGTGCACAGAAGATAACTCCACCGTCACCTCTGTTGTCATCAAGGTAAATCGCTCTTGCATAAAGGTCGTCAAGTATACTCTTTGCAGGGTTATTTGAATCGTAGCCTGCTATGTAATAAGTATTTCCGTCATTTAAATCAGGTGTATATTTTGCTTTACCGAAACCGCATGTCCATTTTTCACCTGCAGTCTGTGTAAATTTATCATTTCCTGTAAGCATGAACTTATTTGAATTTGCCTGAGAATTAAAAAGCTTCTTCGGCATTGTTGAAATAAGCACATTTGTAAGTGCAGTAATTGCACCTCTTGTAAAACTTTCTTTGAATCCCATAATTTAAAACCTCCTTTAAGGCTAATATATACTTTTTGAAACAGTAATTCCATATGTCTGAAATACAATATCTTACGCACATTCGTGAATTTTTCTCTTTGTCATACGGCAGTATGCCTGCAGAGAAGAAATTCCCGACTGCACACAACCTATTGCATTTCAGATGCAGAGCAGTTTTGAAAGCGGAGATTTTTGTCATGACAAGGCGAAAGACTGCAGAAATACGATGTTATTTCAAAGGCTTTCAACGAAGTTATGGCAGAAATATACCTTTCAAAACCATATCTAATTACTGTTTCAAAAAGTATAATTTTATTATACTCCTCTTTTGGAAAAATTCAAGACCTATTTTCTTGCATTTTATCTCATAGTGTGTTAACATAAGATATACTAAATTCCGAAAGGTGATTATTATGGTAACAATCAGAAAATATGAAGAAAAAGACTATGAAAATGTGCGTTTTGTGTGCCACAACAGTGAAGGTCCCGATGAAGTACCTGATCACGATACAGGTGTATTTATTCACGATACCTTCTGCAATTATTACATTGAAAACGAGCCTGAAAACTGCTTCGTGGCTGACGATGACGGCAAAGCTGTAGGTTACATTATCTGTGCTGAAAACTTCGATAAATTCAAGGCGATTTTCGATGAAAAATATCTTCCCCGTTCAAAGCAGTTCGGTGAAGACAGATATGAATGGGCATACACCGCTTACAATCCTCAGGAAAAATTTAAGGATGAATACCCTGCACATTTCCACATTGACATTCTTCCCGAATATCACAGAATGGGACTTGGCGGCAAGCTTGTTGCTACACTCTGCGAGCATCTTGCTTCAAAAGGCATTGAGGGCGTTTGTCTTACATGCGGTCCGAGAAATGAAAGAGCTGTAAACTTCTACAAAAAACGCGGTTTTACTCTCCTTTCACTTGACCATGACGATGCTTGCTTCGGTATCAAAACAAAATAATTTTTCTGACAAAACACCGTTTACATTTTTGAAGTGTAAACGGTGTTTTTTATGCTGAGATATTGCATTTTGTCTCATAATATTGTAAAATAAAATGATATATTGTCTGGAGGAAAAATGTTATGCCCGAAAGTAACGAAATTCAAATAACAGGCGTTGTTGAAAACGTTACTTTCCGCAACGAAGAGAACGGTTTTACCGTTCTTGATTTAAACTCAGACGGCGACCTTATTACCGCTGTCGGTGTTCTTCCTCACATTGATGCAGGCGAAAACCTGAGACTCCTGGGAAAATTTGATTTTCATGCTTCCTTTGGCAGACAGTTTAAAATAAGACTCTGCGAAAGAACTATGCCGAAAAGCACTGCGGATTTGCTGAAATATTTATCTTCAGGTGCGGTAAAAGAAATCGGCCCTGCAACTGCGACAAAAATTATAGACGCTTTCGGAGAAAATACATTTGACGTTATCGAAAACGACCCCGACAGACTTGCAACAATAAAAGGAATTTCCAAGGCAAAGGCTGTAAGAATTTCACGTGCATTCAGAGAACAGTTTGCAATACGTGAAATCATGATTCGCCTTGAACATTACGGAATGTCACCCTCTGAATGTCTTCACGCTTTCAAGGCTTTCGGTAATAAAACTGTTGAACTTATTGAAGATAACCCATATCTTCTCTGCGATGAAAGAATAGGAATGGGGTTCGAGCGAGCAGATGCAATTGCAAACAACCTTGTTCTTGCTCCAAACTCTGATTTCAGAATCAGAGCAGGAATTGTTTACATTGTAAAGCACAACCTTTCAAACGGACACACATGTATTCCCAGAGCGAAGGTTATTGAATCTGCTTCCATGTTCCTTGAAATTTCTCCCGAAAAAGCAAGTGAACAGATAGACATTGTTCTTCATAACAAACAGCTTGTTGAATATGAAATAAACGGCACAGATTTCCTTTTTATTCCACATATTTATGCGGCAGAAAAGAAAATCTGCGACAGAATAAAGCTTCTTGTACAGTTTCCTCCCGCAGGACATAAAACTCTTGCAGAGGATATCAGAAAAATTCAGGAAGACCATAACATTTCCTACGAGGAAAAACAGCTTGAAGCCATTACAACCGCCATTGAAAAAGGCATTCTTATCCTCACAGGCGGTCCCGGCACAGGTAAAACCACAACTATAAACGGAATTATTGAACTTTTTGAAGGTCAGGGACTTAAAACTGCTCTTTGTGCTCCCACAGGCAGAGCGGCAAAAAGAATGTCCGAGGTTACAGGCAGAGAAGCAAAAACAATCCACCGGCTTTTAGAAGTTGAATTTGACTCAGAAGAAAAGCAGACCTTTGCAAGAAATATCAGAAATCCTCTCACGGTTCAGGCTGTGATTGTGGATGAGCTTTCAATGGTTGATGTTTGTCTTTTTGCTGCACTTCTTGATGCACTTCCTCTTGGTTGCAGACTTGTAATGGTAGGAGACTCAAATCAGCTTCCTCCCGTAGGCTCAGGAAATGTGCTTCATGACCTTATAAACTCACATCTTTTACCTACTGTTGAACTGACAGAGGTTTTCCGTCAGGCAATGGAAAGTCTTATTGTCAGAAATGCCCATAAAATCGTTAAAGGCGAAAGCATAGATACAAACGACAAATCAGGGGACTTTTTCTTCATGCCCCGTCCTGTGGCTACTTCTGCCGCACAGACATCAAGCGACCTGCTTACCTCACGTCTGCCTAAGGCTTACGGCTATTCTCCTCTTGAAGACATTCAGATTTTATGTCCCTCAAGAAAAGGTGAAGCAGGTACAGTCAACATCAACCGTCTTATACAGATGAATATAAATCCTCCGTCTCCCGATAAAAGCGAAATCAACACTCAGGGAAGAATTTTCCGTGAGGGCGATAAGGTAATGCAGATAAAAAACAATTACGATATTGTCTGGACAAAGGAAGAGGAATGCGGAACGGGAATTTTTAACGGCGACATCGGCATTCTTGAAAAAATCGACCTGAAAGCAGGTCTTATGAGAATCGTATTTGATGACAAGGTAACTGAATATCCTACAGACAGCTTTTCTGAGCTTGAGCTTGCTTATGCAATAACCGTCCACAAAAGCCAGGGTAATGAATTTGACGCGGTTATCATGCCGCTTATCGGACTTCCGCCTCAGCTTGCTTACAGAAATCTTCTTTATACTGCAGTAACGAGAGCAAAAAAACACATGATTATTGTAGGAAATCTCCATGAACTTGAAAGCATGATAGCAAACAATAAAAAGTCCCGCAGATATTCTGCATTGAAAGCGATGCTTGAAGAATGAAAACAGTAAGAGAAAACAAAGTCAGCGTCAATATTTTACAGAGATTTATCTGGTCAAACAGATGCCGTCTTTGTGCGAAGGTTATACCCGTAAACGACACTTTGTGTGAAGATTGCAAGCCTGACAAAATCAGAATCCCTGAAAGCTTTTTTGCAACAAAGGTTTACTCTGCAAAAACCTTTGACAAAAGCACATCTCCTTTCTTTTACAAATCCCCTGTCAGAGAAGGTATCCACAACCTGAAATACAGAGAATTCAAAAGAAGCGCCGAATATCTGGCAAAAGAAATGATTGATGTAATTGAAAGAGATTTCAGAGACGAAGAACCTGATTTCATAACATGTGTTCCCATGTCAAAAAGAAGAAAAAAGCAGAAAAGCTATAACCAATGCGATTATCTCATCAGACATATCGGGAAAGCTTTCGGCATGAAAACTGCCTCTGACCTGATTATTAAAATCAAAGACACACCGACTCAGGTAAATCTGAAGCACAACGAAAGACTGACAAACCTGAAAGGTGCTTTTACAGTAAATAAAAAGTATGACATAAAAGGCAAAACAGTTTTACTCTGCGATGATGTTATAACTACAGGCAGTACGCTCAGCGAATGTTCAAAAGCTCTAAAAAAAGCCGGAGCTTCGCGTGTAATATGCGTCACAGCAGCAGTTAACCATAATGATAATTGAAAGGAGGTCGGAAATAATGCTCGGCACTAATATCGGCATAGATTTAGGCACAACATCAACGGTAATTTACGTTCAGGGCAAGGGAATTCTTATTTCCGAGCCTTCTGCAATTGCTTATGACACAGACACGGGAGATATTATTGCAGTTGGTCAGCGCGCTTACGAAATGTACGGAAAAACTCCCGACTGCATAACCGTAGTCCGTCCTCTTGAAGACGGTGTTGTTTCTGATTTTACTGCAACTCAACACATGCTCAGCTGGTATCTCCGTAAGGTTGCAGGTTATAAATTCTTCAAGCCCAATATTGTTGTGTGTATGCCCTCAGGTGTGACCGACCTTGAAAAGAGAACGCTTCTTGATATTGCCACACTTTCAGGTGCAGGCAGAGCGTGTCTCATTGAAGAGCCTCTCGCAGCGGCAGTAGGTGCGGGAATCAAAGTAACAAATCCCTCAGGAACACTTGTTGTGGACATTGGTGGCGGCACAACTGATATTGCCGTTATAACCATGGGAAGCATTGCAGTTTCCGACTCCGTAAAGGGTGCAGGAAACGGTTTTGACAGAGCAATAAAGAATTATCTTAAAAGAGAAAGAAATATAATTGTAGGCTTAAAAACGGCTGAAGCAATAAAAAAACAGATTGCCTGTGCAAGATTCAGGCAGGATGAAATCACAATCCTTGCAAAAGGCAAGGACTATATAACAAGTCTTCCCACACATTTTGAAATTTCCTCTGCTGAGGTTTTCCTTGCAATGAGGGAAGGTCTTGAAAATATACTCGACGGTATTTACAGCGTTATGGAAAGAACATCTCCTGACCTTGTTTCCGACATTATGAAAAACGGAATTTATATCACAGGCGGCGGTGCACTTATCCTTGGTATTGACGAAATGATTGAACAAAGAACAGGTATCAGAACATTCATTGCCGATGACCCCTTGAATTGTGTTGCAAAAGGCACGGGAATGGCTCTTAAAGACATAAATATTTTACAGAACAACGGTTACATCTTCAAAACCCGTGAACAGGTCAAGGGTTACAGTGAAGACAGCTCAACATAACAGAAAGTGGTGGAACAAAATGGAAATGGACGCATGGAACTTAGGAATTGAACCCGGTGGTCTTACCAACAAAACAGAAATAAAGCTTCTTATCTGCTATCTTCTGAAAAGCCTTGATGCTCCTCTTTCAAAGCTCCAGATGAGCGATATTATTCAGGGTGAAGGTCTTGCCAATTACTTTGAACTGATACAGGCTCTTGACGAGCTTATCCGTGACGACAACGTTCGCATGGACCTTGACGGAACAGATGAAATTCTCACCGTTACCGAAAAAGGCATTGATGCAGTAAGAAGTCTTGAAATGGATTTTCTCCCGCGAAGTGTAAAAGAAAAGGCTGTCAACACAGCAATACGTCTCCAGACACTTGCCAAAAGAGAAAAAGAAAACAAAATCGAAGTTGAAAAACTTGAAAACGGTTTCAATGTAACATTCTTCTTCGGTGACGAAAAAAATCAGCTTATGAAGCTTACAATCTATGTTGCTGATGAAATTCAGGTAGAAACAGTCAGGAAAAATTTCCTTGACGACCCTATAAAACTTTATTCAGAGATTATCACATCTCTGACAGTATAAAAAAGGAGTGTTTTTAAAATGGCAAAATATACTATCGGTCTTGACTACGGTACTCTTTCAGGCAGAGCGCTTATTGTAAACGCTGAAACAGGCGAAGAGCTTGCAAGCTCAGTTTACGATTATCCTCATGCAGTAATGGATGAATACCTTCCCTCAGGTAAAAAATTGGGTAACGACTGGGCTCTTCAGCATCCTCAGGATTACCTTGATGTAATTTATAACACAATCCCCGACGTTCTCAAAAAATCAGGTGTTGACAAAGAAGACGTTATCGGTATGGGCATTGACTTTACTGCATGTACAATTCTCCCCGTAACAGAAGACGGTACTCCCCTTTGCTTCCTTGATGAATACAAGGATGAGCCTCACGCTTATGTAAAACTCTGGAAGCATCACGCAGCACAGAAACACGCAAACAAAATCAACGAAATTGCAGAAGAAAGAAATGAACAGTGGCTTAAAAACTACGGCGGTAAAATTTCTTCTGAATGGGCAATTCCCAAGCTCTGGCAGATTCTTGAAGAAAAGCCTGAAATTTACGACAGAATGGACAGCTTTGTTGAAGCTGTAGACTGGGTTGTAAGAATGCTTACAGGTAAGGATGTAAGAAATTCCTGTACTGCAGGTTATAAAGAGATGTGGAACAAAACAACATCTTTCCCCTCAAAGGATTTCTTCAAGGCACTTGACCCCAGACTTGAAAATGTAATTGAAGAAAAAATCAATAAAAGCCTCCCCATTACTCCCTCAGGTACATACGCTGCAGGTCTTTCAAAAGAAATGGCTGACAAGCTTGGTCTCTGCGAAGGAATGGCAGTTGCAGCAGGTATTATTGACGCTCACGTATTTGTTCCTGCGGTAGGCATTTCAAAAGCAGGTCAGATGCTGGCAATTATGGGTACATCAACCTGTCACATGCTTCTTGGTGAAGAAGAGGTTCAGGTTGACGGTATCTGCGGTGTTGTTGCTGACGGTATTATGCCCGGCTTCTACGGTTATGAAGCAGGTCAGGCTTGTGTCGGTGACCACTTCCAGTGGTTCATTGAAAACTGTCTTCCCAAGTCATACTATGACGAAGCTGAAAAAGAAGGTGTGAACATCCACAAATTCCTCCGTTCAAAGGCTGAAAAGCAGAGAGCCGGTGAACACGGTCTTATTGCTCTCGACTGGTGGAACGGTAACCGTTCAATCCTTGTTGACGTTGACCTTACAGGTATGATTCTCGGTATGACACTCCAGACAAAGCCCGAGGATATTTACAGAGCACTTATTGAAGCAACAGCTTTCGGCACAAGAATGATTATTGAAGACTTCCGTAAATTCGGTGTTGACGTAAATGAATTCTTCGCAGCAGGCGGTATTTCACAGAAAGACCCCATGACAATGCAGATTTATGCTGACATTATCAAAATGCCCATTAAAATTGCCGGTAGTGAACAGGGCGGTGCTCTCGGCAGCGCTATCTTCGGTGCAGTTGCTGCAGGCAAAGAAAAAGGCGGTTATGATGACGCTTATACAGCATCTGAAGTTATGGGTAAGGTTAAAGACACAGTTTACTATCCCAACGAAGAAGAGTCAAAGGTTTATGACAAGCTCTTTGAAGAATATAAAATTCTCCACGACTATTTCGGCACAGGTGCAAACGACGTAATGAAACGCCTCAAAGAAATCAAAAAATAATTTTCAACGAAAAATCCCCTCCGCCAAAAACTTTGTTTTTGCCACCTCCCCTTGCATTTTCAAGGGGAGGCTTTTTTGTGGTGTTTCAGCAATAAAAAAACCGACACACATATGCCGAGTGTTGGTAAGGAAGTTTTTGTTTCTCGAACAAAATTCCTTGTATTATCACCAAAAGCCTCGCAAGGCGGTAGCCTTGCTGCATTTTTGGCTTCAATTCAAGGGTTTGCTTTTCTACGAAACTGCATAGCACTTTAAAATGCGAAATTGCGTGTGCAAGAAAAGGCAAAAACCACCGATAACGCTGTCGCGTATCGGTGGTTTTTAACGCGTTATTGTGCCGTAAGTTCACATTTTAAAGAAATACTTCCTTATCAACATTCGGCATAGGTCGGCTTTTTTTGATAATAATTATGTTGGAGATATAATCACAGAGGGACGATTGAATGAAAACCGTCCCTCATTATTTAATTATGCTGAGAAAATTGATGAGAAGAAGTCTCTCAAACCGCCATAGATAAGGTCAACAAAGAACCATTCAATCCACTGCCATACTGTGAACTTGACTTCTACTGAGAAAGATTTTATGAAAGTATTGCCTTCTGCATCTTTTACAGTACATGAAACTGTAGTTATGCCTCTTGTTTTTGCTGTGATTACGCCGTTTTCATCAATTGTGATAATCTCTTCGTTATCAACAACATATTCTGCAGTCCATTTGGGATTGGCGATGCAGTCCATAATAGGTGTGATTGTGTGTTTATCATTCTTGTTCAATACAACATTATCAAACTTCACAGAGTTGATTTTGCCGATAGCATCAACATAATCAGTTTTGTATGAGGCTCCGCAACCGTTCGCACACTTATATTCTGTGTAGCCCTTGTCTTCGTATGTGGGAGCAACAACAGTTCCCTGATAATTATGACCTGTTGCAGGAACCGGTTCTGTCTTTGCAGCTTTACATACCTTACATGTATATGTTTTTTCACCTGCAGCTTCGCACTCAGGTGCTTTTGTTAATACTTCATCGTAATCATGGCCTGTTGCTTCTGTTTCGTCACCTTTGTAGCTCTTACCGCAAGCACACGTGTATGTTGTATAACCCTTTTCTGTACATGTAGGTGCTGTTACAACGCTGTTATAAATATGTACTCCTGATGGAGGAAGCACGCCCGTTTCAACATGACCGCATCTTGAGCATGTTTTCTTTGTCTGACCCGCTTCAGTACATGTCTGGTCTTTTTCAATTATCAGAGCACCGAAGCTGTGACCCTTTGCAGGTTTATTCTTATCAACTACTTCATAACTATGGTCACAGATTGTGCAATAAATTCTGTTTCCGCCGTAAGCTGTACATGTGGCATCAAAAGGCTCTGGATTTTCAGTGTCATAAATATGACCTTCTGTTTCGTCAACGGGGAATACAAATTTAACCTTGTAGGTATTACCGTCAACTGTGATTTCTGTTTCTGTATTATTACCTGCCTTGTGCCAATAATTGAATGGAAGCACATAATTATTGTCAGCATCTACTTTGATAAGCGTGTCTGCTGTTTTGATAACGACCTCTGATGTGCCGTCCTTGGCAAGTCTTGAAACTTTAATTGCATCTGCTTTTTCATCTGCAGTGATAACAATAAGAGTCTCCTGTGCTTCGGCCTTACCTGATTCGATACTGAGGCTCTCTGCCAGAGCTTTTGCATCGTCAATATCACTTGTATCGGTATAAGTGAAGATTGCTTTAAGTAAATCTTCGTTACCATCAGCAATTGCAACCTTACTCCACTGTGTTTTTGTGCTTTCAACAACAACATTCTTGATGCCTGTACAGCCTGAGAAAGCATCTTTGCCGATTGATGTAACCGTTGCAGGAACAGTAAGCTTTTCAATTACGGTTACACCCTTGAAAGCGCCTGCTGCAATTGCAGTAACACTTGAGGGAATTACGAATTCTTTAACAGCTTTACTTGCAGGACAGTAGATAATCTCTGTTCTTGCTTTGTTGTAAAGGATACCGTCAATTACTGCATAATTTGCATTTGCAGCTTCAAATTCAACAACAGCTTTCGAACCTGCAAAAGCCATTTCACCTATTTTTTCAATACCTGCAGGAAGAATAAGCTTTTCAATCTTATCATTACCTGCAAAAGCGTTGTCACCGATAGCAGTAACTTTGTATCCGCCGATTGTTTCAGGGATTTTTACTGTACCTGAAAGTGATGCGTGACCACCTGTAACTGTTACTTTATCATCTGCAATTGTGATATTGAACTGTCTTTCACCGCAGCCTGTACATTTATTATCTGCAAAGATATGACCAAGTGCCGGAATTACCTCTTCCTTTGTTTCACCGCATTTACATTTGCTTATTTTCTTACCTGCAGTAAGACATCCTGCAGGTTCTTCTTTGTCAAGAACAAATTCATGCACATGGGGAAGGTATGTAAAGCTTGCTTTTGTGAAAGCATCATTACCTGTACCGATTACCGCCGAAGCCTTCCATTCTTCTTCAGTAACATTAACCTTTACTGATGTAAGTGATGTGCAGCCTGAGAAAGCAGAATCACCTATAAATTTTGTTTCTTTCGGGAGTGTGATTGATGTAAGTCCCTTTGCAGTAGCAAAAGCAAAGTCAGCAATGACTGTTGTGCCGTCTTTAACTGTATATTCACCCTTGAGTGTAGAGTCTGACTGAATAAGGAATTTACCTATGTAGAGAACTTCACCATCCCAGTTTGAAGCCTTATTGTAATAGCCTGTGTTGTAGAATGCACCTGAGCCTATATCCTGTACGCTTTCAGGCAAAGTAAATGATGTGATTTCTGTTTTGTTTTCAAAAGCAAAGTCACCGATTGAAGTTATTTTATAACCCTGAATTGTTTCGGAAATAACCACGTCGCCGCCTACACCGTTGTAGCCTGTGATTTTTGCATTTGTGCCGTCTTCAAGAAGTACAAATTCCTTAATACCACAGCTTGTACATGCATTATCTTTAAAAGCATGTCCTGTAGCAGGAATTGTTTCTGTATATGTGTGACCACATGTGCACTTGAAGGTCTTTACACCTGCATTTTTACATGTTGCAGAAACTGTCACTGTTTCTGTATATTTGTGGTCGTGAGCCTCACCGCCTGCATAGCTTATTTTTGCACCGGTAATGGCATTGTTATCTGAACCGATTGAAACTTTTTTCCATTCCTCTTCTGAACCTGCGAAAGATACTTCTTTGATTGCAGTACAGCCTGAGAATGCACTTGCTTCAATAGTTTCAAGGCTCTTGGGGAATGATACACTGACAATATTTTCTGAATTAAGAAAAGCGTGTGTTCTTATCGCTTCGATACCTGAGGGAACAGCAAATGCAGTTTTTGAATTACCCTCAGGATATTTGAGAATCTCAGTTTTACCCTTGTTGTAAAGAACGCCGTCAGAGTCACTTTCATATACAGAGTTACCTGCTGTTACTGTGATTGAGGTGAGTTTTTCGCACCAGTTAAATGCCTGGTTTCCGATTTTATTTACACCTTTACCTATTTTTACAGCTTCAAGGCTTCTGCTTCCCATGAAAGCATTATTGCCGATTTCTTTAACGTTATCTCCCAGAATAATTGTCTTTACATTCTGGCTCATGGAGAAAGTATCGTCAGCAATTTTCTCAACCTTTTCTGAAACTGAATATGTAGCAGCATCGTTTGCAACGGGATAGAAGAGAAGCTCTGTTTTATCCTTGTTGTAAAGAACGCCTTCGTTATCACTTGAGAAAACAGCGTTATCTGCTGAAACATTTACTTTTTTAAGAGAATCACAATTGAGAAAAATTTCTTTCCCAAGTTTTTCCACACCCTTGCCGAGTGTAACTGTTTCAAGAAGTGTACAGCCCGAAAAAGCTCTGCTGCCGATTTCCTTTACGCTATCGGAAATATAAACATTTCTCACCTTAGAACAGTTAAGAAAAGCAAACAGATCAATTTCCGTTACAGGATAACCATTGTATCCTGACGGCACAACAATATCCCCTGATGCAGTAATTTCACATGAAATTATCACTGCTTCACCGTCTACTATGTCGTAAGTAAACACATCGTCCGCTGCACTTGCAGTCATTGCTCCTGCAGGAATAATTCCCAGAAGCATGATAACTGAAAGTAAAACTGACAGAATTTTCTTCGTCTTCATTTTATAACCTCCTGAAAATGAAAATTTTACAAATACAGTATATCACTATACTTCCGTTTATGCAATAAAAAACTGTATAATAAATATGAAAATTTATTAAATAACCCAGCAAAATTACTTAATTTACACAAAATAATTCAATGTTTTAATTGACTAAATTTTTCGATTATGATATTCTTAAAATAACACGTACAAAGGAGAAATGGATATGTACAACAAACCTTTAAAAGACAAAGCGTACGACAAGCTCAGAGAAGCCGTACAGATTTATTCAGAAAAAATGTATGTAAAAATCGGTGAGCTTCAGGATGTTCAGGGCTACATAACAAAAGAACATTTCCGTTCAGTTCCCGAAAGCGGCTGGACTAACCTAAAAAAAGATACTTCCTGGGGTGACGAAGAATGGGACAACCTTTGGGTAAAAGGTACATTCAATCCCGGTGATGAATATACAGGACAGGATATTTTTGCAATTTCAAAAGCAGGCGGTATTGAACAGCTTTTCTTTGTTGACGGAAAACCCAAAGGTCTTTTCAATATCAAGGGTGCTACTTTTACAGGCGGTGGTCATGTTGTAAGAAGAATCGGCACTCACGAAAAAGGAAAAACATGGAACCTTGCTTTTGAATGTTATGCAGGTCATTTCTGTGTAGGTACTTCTGTTTACGAAAACTATGAATATCCCGACATCGATATCAGCTACAAGCAGACCTACAAGGGTGTTGACATCTGCATCCGTGATACCGTTGTCAAGGATTTTGTCTTTGACATGACTCAGATTCTTCAGGCTTCTGCAATCGGGCCTGATTCAAACTTCCTTAAATTCCGTGCAATGAAAACTCTTGATAAGGTTCTCAACGTACTTGTCCTTGACCCTAAACATACATCTTATGAAAAATGGCATAAATCAGTTGAAGACGCTCTTGAAATCACAAGCAAAATGTTTGAGGGAAGCGGTAATTCAATTTTTGGCAGACTCTGTCTGACAGGTCACTCTCACATGGATACAGCATGGCTCTGGCCTGCATCGGAAACCATGAGAAAATGTGCAAGAACTTATTCAAACGCTCTTGCACTTATGGAAGAATATCCCGAATACCGTTTCGTTCAGTCTTCAGCACTTCACTCAGAATGGATGAAGGACTACTATCCCACAATTTTCGCTGATATGAAGCAGCGTGTTGCTGAGGGCAGATATGAGCCTAACGGTGGCGTTTACGTTGAATGTGACTGTAACATCACTTCAGGCGAGCTTATGGTAAGACAGTTCCTTAAAGGTCAGCAGTTTACAAGAGAAAACTTTAATTACACTTCCGACAGTTTCTGGCTTCCCGATACATTTGGTTACAACGGAAACATTCCTCAGATTATGAGAGGTTGCGGATGTAAATATTTCTACACAACAAAAATGGCATGGAATGAGCTTAACTCAATGCCCTTCATGAGCTTCACATGGAAAGGTATTGACGGCAGTTCAGTCCTCACTCACTTCAACAGAATTCACCGTGCACCCGATGTAGATGCAGGCGTTCAGCTTATTGAAGAAATGCCCATGAAAGAAACATGTGATTTAAGACTCCATGCTTTCGGTGTTGGTGACGGTGGCGGCGGTCCCTCTTACAGTATGCTTGAAACAGCACGCAGAATGAAGAAGATGGACGGTATGCCTGAAACTGCAGAATGCTCAGTCAGCGATTTCATGAAGAAGCTTGAAGAAATCGAAGAAGACCTTCCCGTACATGACGGCGAACTTTACCTTGAGCTTCACCGCGGTACTCTTACTCAGATGCACGACATCAAGAGAAAGAACCGTAAAACAGAATTTGCTCTTCGTGACATGGAATACTTCAACGTTCTCGCACGTAAGCCCATGAACGAAAACGCTGACAAATGGTTAAAAATCCTTCTTAAAAATCAGTTCCATGACATTCTCCCCGGCACATCAATCACTCCCGTTTACGACCTTTTCAACAAGGAAATGGACGAGCTTCTCGTAAACTATAAAAACACAGCACTCTCTTATGCAAAGGGAATTACAGAAAATAAAGATAACTCGGTAACTCTTTACAACACACTTTCATTTGCAAGAAATGACGTTCAGAAAATTGAAGCAAACGGCTTTGCAAAAGACCTGCCCTCTCAGAGATATACTGATGTTACAGGCAAAGAAGTTCTTGCAGTTGACGTGAAAGAAATCCCCGCTTTCTCATCAAAGACAATTGAACTTACAAACAAACCCGCCGAAAATTCTTCTCCTTTTAAATTTGACGGAAAAGTTCTTGAAACTCCCTTTGCAGTAATCACTCTCGGTGACGACGGATTTATTTCATCTTTCATCGACAAACAATCTGACAGAGAACTGAGAAAAGAAAACGGTCAGCCCCTTGGTGCACTTCTTACAGCAGAAGACACTCCTGCTTACTGGGATAACTGGGACATTGAATACGATTCTCTCGATAAACTTGCTCCCATCACAGGCTTTGAGAAGAGAGAAGTTATATCAGATGGTGCAGTTCAGTTTGTTATCCGCAGCACATATACTTTCGGTGAAAACAGCAAAATCACTCAGGACATGATTGTTTATGCAAACAATCCAAGAGTTGATTTCCATACACTTGTTGACTGGAACGAAATGCATTGTCTGCTCAAGGCTGCATTTGATGTTGACGTTAAATCAGAAAATGTCCGTAACGAAATTCAGTTCGGTCACGTTCTTCGTCCCACAACACGTAACAACTCCCTTGAGGTTGCAAAATTTGAAGTATGTAACTACAAATGGACTGATATTTCGGAAAACCGTTTCGGTGTTGCAGTTCTCAACGATTGTAAATACGGCATCTCAGTTGATAACGGAAATCTTCGTCTTTCTCTCCACAGAGGCGGTAATCATCCTGATGTTACAGGTGACAGCGGTCTCCATGAGATGACATATTCATTCCTGCCTCATACAGGCTCATTCAGCACAGAAAACGTTGTTAAACCTTCTTATGAGCTCAACATTCCTGCTTTTGTTGTTAAAGGTACAGCAAAGGAAGAAAAATCATTCCTTACAATTGATGCAGAAAACATTATCTGTGAAGCTGTGAAACCTGCAGAAAGCATCGAAAACTCTTATGTTGTACGTCTTTACGAATGCGAAGGCACTAAGACAAAGGCAAACGTTACTCTTTCAAGACCCGGCACAGAAATACTTTCATGTAACATGATTGAAGACGTTGACGGAAAGCTTGAAATAAACAACGATACTCTTTCATTCACTTTCAAGCCCTTTGAGGTTAAAACATTCATTGTTAAGGAATAAGAGATAATAACTAATGACCGTCAGTTTAACGCTGACGGTCATCTTCATTTATAAAATATTTTTGATTTCACTTAATTTATTTACGATATAATCTGCTGTTTCACACTTTGCTTCAGGCACTTTTGCAAAATTGAACCAACATGTTTTGAAGCCGAATTTTTTCGCACCCTCAATATCGGCAGTTATCGAATCACCAATTAAAACTATTTCTTCTTTTTCAAACTGTGGTAAATCTTTTTTACACGCCTCAAAAAATCCTTGTGAAGGCTTGGCAAAACCTATTTCTTCAGAGGTAAAAATATTTTTGATAAAGGGTAACATTTCCGCTTTCCTGAGTCTTTTTTCCTGTTGTGCAAATTCAGAATTACTTGCAACTCCCACATAATATTTTTCACTTAAATATCGGAGCATTTCCGTTGCACCGTCAACGGGAATTGCACTCTGTTTAATATTTTCTCTGAAGGTTTCCTCAAAGGCAATTCCGTCTGCTTCAATTCCCATTGCTTCAAAAATTCGAATCCATCTGATTTTGAAAAGTCCCTGACGGTCAAGCTCACCTTTTTCAATTTTCTCCCACAGTGAGTTATTTATTTTTGTGAAAATCTCAAAATAATTTTCAGGAAATTCTATTCCGTATTCTTCAGCAGCAAGACACATTGCTTCCCTTGAACATTTATGAAAATCAAGTAAGGTATTGTCAATATCAATTAAAACTGCTTTAATCATTTTCATCACCAAGGTTAGTATTTACAACAATTCATTCAATTTTTGAACGTCTTCTTCCTTTGTTGCCCAGCTTGATGCAAAGCGTACAACGGTATGTTTTTCATCTTTTCTTTCCCAGAATTCAAACAAAACATCTTTTTTAAGTTCCTCCATTTTTGAATTTTCAAGAACTACAAAAATCTGGTTTGTTTCAGTTTCAATGAAAAACTCATATCCCTTTTTACGGAAATTGTCTCTCAGTATATCTGCCATTTCAATTGCATGACGGCTGATTTCAAAATAAAGATTATCAGTAAAAAGTGTATCAAACTGAATACCGAGAACTCTTCCTTTAGCAAGAAGTGCACCGTGCTGTTTTACAATTCCGAAAAACCGTTTTGGTGGTTTTACATTTGTAAAAACAATCGCTTCACCGCACAAAGCACCCACCTTCGTTCCGCCGATATAGAAAACATCACATAAATTCGCAATATCTTCAAGTGTCACATCAGTTCCACGGCTCTCAAGACCGTAACCGAGTCTTGCACCGTCAAGGAAAAGAGGAAGTTCATATTCTCTGCATATTTCTGATAAACCTTTCAGTTCATCTTTTGTATACAGAGTACCGTATTCCGTAGGATGAGAAATATAAACCATTCCCGGAAAAACCATGTGGTCATGTGCCTCATCATCATAAAACTTTTCAAGATAACTTCTCAGATTTTGAGAGGTTATCTTTCCGTTTTCATGGTCAATTGCAAGAACTTTATGTCCTGTTTCTTCAATTGCTCCCGCTTCGTGACAATTGATGTGCCCCGTTGTGGCACTTACAACTCCCTCTGCGGAATTAAGCAATGAACAAATAACAATTTTATTTGTCTGTGTCCCACCTACAGTAAGAAAAACTTCTGCATCTTCTCTTCCGCACGCTTTTCTGATTTTCTCTTTGGCAGAAGCAGTATATTTATCATCACCGTAACCGGGAAGAAATTCATCGTTTGTTTCTACGAGACGGCGTAATATTTCAGGATGTGTACCGTTGTTATAATCGCATTGAAATGAAAGCATTTTAGTCCTCTTTGATTAAATCGTGTTCTTTTATAAATTTTATTGTTTCGTCAACTGTTGTGAATGCAAGTGCAACAACCGTGTCTGCACCGCCATAGTAAATTGCAATTCTGCCCGTGTCAGCATCTGTCAGTGCTGCACAGGGGAAAACAACGTTAGGCACATCACCTACAAGCTCATAGTTTTCATGGGGTGCAAGAAGGAAGCAGTCTGCTCTGTGTTTCACAATCCAGGGCTTGTCAATATCAAGAATTGCCGCACCCATTGCATAAGTAAAGCCGTTACATGATGTGAGAACTCCGTGGTAGAAAACAAGCCAACCTTCATCTGTTTCAATGGGAGTGGGACCTGCACCAACCTTTGTCATTTCCCAGTTTTTAACGGGAGACATTACAAATCTGTGTTTTCCCCAATATGTAAGGTCTTTACTGTGGCTGAGGAAAATATCGCCGTAAGGTGTGTGACCTCTGTCACAAGGACGGATAAAAAGAAGGAATTCGTCGTTTACTTTTCTGGGAAAAAGAACACCGTTTCTTGCAACGGGATAACATGCATCTTCAAGCTGAGTCCATTCTTTGAAATCAGTTGTGTAAGCGATACCGATTGTTGTGCCGTGAGGAGTAAGATTTACCCAAGAAAGATAATACTTGCCGTCAATTTCACACAGACGGGGATCATAGCCTCTGAAAATAACTTTTTCTTCAAGCTCCCAATTGATTGCATCTTTACTGTAGCCTACAACAAGTGTATGGTCACGGCTGATATTATCAACTCTGAAAACACCGGCAAAGCCGTCACCGAAAGGCACAACTGCTGAATTAAAAATACTGTTTGCACCGAAAAGATTATCCCTTGTTATAACAGGGTTTCCGCTGTATCTCCATACAGGATATTTATATCCTTCGCCCTTTTCTTCCCAAGGAAGATTAGGAATTGACTGTCCTATAATTTTTGCCATAATTTTTTACCTCACAAATATATTTTTATTTCTGTGATGCCTTGTTCTTTTCAATCATTTTCTTTGTAATAAGACTGGAAATAAGAACAAAAACAATAATTGTTACAACGGGAATTGCTGTAAGCCAGGGTTTTTCACCTACACTTCTCAAAGCGCATCCGAAACCTGTGTAAACAACACAAAGAGGAATCATACCGAGAGTTGCACCGATCATGAAACTTTTGTAAGATGTGCCCATTGCACCGAAAAGAAGACTTGAAAGGTCACCGGGAAGAAGACCTGAAAGCTTTACAACAAAAGCTGTCTGTGTTTCATTTGCACCTGCAAAATCATCAATTTTCTTAACTGCTTTGAACTTCTTTTTAAGTGTATCAACCATTCCTGCACCTGTGAATTTCCCGAGGAAATAAGGGATTGAAAGACTGAGAAAAACTGAAATAATGTTGATAAGTAAACCAAGCCAATAATTAGGAAGCATATAACCGCAGATCGAAAAAACTACTGCAGGAGGAAAAACAAGAGCAAATGATTTTACAACCGAAAATGCAATGATAATAAGTGAAATTGTAAGAGTACCGCCCGTAATCATTTTGCTGAGTTCCGGAATGTTTGAAACTTTGATATTGTACTTCTGAATAAGAACAATACAAGCAACAACCATTGCAAGCATAAGAACACCTGCTGCAATCTGCAAAGCTTTAATTAACTTACCGTAATTTTTCTCTGCCATAAAAACGCCTCCCAAAATTGTTATTACAATTATACATTATCAAGGATGATATTTCAATCAAGAAAAGTTAAAATCTTTCCCCAGACTTTTTCATCCTGCTCTGTCATTTTGTGCCAGTCAAAAGCTTTTCTGAAAGTTTCTTTTTCCTCTTTTGTTTCAAGTTGTTTTTTCTTTGTTTTCTTTGTAAGAATACCGAAAAACTCATCCTTGTATTTTACTGCATTTTCTGTGAAATTGGGATTATGACCTTTGTTATTTTCCAGAATAAATTTTATGTTACTTTTCCCTGAAAGTTCATTTTTCAGTTCATCAAAATGAACTTCCTTTTTGCAAAGGGTATCGTTATCGGAATAAATAAGAAGTACTTCTGACTCTGTCTTTTTCAAAGTATCAACACCGTCAATATTTACAAACTGAGGATTTGACCTCTGTTCAATATCCATAATACATTTTCTGTAGAATTTCAAAGGCCCTGAGAAAAATGAATTTATCATTTTTTCTACAGAAACAAAGCCTGACATTACGACAATATGAGAAATCTCAGGATAAAGTGATGATATATTCATTGCAGAAAATCCACCCCAACTGTGCCCTACAACTGATATATCGTAATCCTTATACACTTCGTCATTTTTTAATGTATTCATCAGGTCATTAAGGTCACACAAAGATTGTGAAAGTCCTCCTGTGTTTTCACCGCCTGATTCCATACAACCTGTGTGGTCGTAGGCAAGCACACGATATCCTGCCATACAGAGCTTTTCAATTTCTTTCATGTATGACCTGTGACCGCCTCCCATCCCGTGTTCAAAAATCACAAGTCTGTTTTTCTTTGCATCGGGATACGAGTAAAAATATCCCTGTAAAATATGCCCTTTTGATGATGTGAAAGAAAAACTTTCTTTTTCGATACCGGGAAAATCTTCCGCAGAAAAATAAAAAACATTTCCGTTGTCATCGCATCTGTTCAGCATCATTGAACTGTATATTTTGATAACTTTCTTTTCAAAAATCATACCCTCACCCTCTGCCTTTACATTTTACTGCAGAATCAGAAAGCTGCAAATATTCCTGCAAAGAAGTTATAAATCACGGAAATAATGTGGAACAAAGTCCCGTATATATTGAAAAATGCCGTAAACATTTCAGGAATCTGAATATCCTGACCCTGAACGGAAACAACTGCTTCAGTTGTTTTTCCGAGTTTCAGCTCATAAAGCTTTTCAAGAATAATCTTTGCGATTATTTCATTTCCTTTTACGCTGGGGTGAATATCATCACCTGCAAAGTTTTCAGGATCGTCACCAAGTGCCGTACCAACATCAACAATCACAATTTCCCCAGGGTTTTCTTCGTTATAACGTGCAATTGCAGCGTTAAGTCTGTCTGCACCTTCCTGATAAGGCTGACGGAGATATCCTGACTGAGGGTTATAGAGAGTCTGCATCAGAATAACAGCATCCTCATTATGTTCATTGATTATATCTATGATTTTGCTGAAGTTTCCGTAAAAGCTTTCTGCAATTTCATCATACTGAGTGTGGTCATTCATTACTATTGAGTCAAACATAAGACCGATGAGATTGCTCATAAGAAAATCATTACCGCCGATTGAAATGCTGATAATATCCGCTTTTTCAAGAGCTGTAATTACTTCTTCATTTGACAAACGATTTATAAGGTTAGTTGTAGTGTGACCGGGAACCGCATAGTTTGCATATTCATAGTCGTTACTATCTGCCACAATCTTACCGTAGCATGCTTCTTTTGCATTAGCAATACCTGAACCGTAAGCAATTGAATCGCCAAGCACAAGATAAAACGGTTTTTCTGCCTCGGCAGACGCAGAAAGTCCGAACGAACAAAGAATAATCGCCATGCATAAAATTACTGATGTAAATTTTTTCATAAAAAAGCACCTCTTTTGTAAATATTTGTCTGTAATAAAACTATACCACGCAACAATAATGAAATCAAGAATTTTTCAAAAAAAACGGACTGTAAAAATTACAGTCCGTTTCAGAATTATGCATTAAGTTTTTCTTCAAGAAGAGTTCGGATAGTTGCAGGATCGCCTGTACCTCTGAGTTCTTTCATTACAAGACCGAACAGAGACTGCATAGCCTTTGTTTTACCGCTCTTATAATCGCCAACTGCTTTGTCGTTTTCTGCAATAACTTTTTCGACAATTGACTGAATCATACCCTCGTCAATCTTTGCATTGAGTCCGTTTTCTTCACAGAACTTATCAACATCAACATCTTTTTCAAACACAGCTGAAAGAATTTTTTTACCTGCTGCACGTGTGATTTCATTTGACTCAACAAGTTCAATAATTCTTGCCAATTTCTCAGGTGCAATATCAAGGCTGAAGAGTTCAAGTCTTTTCATGTTACCCATGCACTCTGTAAGAATCCAGCTTGCAACTGTCTTGGGATTTCTGCCTTCAGCCACAACAAAATCGAACACTTCACAAAGCTTACGGTCAGATGCAAGAACTGCTGCTTCTTTTGCTGCAATACCCATTTCTTCATAAACTCTGCCTTTTTCTTCTGCTGTTGCAGGCATGCTTGCTCTGATTTCTTTGAGCCATTCGTCATCAATAATAACAGGCATAAGGTTGGGATCGGGGAAATAACGGTAGTCTGCTGCAGTTTCCTTATTTCTCATGGGGAATGTTCTTCTCTTCACATCGTCCCAACGGCGTGTTTCCTGAACAAGCATTTCTGTATGGCGTTCAATAGCGTCAACGTGACGCACCTTTTCAAATTCGATTGCATCCTTGATTTCTGAAAGTGAACTCATGTTTTTGATTTCTGAACGTACACCAAGTTCATCTGAACCCTCGGGACGGACTGAAATGTTAACGTCACATCTCATTGCACCCTCTTCACATTCTGAAATTCCTGCAAACTGAAGGCTTGATTTAAGCTTCTTCAGGTAAGCAATAACTTCGTCTGAGCTGCGGAAATCGGGACGGCTTACGATTTCGATAAGAGGTACACTTGTACGGTTGTAGTCAACAAAAGAAGTATTTGTTGCATCGTCGTGAACAAGTTTACCTGCGTCTTCTTCAACGTGAATCTGCTTGATTCCGATTGTTCTGTCACCGATTTCAACTGAACCGTCTACGCATACGGGATGGAACCACTGTGTAATCTGGTAAGCAGCAGGAAGATCAGGATAGTAATAACTCTTTTTATCGAAAGTTGTATACTGATTGATTTTGCAGTTAAGCATGAAACCTGCTTTTACTGCAAGCTCAATTGCATGTTTGTTTGTAACGGGAAGCATACCTGGCATGCCGCTGCAAGCAGGGCATACACAGTCATTAGGTTCTTTGGGACTTGAATGTCCGCCGCAGGAACAGAAAAGCTTTGAATCTGTTGAAAGCTCAACATGAGTTTCAAGACCGATAACAAGTTCGTATTTCATCTTATGCTTCCTCCTTTTCTACTGTGTCCGCAATTGAGAGAAGTGTGCTTTCTTTGAATGCATCTGCTACGAGCTGAACGCCACCTGTCACCATTGCAGGAAGACCTGTAATTGAAGCAATTGCTGTAAATACACTTTCTTCAAATACTTTGTCAAATGATTCAAGAATATCATAAGATTTGTAATTTATGTCACAACAAGCAGGAAGAAGAAGTGCATCATAAGTTGAGAGAACTTCTTTCACTTTATCAGTAACTATACGACGAAGACGAAGTGATTTATCATAACACGCTTCGTATTTACCCTTTGCAAGAACATCTGAACCATAAAGGATTGTTGCTTTTGTAAGGAAGTTAAAGCCTTCTGTACGGCTCTTTACATAAAGCTCGTCAATGTTTTTGTATTCTGCTGTACGATGACCGTATTTTACACCGTCAAAACGAGAAACGTTGTTACATGTTTCTGCTGCCATAAGAATCTGCCATGCTGTCTGCGCTTCGGAAACTACATCAACTGAAACTTCTTCAACCTTTGCCCCGAGTTTTTCAAGATTTGCTTTGTAAGCATCGATTTTTGCTTTTACGTCAGATGATGCCTTTTCATAAAGCTCTTTTACAAGAGCAATTTTCATTTCTGAAACATTATCCGTGAGAGAATACTCATATTTTTCCTGAGGAAGGCTTGTGCCGTCCTTTTCATCGTGACCTGCAATTACAGAAAGAATTTCTTTAATGTCTTCTGCATTTTTTGCAGTAACACCAATCTGTTCGCCCGATGCTACGCAGGAAATAACACCGTAACGTGAAACTGTACCGTAAGTAGGCTTGATAAAATCAACACCTGAAACTGCTGCTGCACGTCTGGGATAACCGTTAAAATCAACTGAAAGAGTAGCTTTTACTTCACCTGCTTTTACTGCCTCTGCACCTGCAGAAACAAGGCTTTCACCTGACTTTGTTTCACCGAAATATGATGTTTCTCCGAGAAGGTCAAGTCCGAATTCACCAACGTTTGTTTTACCCTTGATACCGTAACCTGCTTTTTCGAGCCTTTCTACTGCTTCTGCGCTGAAAAGAGGCGTAAAGTTTTCAAGCATTTTTGAACCTGCAGAGGCAGGAGTACCTTTTACAAGGATTGTATCGTCAACGGCGATCACACCGTCTTTTGAAATTTCATTAACAAAATATTTCACGTCTCTCACCTCACTTTACAAGTCTGGGAACCTGCCAGCTGTCCTCAGTTGCCTGAGGTGCACCTGCGAGCAGATCTTTACGGTCAAAGGGCTGTTCACGTTTATCCTGTCTTAAAACGTTCGTCATAGGCATTACGTAAATCATTGCCTCAACGTTTTCTGTATCGATTTTACCGAGTGCTTCTTCCTTCTTCTGCATTGCTTCAAAGATTTTGTTCATCTTTTTCTTTTCATCAGCCGAAAGAGAAAGTTCATTTACCTGTTCAAGGCTTTCAAGCTTATTTGCTTTGTTTTCAACGGCTTTTGCTGATTTTACTGTAGATGAGAAGTTGTTTCCTTCTCCTCCTTCAGAACCGAGAACCTCAACACCGCCTTTACCGCGGATGCTTACATTTGCTTCAAAGAGCTGAAGTTCAGTTACTTCACCGGGAGCACCAAGCATCTGGTCCTGAGCAGTACCGTCAAGGGGGAATGCAATAACGTCACGGATTGTTTCTGTGTCTGCAAGAAGCATTACAATTCTGTCAACACCGGGTGCCATACCTGCATGAGGTGGAGCACCAAACTGGAACGCATTATAAAGAGCACCGAAACGTTTTTTTACCTCATCTTCAGGATAACCTGCAATTTCAAATGCTTTTCTCATGATTTCGGGACTGTGATTTCTTACAGCACCTGATGCAAGTTCAATACCGTTACAAACAAGGTCATACTGGTAAGCAAGAACTGTTGTGGGGTCTTTTTCTTCAAGAACCTTAAGACCACCCTGAGGCATTGAGAACGGGTTATGGGTAAAGATAATTTTATCTGTTGTTTCGTCATATTCGTACATGGGGAAGTCAACAACAAAACAGAATTCAAATGAGTCGTTTTTAATAAGACCAAGTTCGTTACCGAGCCATGTTCTGATAACACCCGCGTTTTTATCTGCAACATCTGAACTTGTATCGCAGATGAAGAAGATTGTCTCTCCTTCTTTTACGCCTGTAACTTCAACGATTTCTCTCTTTTCTTCCTCTGTCATCACTTTGATGATGGGGTCATCCTTGAATTCGTAAGTTTCAGCATTAAGAAGTGTGATATGTGCAAGACCTGCCATTTTAGCCTGTTTTGTAGCGAAAGCAAGTGATTTGTCAAAGAACCATCTTTCGTTCTTACAGGGAGCAACAATACCTCTTACAGGTTTGTTCATGAAAGGCTTGAATTTAACTCTCTTGAACATATCTGTAAGGTCACAGATAATAAGGGGGTTACGAAGGTCAGGTTTATCTGAGCCGTATTTTGCCATTGCCTCAGCGTAAGGAATTCTTCTGAATGGAGTTTCAGTAATTTTCTTATCTGAGAATGTACGGAAGATATCACCTACAACATCTTCACACACCTGAAGAACCTCTTCCTGAGTTGAGAATGCCATTTCAAAGTCAAGCTGATAGAATTCACCCGGTGAACGGTCAGCACGTGCATCTTCGTCACGGAAACAGGGAGCAATCTGATAGTACTTGTCAAAACCTGATACCATAAGAAGCTGTTTGAACTGCTGAGGTGCCTGAGGAAGTGCATAGAATTTTCCGGGATGCTTACGGCTGGGAACGAGGAAATCTCGTGCACCTTCAGGTGAAGAAGCCGTAAGAATAGGAGTCTGGATATCAAGGAAGCCTCTTTCCTCCATAAGCTTTCTCATGTGTCCGATAACCTTTGAACGGAGAAGAATGTTCTTATGAAGGTCAGGATTTCTCAGATCAAGGAATCTGTGCTTGAGTCTGATATTTTCATTTGTGTCATTTGAGCCGATTTCAAAGGGAAGGTCACGGCTGCATACGCCGAGAACCTCAAGAGAGTCAACAACAAGCTCCACAAGACCTGTTTCAATTTTAGTGTTGACTGTGTTTTCGTCACGTTTTGTAACTGTACCTGAAACAGACAAAACTGTTTCCTTGCTCACACCCTTGAGAAGGTTTTCATCGTGAACAACAACCTGTGTTACGCCTGTTTCGTCACGCAAATCGACAAAAAGAACACCACCATGGTCACGGATAACGTCAACCCAGCCTGCGAGCTGAACGTTCTGACCGATGTGCTTTTTTCTTATTTCATTGCAACGATGAGTTCTGTACATTTTAATATACCTCCGTTTGCATAATTTAATAAATTGAAAACTAAAATAAAAAGACCCGGGAATTATAAAACTATAATTCCCGGGACGAGTTTTAATAATACCCGCGGTGCCACCCGATTTGATACTTGGAGTATCCGCTCTTTTTATTGAATTTAAATACCGAGGAAGTGTTCCCGAACTTACTACTCTTCTGAAGTGTGCTTCCAGCCCATGACACACTCTCTCTGTCAGTTTTTCCATTTAAGCCGAGTCTTCCTGTTTATTGTAGCAAAAAAGATTTTTATTGTCAATCACCAATTTGATAAAAATAAAGCTTCATGTGGGTTTTTCATTGTTTATTTTATGGTAGAATTGACTTTTTTATCCTTTATTATATAATATTATCATAATCTTATGGGAGTTAACATTATGAAAAAAATTCTTGTAATACTCACAGGCGGTACAATCTGCTCTCACGAAAACCGTGACGGTGAAAGAACTGCTGATGTAAAAGATGCAAAATATAAAATCATTTCAAATTTCAGAAACAGCAGTTCCCCCTACAGGAATACAGAGTTTGATTTCCTTTTTCCTCTTAATATTCTCTCAGAAAACATGACAATAAATACATGGAATACTTTGCTTGATGTGTTCAGAGAAAAAAGTTTCAGCGAATACAAAGGCATTATCATTCTTCACGGCACAGACACACTTGCTTACGCTTCATCACTTCTTTCAATGATGCTCACACACCTCGAAGTACCTGTTGTGCTCGTTTCAAGCCAGTTGCCTGTTGACAGAAAAGAAGCAAACGGAAAAGCAAACTTCCGTGCAGGTGTTGAACTGATAATGAACGGACTGAAACCAAACGTTTACGCAGTTTACAGAAATAGCGACAATAACATTTATCTCCATTACGGCTCACACTTGCTTCAATGTGAAAATTACAGCGATGATTTCTTCAGCATTGATAAAATAAAAATCCCTGACAGCGAAAATGCAAAACTTGAAGGAAAAGCTTTTCAGACAAAAAACAATCTTCTTTCAGAAATAAAAGAACTCATCCCTTGTGTTATGAGCATAACTCCTTATGTAGGAATTAATTACGACAACTTCTCACTTGAAACTATTCGTGCCGTAATCCACGGAACTTTCCACACTCAGGCAGTATGTGTTGAAAGAAGCAAAAAACAAGGACCTTTTACCAACTTTTCAATTCTTTCATTCATTGAAAGATGCAAAGAAAAAGATGTTGACTTTTTCCTTTCCCCTTGCAGTGAAAACTCTTTTTCCTATGAATCAACAGGAGATGCACTTGAAAACGGATGCCTTACAATTTCAGATATGACGAAAGAAATATCTTATGTAAAAGCCCTTATCGGTTGCTCTCTCGGACTTAAAGGCAGAGAACTATCCGATTTTATAAACAATGAAATTAACTTTGAAAAGATATATTGAGGGATTTAAATGAACGAACTGAGCACTTCATTTTTAAACATTGAAAATGATAAAAACATCATACTTGAAAAGGACAAAGTTTATCATGCAAGACAGGATGACTCTTTCATAAAAACAGGGTATTACTGTTCAAATACAGCACGAAGAACAGAAAAAGAAAATCCTGAGGGTCTCAGAAGAAGTGCAATTTTTCTTGAAAATAAAAAGAATATTACAATCGACGGCAATGGTGCAACAATAATTATCCACGGCAAAATGACTCCCCTGCTTTTTGACAGATGCGAAAATATTACCGTGAAAAATCTCACTATAGATTACGCTTGTCCCACAATGACAGAATTTAAAATTCTTTCAAATAATAACGGTGTATGTGAAATTGAAATCAATCCCGATTGTCTTTTTGAAGTGAGAAAAAATGATATCATCTGGCTTGGTGAAAATGGTGCTGACTCAAAACCTTACTGGTCAGACAGTTACATAAGTAATAAAAGATATATTAAAATATTAAATCCCGAAACAGGGCTTCACCATGACTTCAACAGAAACAATCTTGCTTTTGAAAGCATTGAGCAAATCGGTGAGAGAAAAATAAAAGTAACTCTTAAAAATAAAGATGTCTTTTTCCCTGCCGGACACATTGTTCAGACAAGAAATATTGTCCGTGACCAGACAGGAAGTCTTTTCAACCGTTGCAAAAACCTCTGCTTTGAAAACCTTCGTGTGAAATTCATGCACGGTCTGGGCATGGTTTCTCAATTCTGCGAAAATGTTACATACAAAAACTGCGATTTTACTCCAGCTGAGGGCAGAACAATCGCAAGTACAGCAGACTTTTTCCAGTTTTCAGGCTGCAAAGGTCAGCTTGAAATTGCAGAGTGTCAGGCATACGGTGCTCAGGATGACTACATCAATGTTCACGGAACACATCTGAAAATTATAAGACAGAATAAAAAGAAAAAAACAATTACCGTCCGTTTCATGCATAACGAATCATGGGGATTTCAGGCTTTTGAAAAAGGTGATAAACTTGAGTTCATAAAATGGGACACTCTTATCCCCTATGCAGAAACAACCGTAACAGATTACAAAAGGCTCAACGACACAGACATAAAACTTTTTCTTGACAGACCCTTGCCTGATGATATAAAGCTGAGAAAAGACGTTGTTGAAAACGCAACATGGACACCTGATCTGCATGTTAAAAACTGCCGGTTCGGACCTACAGCAGGCAGAGGAATCCTGGCGACAACAAGAGGAAAAGTCCTTATCGAAAACAATGTTTTTGATAAGCTCTGCGGTCCCGCTTTACTTATTGAAGATGACTGCAACTTCTGGTTTGAATCAGGATATACAAAAGAAATCGTTTTCAAAAATAACATCGTCAATCAATGTGAATATGCTTCTATGTGGGAATCTGCACCCGTAATCCGTTACACCCCCAAAGTTATGAAAGAAGATTCAGAAGAATTTGTTCACGGAAAACTTGTTCTCACAGGAAATACTTTTTCAGTACCAAAAGAAGATTACCACTCAATCTGGCTTGAATATTTAGGTGAAGCAGAAATAAAAGATAATATTTTCGATACACATTATAAAATCACAACGAAATGTGTTGGAAAAGTTATTGACGAAAACAATAAAGTGAATGTATAATATTATCATCATATTTAAGGAGCGATACCAATGAGCGAAAAAATTATCAGAGTCGGTGTTGTGGGCCTTGGCAGAGGTACTGCAATTGCAAGATGTCTTGCAGGTGTAAAAAATGCAAAGCTTGTTTCAGTCTGCGACCACAATCCCGCTATTCTCAAATCAGGATATGAAGAGCTCGCTGAAGCTGTAAATGACCCCAACCTTATTCAGTTCAGCGATTATGACGAATTTCTCAAATCAGACATTGACGCAGTTATTGTAGCGACAGAAGCAGTTTACCATGTGCCTATTGTTATCAAGGCCTTTGATGCAGGAAAACACGTTCTTTGCGAAATCCCCTCAGTAAACTCAATTGAAGAAGCAAGAGAGCTTAAGGACGCTGTTAACGCTCATCCTGAGCTTACATATATGGCTGCAGAAAACTGCTGTTACTGGGCATTCATCCAGACATGGAAGAAAATGCATGAAGACGGACTTTTCGGTGAAATCGCTTACGCTGAAGCAGAATATCTTCACGCTCTTAACCCTGATGAATTTTCTCCCACATATTATCCCGAAGGTCATTGGAGAACATATCAGCCTGCTATCAGATATCTTACCCATGAACTTGGTCCCCTTCTCTATGTTATGAATGACAAATGTGTAAGCGTAACATGTATGGAAGCAGACGTTCACTACGACCCCTACACACCTGAAAGAAAAGAAACAGGCGTTGCACTCTTCAAAACTCAGAAAGGTGCAGTTATCCGTCTTCTTGTTTCATTCGGTGCTTACACAAGCTACGACCACAACTACCGTATCTGCGGTACAAGAGGTACAATTGAAACTGACAGACGTGATATCGTTGACCGTTCACCCTCACTTGCAAGTCTCCACAGCATTCCCGGTACATTCTCATCTAAAATTCAGATCCCCGTTACAACATGCTACGAGGGTGAAGATTCAAGCGGTCACGGTGGTGCTGACGGAAAAATGGTCAAGGATTTCATCAACTGTCTTGTTGAGGGCAGAAAGCCTGACCTTGACGTTGACTTTGCAATCAACATGTCACTTCCCGGAATTATTGCTCACGAATCAGCAGTTCAGGGCGGCGTTCCCATGGAAATACCTCTTTTCCTTGATTAAAAACAAACTGAAAGACTGCCGAGAAATCTGCAGAATGACATTTTTGAACCCCGAAGATGTACAAAGGTACTTCGAAAGGGTGAAAAAATGGCAAATATATGCAAAAAGTGGGTGATACTCGATGTATCACCCACTTTTATATTTATTGTTTGGTTTAAATTTTCCAAGTTTTTTATTTCTTCAATATCCGCATATATGCTTATGCGGTTTTATCGACAGTCTGAAATTACATTTCAAAAGGATTATTCTGTGATTTATCAAAGGGAGCAACCTTGAAAGTGAGTTTCAGTTCATTATCATCCCAGAAACGTTCAGGCTCGTAATCTTTATAATAGTTATCCTTACTGCCGAGAACATCATGCTTCAGGTCGATGTTAACAACTGTCTGTGAAAGAGGTTCAAGCTCATCATCATGAAGAGTTTTCTCAAGCATATCAGTTGTAAAGTGCATTGCGTTGAATGAGAAATTATCTTCAGTTGTGAAGATAAGTCCTTTTCCGTCATTGTCTGTTACCGCACCGAAAATTGACTCATAGTGAGCAGAGTTTTCAATAGGTTTAACATAAGGCACAAAGTTATCGGTAACTGTTGACTTGAAGTGTGCCTTGTAACAAGCTTTGTGTCTGTCAGGATATGACTCTGTAGGACCGTAACCGAAATATTCCATGTTTTCAAGGCCGTCTGTGAGCATGAATTCAAGACCGAAACGTGCAAGCTGAGGTGCTGATTCACGTTTCTTTGCATCAACTGAAATTGTTACTGCACCGTCACCTGTGAAAGTAAACTTCATGTTACCTCTGATTACAGGCACAACACTTGCACCGCCAAGGGAGAAATCAACACTGATTACAACGCTGTTTTCAGTTTTTTCAACAACAGAAGAATATGTTTTCTGTCTTGCCATTTCCATTGATGCTGATTTTCTTTCATCTCTGTTGCCATCCTGATTGTGAGCATGAGCTTTCCATATCTGGATTTTTTCAGGAAGATATAGTAACTCTTTACCGTTCGCAACAATTGAAGAAAGTCTGCCGTAAGATTTATCGAATGTATAAACCGCCTTGTCAGTAGAAATCTTAACAAAGCGTCTGCCTTCTTCTACTTCAGGTGCAGGAAGGTTAATTTCTTTCTTATTTCTTTCAAATGAAAGTTCTGCCTGGAAGAAACCTATTTCATAATCTTTTTCACACCAGTAGGTTGCATCCTTCATCTTACAGAAGATGTTAAGCATTGAAATTCCGTCAAATGCTTTTTCTTCAAAGAGAGTGAATTCTTTTTCACCTCTGGGTGCAATTTCTGTGTCAGTAATTTCACCTGACATAATAACCTTGCCGTCTTTTTCAATATTCCATGCAAAGTAAACATCACCGAGAGTTGTGAAATATCTCTTGTTGAAAATTTTCACCTTGCCGTTTTCATAAGCTGCTTTGAAAGGCTCATATGCTTTTTTCATTTCAAAATAACCGGGACGAAGCTTTCTGTCCGCAAAAACAAGTCCGTCAATAAGCTGGATCAGACCGTGACCGGAAACAACAATGAAGAATTCCCACTTGGTATGGTGCCAGTGCTGTCCCTTGGTAATACCGGGCAGGGATACGTTTACGCTGAACTGACCGCAATTGGCAGTTCGCATC
>JAFXFI010000120.1 GCA_017520635.1 Clostridia bacterium
GTTCCGTCAGATGAAAGGATAGGGAGATTGTGGTTTGCACAGCCGTGAAGTGAGGGGTCTGCATCATAAGCAAGGCAACCTTCATAAGACTGATAGATTTCAAGAATATCTTCATGTGTGAAGCTTCTGTCTTCTACATCGTGGTTGCCGAAAACAAAAGTGAATTTCTGACCTCTTTCAACGAGGGGCTGCATAAGCTGGTCGTAAGCAGCTTTGTCATCAATTGTGATGTTGTCACCATTGAAAACAACAAGGTCAGGTTTTACTGTGTCGAGTGCTTCTCTGATGTACTGAAGTGTGTCCTCGTTAACAGGGTTGTTGTCCTGAACGTCAGCAAGAACAAGAATCTGGAATTTGCCGTTTGCACCGAACTGAAGTGCATCACCTGAGGGTGCTGTTTCTTCGTTTGCTGCGAATGCAGGAACGGATACTGTCAGCAACATAAGTGCTGCAAGGATTACTGATAAAATTTTCTTTGTCATGGTTTTTACCTCCTGTAAATAAATACATTAAATTTTAACATATTTTTTTTATAATATCAATATCTATTTGAATATTTTCACACACCTTCAAGATTAAATGGTGGTATAAAATCTTCTTTTGAAGAAGAAAGCTCCTGCATAAAGCCGTTTTCAAAGCCTAACTCATCAAACATGTCAAGAACTTTTTCATATTCACGTGTTGTAAGCTTTCTGTTAATTTCCTTATGTTCACATGCCCTGCCCATAGGCACATACTGACTCATAAGGCTGATGATTACGTTTTCGGGAAGATTATCTTTTATCCACTCAAGGATTTTTCTTGTCTGAGTCAGATTTAAAGGAAGAACAAGGTGCCTTATAATAACACCTTTTTTCATGATACCGTCTTCACCAAAAATATTTTCAGGTTGTTGACGAATCATTTCTTTCACAGCCTTTGATGTTACCTCAAAATAATCTTTTGCTTTTGAATATTTTTCACTGACCTCACTGTCAAAATATTTGAAGTCTGTTAAGTATATGTCAACAATATCTTTGAACTTTTTCAGAGTTTGGACATCTTCATACCCTGAACAGTTGTAAACTATGGGGATTTCCGGTCTGTAAATTTCAAAGGCTTTCAGAATCTGTTCTGAATAATGAGTAGGTGTTACAAGGTTGATGTTGTGAGCACCTTTTTCTTCAAGCTCTCTGAAAATTTCTGCAAGTCGTTCTGTGGTTATTTCTTTTCCGAAACCACCTGAACTGATTTCTTCATTCTGACAGTAAACACATTTCAGCGGACACCCTGAAAAGAAAACAGTCCCTGAACCTTTTTCACCGCTGATACAGGGCTCCTCCCAGAAGTGAAGCCCGGCCCTTGCAATTTTAATTTTGTCTGACATACCGCAGAAGCCTGCCTTTTCAGACCTGTCAATATTACATTTCCTCGGACATGCATTACAAACCATAAAAATAACCTCGTAAATAAATATATAATACATTATAGCATTGATTTTTAAAAAATAATAGAGTATAATTATGAAAAAGTGACATTTCCGGAGAGATGCAATATGGTTTTAACAATTGACATAGGCAATACAAATATAACAATAGGTGCTTACAGAGATGATGAGCTTGTTTTTGTTTCACGTCTTGCAACGGACAAAAAACGTATGGCAGACCAGTATGCCTGTGAAATAATGAATATTTTTAAGCTGTATGAAGTTAAAAAGGATGAATTTTCAGGATGCATACTGAGTAGCGTTGTGCCTGAGGTAACTTATCCTTTAGGTGAGGCTGTAAGAAGATTTACAGGCATTACACCTCTTGTTGTAGGGCCGGGAATAAAAACAGGTCTCAATATACTTGTTGATGACCCTTCAACTCTCGGTGCAGATTTTGTAACAGGCGGTGTTGCGGCACTTAAAAAATATCCCTTACCATGCTTTGTTGTTGACCTTGGTACTGCAAGTAAAATTTACGTTATTGACGAAAACGGAAGCTTCCTCGGATGTACAATTGCGGCAGGTATCAGCGTTTCTATGAATGCACTTTCTGCTTCAGCATCACTTCTTCCCAGCGTTGGTATCAAACGTGCCAAAAGTGCCTTGGGAAAAAATACTGCTGACTGTATTATTTCAGGCACACTTGTGGGTACTGCAGCAATGATAGACGGAATGGTTGAGCGTTTTTCTGAAGAAATCGGCAAAAAACCTGCTTCAATTGTTGCAACAGGCGGTTTTGCAAGAAGTGTTATTGCGAACTGTAAAACTGAAATCATTTACGATAAATACCTTCTTCTTGAAGGTCTTAAAATAATTTACGATAAGAACGTAAAAACAAAATAATATATTTTCGCTAAATTTTGCGCCGTATCCATTATGTGGAACGACAGCAAGGAGGAATATATATGTCAAACAAAAAAATGTCCAAACTTGTGAAGTTCACTCAGCTTGCAGTTCTTGCTGCAATTGTTGTGGTAATGTCCTTCACACCCCTGGGGTACCTTAAAATAGGACCTCTCTCAATAGCCCTTGTTATAATCCCCGTAGTTACGGGTGCAATTGTTCTCGGACCCGGAGCAGGAGCCTTTATGGGCCTTGTATTCGGCGTGACAAGCTTTGCACAGTGCTTCGGTATGGACGCATTCGGCACAACCCTTATGTCAATCAATCCGTTCTTCACATTCATTATGTGTATCCCCACAAGAGTCCTTGCGGGATTTTTGTGCGGTCTGATCTTCAAAGGTATGTCAGGTGCTTTGTCGGGCAAAAAGTCGGCAGAACTTTCTTATCCCGTAGCGGCAGTCAGCGGACCTGTTTTCAACACACTTTTCTTCATGTCAAGTCTCATACTGTTTTTCGGTAAGACAGATTTTATTCAGAACATGATGGCAGATACAGGTGCTGAAAATTTACTTATGTTTTTTGTTATCATGATTGGTGTCAACGGAATTGTTGAAATCCTTTCATGTCTTGTAGTGGCTTCTGCACTGAGCAAAGCACTCAGTGTTGCAAATAAAAAAATGAGAATATAAAAATTTTAAGCCGTGTATAATTCTGCACGGCTTAATCTGCAAACAAGGAGAGATAGATATGATTTTTCCAAAGTCGAAAGAAAAAAGCTTAACACCCGAACTTTTCAGAAATCCTACAAATGAATACCGTGGCGAACCTTTCTGGGCACTCAATAATAACCTGGACAAGGAAAAGATGAAAAAACAGCTTGATTACTTTGAAGAAATGGGTATCGGCGGTGCTCACATGCATTGCCGTACAGGTCTTGATATTGACTACATGAGCGATGAATATTTAGAGCATATCAAGGCAGTTGTTGAACGTGCAAAAGAAAAAGATATGAAAGCATATCTCTACGACGAAGACCGTTGGCCCTCAGGCTTTGCAGGAGGTCTTGTTACAAGTAACGAAGAATACAGAGCAAGATGTATTGCTTTTTCACCCATAAAGAAAGATGATATTGTTGAAAGCAATATCAACGAATCCCAGAGTAAGGGTGCGTTGTCAAAAGACGGTGTTCTTCTTGCGAAATATGATATTACACTGGAAAACGGCTATCTTAAAGATTATAAACGTCTTTCTGAAAATGAAGACGGAGAAAACGTGTGGTATGCATATCTTGAGGTGTCAAAACCATCAGCATGGTTCAACAATCAGACTTATGTTGATACTCTCAATCCTGAGGCGATGAAAAAATTTGTTGAGGTAACACATCAGAGGTATTTCGATGCGCTGGAGGAATATATCGGCGATACAGTACCCGCTATTTTCACAGATGAACCTCAGCATACAAGAAAATCTTCACTTGATTTTGCAGAAGACAGAACAACAGAGATTATTCCCTATACAGAAAAGCTTCCCGAAATTTACAAGGAAAAATACGGTGAAGATTTCTTTGACACACTTCCTGAAATTTTCTGGGATTTACCTCAGTCAAAAGTGTCACTTCCAAGATACAGATTCCATGACCTTGCAAGTGAACTTCTTGCATCTGCATTTGCAGACACAATCGGAAAATGGTGTGATGAACATAACCTTCCTCTTACAGGTCACATGATGGAAGAGCAGTCACTTAATTCTCAGACATCTGCAATCGGTGAGGCAATGCGTTCTTACCGTTCATTCGGACTTCCGGGTATTGACATGCTCTGCGACCAGAGAGAATATACAACTGCAAAACAGGCTCAGAGTGCGTCTCATCAGTATGGCAGAGAAGGTGTTCTCAGTGAGCTTTACGGTGTTACAGGCTGGGAATTTGATTTCAGAGGTCACAAACAGCAGGGTGACTGGCAGGCAGTTCTCGGCATCACAAACCGTGTTCACCATCTTTCATGGTACAGCATGGAGGGTGAAGCAAAGCGTGACTATCCCGCATCAATTTTCTATCAGTCACCATGGTATAAGGAATACAAACTTATTGAAGACCACTTTGCAAGAGTCAATACTGCAATGACAAGAGGTAAGCCTGAAATTAAAGTAGGTCTTATTCATCCCATTGAAAGCTATTGGATTCGTTTCGGCCCTCAGGAACAGACAGGTCTCTTCCGTGAAGAACTTGAGCAGAATTTCCAGAACGTAGTTTTATGGCTTCTTTCAAATCAGCTTGATTTCGATTTCATCGCTGAATCACTTCTTCCTTCTCAGAACAAAGGTCAGTCAGGCAACAAGTTCAATGTGGGTGAAATGAATTACGATGTTGTTATTGTTCCTGCTCTCGAAACAATCAGAGGCACAACTCTCGAAAGACTTAAAGCATTCCGTGAAGCGGGCGGTAAGGTTATTTTCCTTGGCTCAGCACCGTCTTATGTTGATGCAGTAGAAAGCAATGAAGCAATGGCTTTTGCTGATGAATGCGGTATTGTTTCATTCACACAGGCAAGTCTTGTCAAGAGCCTTGAAGAATTCAAGACAGTTTATCTCCTTGATGACGAAGGCAGAAATGCAAAAAATCTTTTCTATCAGATGAGAAACGATAACGACTGCAAATGGCTCTTTATTGCAAATGCAGTAAAACGTCAGTCTGACCTTATTGACGAAACAGAACTTACAATCAAAGTCAAGGGTACATTCAATGCAGAGCTTTATGATACACTCACAGGTGAAATTTATCCTATTGCAACAGACTGTAAAAACGGTTTTACAGTAATCAGAAAGTTAATTTACAGCCATGACAGTATTCTCCTCAGACTTACAGAGTCAGAAAATCATTCAGCAGACCTTTCACTTACAGAAAGAGAGGCTGCAGAAAGAATTTATCTTCTCGGTCAGATGGAATATACCATGTCAGAGCCCAACGTAGCACTTCTTGAAAGGGCAGAATACAGCTTTGATGATGGTGAATGGATGAGTGAAGAAGAAGTTCTTCTTATTGATGATAAATTCAGAGAAGTTCTTGGTTATCCCTCAAGAAAAGAATCTGTTGCTCAGCCCTGGGTAATCAAAAATGACGAAAATGAAGCACACACACTCCGTCTTCGTTACACAATACATTCAGAAATTGACACAGAAGATGATGTTTACTTTACTTACGAAAGACCTGAACTCTGCGAAATCAAGGTAAACGGTGAACTCCTCAAACAGAAATACGAAGGCTTCTACGTTGATGAATGTCTTGTTAAAATGAATATCGGCAAGCTTCATAAAGGCGATAACACAATTGAAATCAGAATGCCCTTCGTGAAGAAAACAAACGTTGAATGGGGTTATCTCTTAGGTGATTTCGGTGTCAATGTTGAGGGTGAAAAAATCACTATCACAGAAAAACGTGATACAATCTGCTTCGGTGAATATCTCAGATACGGAATGCCTTTCTACGGCGGTAACCTGACTTATAAGTATAAAGTAAATGTTGCAGAAGGTGATTACAGACTTTCTTGCACAATGTTCCGTAACCCCGTAATTGCAGTATCAGTTGACGGTAAAGACTGCGGAAGAATTGCTTTCGAACCCTATGCAGTGGAGCTTGGTCACTTGACAGCAGGTGAGCATCTTATTGAAATCACTGCTTTCGGTCACCGTTATAACAGCTTCGGTGCAATTCACAATAACGACCTGGGCAGAAAATGGCACGGTCCCGATGCATGGCGAGTTGAGCATGAAGAATATACAAAGTACTATTTCTTCAAGCCTATCGGCATTCAGAAAGAGCCTGTGCTTGAAAAATTGGAGGAAGTAAAATGAAATATGTAGGCTTTGCATTACTTGCGATTTTAGCAGTAATTGTTTTGCTTCTGCTTGTGGCAGTAGTCAATGCAGTAAGAATTAAAGCAAAACCCATTCAGGGGAAAGAAAAACTCACTTACACAAAAGAAGAAGAAAAAACTTACGCTGAAAAACTGTCAGAAATGGTTAAAATCCCCTCAGTTTCTCTGAGGGGCAACACAGACCTTACTGAGTTTTATAAGCTTCACAAGGTTCTTGAAAAAGAGTTCCCTCTTGTTCATGAAAAACTTGAAAAAACTGA
>JAFXFI010000121.1 GCA_017520635.1 Clostridia bacterium
AACGGCAGTGCAAATCGGCGCGGCAAACCTTGTTGACCCGTATATCTGCCGTGACATAATCAATAATCTTGAATCTGTTATGGAAAAGTATAAAATAAATTCACTTAAAGAAATTATAGGAGGCGTAAACTAATGGGTAAAGACGTTATAATTGCCTGCGACTTTCCGAGTGCGGCACAGGTTTTTGAATTTCTTGATAAATTTTCCGGAAGGAAGCCGTTTGTTAAAATCGGCATGGAGCTTTTCTATGCGGAAGGCCCTCAGATTGTGCGTGAAATAAAAAAACGCGGTCATAAAATTTTCCTTGACCTTAAGCTTCACGATATCCCCAACACAGTAAAAAAATCAATGGCAGTTCTTTCAAAATTGGATGTTGATATGTGCAACCTCCATGCAGCAGGTACAGTTGCAATGATGGAAGCAGCAATTGAAGGTCTTACACGTCCTGACGGCACAAGACCTCTCCTTATTGCAGTTACTCAGCTTACTTCAACAAGTGAAGAAAGAATGAGAGAAGACCTTCTTATCGAAAAGCCCATTGACGAAGTTATTATGCACTATGCTTCTCGTGCAAAAGCTGCAGGTCTTGACGGTGTTGTATGCTCACCCCTCGAAGCAGCAAAGGTTAAGAGCGTATGCGGTGAAGAATTCTTCACAGTTACTCCCGGAGTTCGCTTTGCAGACGGTGATGTAGGCGACCAGGTAAGAATTGCAACTCCCGAAAGAGCGAAGGAAATCGGCTCAGATTACATTGTTGTGGGCAGACCTATTACTCAGGCAGAAGACCCTGTTGCAGCTTACGAAAGATGCGTAAGAGAATTTGTTGACTAATATAATAACGTGAATATAAAGGAGAAAAAGATTATGGAAAGACTTATTGCAGAAGATTTGCTCTCTATCAGAGCCGTATTTTTCAGACCCGATGAACCCTTTACATGGGCAAGCGGTATAAAGAGCCCTGTTTACTGTGACAACAGACTCACTCTCACAGCACCTAAAGTGAGAAATGACGTTGAAAACGCACTTGCAGAAACAATTAAAAAGGAATATCCTGAATGTGAAGTTCTTATGGGTACAAGCACAGCAGGTATTGCTCATGCTGCAATCACAGCACACATTCTCGGACTTCCTATGGGTTATGTACGTTCAGGCTCAAAAGACCACGGCAGACAGAACCAGATTGAAGGTAAACTTGAAAAAGGTCAGAAAGTTGTAGTTGTTGAAGACCTTATTTCAACAGGCGGCAGCGTTATCGAAGTTGTAAATGTTCTTCGTGAAGCAGGTGCAGAAGTGCTCGGTATCGTGAGCATCTTTACTTACGGTATGCAGAAAGGTATCGACAGACTTGCTGCAGCAGACGTTAAAAACGTATCTCTCACAAACTTTGATGTTATCGCAGATGTTGCTGCTGAAACAGGCTACATCAAACGTGAAGACGTTGAAAGACTTATTAAATTCAGAAATAATCCCTCAGATGAAAGTTGGATTGGGTGAGAAGTATGAGAAGTCTTATTGGTATTGATGATTTGTCAACCCAGGAAATTGACGAACTTATTGCAAAAGCAAATGATATCATAGATAATCCCAAAAAATACGCTCACAAATGTGACGGAATGAAGCTTGCAACACTTTTCTTTGAACCCTCAACGAGAACAAGACTCAGCTTTGAGGCTGCAATGTATGAGCTGGGCGGTAATGTTCTCGGCTTCTCAGAAGCACAGTCTTCTTCAGCAGCTAAGGGCGAAAGTGTTTCTGATACAGTGAAACAGTAAGCTGCTATGCAGATATTATCGCTATGCGTCATCCTAAAGAGGGTGCACCTCTTGTTGCTTCAAAGAAAGCATCTGTGCCTATTATCAATGCAGGTGACGGCGGTCACAACCATCCTACGCAGACGCTTACTGACCTTCTCACAATTCACCGTGAAAAAGGCAGATTTAATGACCTGACAATTGGTTTCTGCGGTGACCTTAAATTCGGCAGAACAGTTCATTCACTCATTGAAGCAATGTCAAGATATAAGAATATAAAGGTTGTTCTCATTTCACCTGTTGAATTGAAGCTTCCGAGCTACATCAAGCACGATGTGCTCAAGGCAAACAACATCGAATATATTCAGACAACAAATCTTGAAGAAGTTATGCCCACTCTTGACATTCTTTACATGACACGTGTTCAGCGTGAAAGATTCTTCAACGAGGATGATTATGTAAGACTTAAGGACAGTTACATTCTCACACCTCAGAAACTTCTCACAGCAAAGGAAGACCTCTGCATAATGCATCCGCTGCCGAGAGTTAATGAAATCTCAACAGCAATCGACGATGACAAACGTGCATGTTATTTCAAACAGGTACTTAACGGTAAATTTATCAGAATGGCACTTATTCTGAAACTCTTGGGGGTGGAATAAATGATAGTTGATGCAATTAAAAACGGTATTGTAATTGACCATATTACAGCAGGACATGCTATGGAGCTTTATTCCATTCTCAATCTTGATGAACTTGACTGTACAGTGGCAATTCTCAAGAATGTCCCCAGCAAGAAAAAAGGCAAGAAAGATATTATAAAAATTGACACACTTATCGACGTGGATTTTGATGTTCTCGGTTATGTTGACCCCAATATCACAGTCAGCATTATCAAAGAGGGGAAGGTTGAAAAGAAACTTGAAATGACTCTCCCCGAAACGGTTACCAATGTTCTTAAATGCAAAAATCCCCGTTGCATTACATCTACTGAGCAGGAGCTTGACCATGTGTTCAAGCTTACTGATGCAAAACGTAAGATTTACAGATGTATTTACTGCGAAAGTCAGTCAAAGTAATATCTAACAAAAGTAAAGTCAAAAATACGCTTTTTTTGTAAGTAAAACTGTTGACTATCCATACGGCAAAATGTATAATTTAAATATATGTTTTTCACAACTGACGGAACAGGTGAGATTAACACCGGGGGAGTGAAAAAATAAAAATTTTGTCGACCGTCTGGGCAGTTCTATCTACATTAAACAATGGGAGAGAACTGTCTTTATCTGCTTCAAGGAGGAATATACATTGAAAAAAGTTGCTATAATCATGGGCAGTGACAGCGACCTGCCTGTTATTGAAAAAGGTATCGCAAAACTTGAAGAATTCGGAATTGAATTTGAAGTTCACGTATTTTCAGCACACAGAACACCTGTTGAAGCAAAAGTGTTCTCAGAAACAGCAAGAGAAAACGGTTTTGGTGTTATTATTGCTGCAGCAGGTATGGCAGCACACCTTGCAGGTGCAATCGCAGCAAACACAACACTTCCCGTAATCGGTATTCCCGTAAAATCTACTAACCTTGACGGCATGGATGCACTTCTTTCAACTGTACAGATGCCCACAGGTATTCCCGTTGCAACAGTTGCAATCAACGGTGCAGCAAACGCAGCACTCCTTGCAATTGAAATTCTTGCAGTAACTGATGCTTCTCTTGCAGAAAAACTTGATGCAATGAGAAAAGAAGGTGCAGAAACAGTTCTTAAAAAGGACGCTGCAATCTCAGCAAAATACTCTAAATAAGGATTGATATAAATGGGCGGTTTTTTTGGTGCAGTATCTGAAAGAGACTGCATTATAGACGTTTTCTTCGGTGTTGACTACCACTCACATCTTGGCACACGCCGTGGTGGTATGGCAGCGTATGATGAAGAAATCGGTCTTCAGAGAGAAATTCATAATATTGAAAATTCACCCTTCAGAACAAAATTTGAAGGTATTACAGAAGAAATGAAAGGCAAGGCTTGTATAGGTTGTATCAGCGACAGCGATCCTCAGCCCTTGCTTATCCGTTCAGAACTTGGTACTTATGCAATCTGTACCATTGGTTCGATAAATAACTCTTCTGAGCTTGTTGAAAAATATCTCACAACAGGCGGACATTTCAGTGCAATGACAGGTGGTAAGATAAACTCAACAGAACTTGTTGCAGCACTTATCAGTCAGAAGTCAAGCTTTGTTGAAGGTATCAAATTCGTTCAGGATGTGGTTGTAGGTTCAATGTCAATCCTCATCCTCAAAGAAGGCGGTTCAATTATCGCTGCAAGAGATAAAATGGGCAGAATTCCCGTTCTTCTCGGTAAAGATGATGAAGGCTATTGTGTGACATTCGAAAGCTTCGCTTACGATAAACTCGGTTACACTCCCGAAAAGGAATTAGGTCCCGGTGAAATCGTGGAAATTACTTCAAAGAGAGTGGAAGTATTGTCCGAAGCAAGAGAAGAAATGAAAATCTATGCTTTTCTCTGGACATATTACGGCTATCCCACTTCAATTTATGAAGGTGTTAATGTTGAAGCCATGCGTTGCCGTAATGGTGAAATAATGGCAGAAACAGATAAAAAGAACGGCATTGCACAGGATATTGACTATGTTGCAGGTGTTCCCGATTCAGGTACACCCCACGCAATAGGTTATGCAAATGTAAGCAAAGCATTTTTTGCCCGTCCTTTTATCAAATACACTCCCACATGGCCCAGAAGCTTCATGCCCTCTAATCAAAAGGAAAGAAACAAGGTTGCGAAAATGAAGCTTGTTCCCGTGCATGAACTTATTGAAGGTAAAAAACTTCTTTTTGTTGATGATAGTATCGTAAGAGGTACACAGCTTCGTGAAACTGTAGATTTCCTCTATGAAAACGGCGCAAAAGAGGTTCATATACGTTCTGCTTGTCCTCCCATAATGTATGGTTGTAAGTATCTTAACTTCTCACGCAGTACATCAGAGATGGAGCTTATCGCAAGACAGACAATTATGGAGCTTGAAGGCGAAGAAGGGGAAAAATATATAGACGAATATATTGACGGTACAACAGAGAGAGGTAAGGCAATGCGTAAAGCAATCTGCGAAAAACTTCACTTTTCATCTCTTGATTATCAGTCACTTGAAGGTGTTATAAAATCAATAGGCTTACCTGCATGTAAGGTTTGCACCTATTGTTGGAACGGTAAAGAATAATTTATTTATAAACTTAAATGTGAAAGGAAGATTACTGTGAATAATTCTAAATCAGACAGCTACGCATCAGCAGGCGTTGATATTACAGCCGGCTACAAAGCAGTTGAACTCATGAAACAGCATATCGCAAGAACAATTACAAAAGGTGCAGCTTCCGATATCGGCGGTTTTGGCGGACTTTTTGAGCTTGACCTTACAGGCATCAGCCGTCCTGTTCTTGTAAGCGGTACAGACGGTGTCGGTACAAAACTTAAACTTGCATTCATTATGGATAAACATGACACAGTAGGTATTGACTGCGTTGCAATGTGCGTTAACGATATTATCTGCTGCGGTGCAAAACCCTTGTTCTTCCTTGACTATATTGCATGCGGTAAAAACATTCCCGAAAAAATCGCAAGTATTGTTTCAGGCGTTGCAGAAGGCTGTGTTCAGTCAGGTGCATCACTTATCGGTGGAGAAACAGCAGAAATGCCCGGTTTCTATCCCGTCGACGAATATGACCTTGCAGGCTTCTCAGTAGGTGTTGTTGACAGAGAAAAGGTTGTTGACAATTCTACAGTAAAAGAAGGGGATACAATTATCGCTCTTAAATCAAGCGGTGTTCACTCAAACGGTTTCTCACTTGTAAGAAAAGTTTTCGATGTTGAAAACAACGATATCAAAGCTCCCAATGAAAAGCTTGGCGGCAAATCAATCGGTGAAACACTTCTTACTCCCACAAAGATTTATGTGAAACCCGTACTTGCTCTTCTTGAAGAAGTTAAAGTTAAGGCTATTTCTCACATCACAGGCGGTGGCTTCTACGAAAATATTCCGAGAAGTATTCCCAAGGGCTTCGGTGCAAAAATCAAGAGAAGCGATGTTCAGGTTCTTCCTATTTTTGAACTTATTGCTGAAACAGGTAACATCCCTGAAAGAGACATGTTCAACACATTCAACATGGGTGTTGGTATGAGCATTGTTGTAAATAAAGAAGATGCTGAAAAAGCACTTGAAATTCTCCGTGCAAATGGTGAAGATGCTTACATTCTCGGTGAAGTTGTTGCATCTGAAGAGGGTGTTATCATTGAGTAAAAAGAATATTGCCGTTCTTGTTTCAGGTGGAGGAACAAATCTTCAGGCTCTTATAGATTGTCAGAAGGAAGGAATGTTCTCGGAGAGTGAAATTACTCTTGTTGTGGCTTCAAAACCCGGTGTTTTCGCACTTGAAAGAGCAGAAAAAGCAGGCATTAAAGGTGTTGTTCTTGCAAGAAAAGATTACGAGGATATTGCATCCTATTCAAAAGCATTGACCGAAACTCTCGTAAATGCAGATATCGACCTTGTTGTTCTTGCAGGTTTCCTTACAATAATTGATGAACAGGTTTATGAAGCATTCCCCAACAGGATTATGAATGTTCATCCGGCTCTCATTCCATCATTCTGCGGAAAAGGTTATTACGGACTTCACGTTCACGAAGAAGCACTTAAAAAGGGCGTAAAGGTTTCAGGTGCAACCGTGCATTTTGTAACTCCCGAATGTGATGCAGGTCCCATAATTCTTCAGAAGGCAGTTGAAGTAAAACATGGTGACACACCTGAGATTCTCCAAAAGAGAATAATGGAAGAAGCAGAATGGAAAATTCTTCCCGAAGCTGTAAAGCTTTTCTGTGAAGACAGAATTACAGTTGAAAACGATATAGTAATCATATCCTGATTTTGAGTGAAAGGAACTGATGATATGGAAATCAAAACTATTGCAAATGAACTGAACTCTCTTGCTTATCATGGCAGAGGTATTATAATCGGCAAAAGTGCTGACTCAAAAAAGGCTGTAACTGCTTATTTCATCATGGGCAGAAGTGAAAACAGCCGTAACCGTGTTTTCGTTGCTGAAGGTGATGCAATGAGAACAAAGGCTTTTGATGAATCAAAAATGACAGACCCTCATCTTATCATTTACTATCCCGTAAGAGTTCTCGGTAACAAAACAATCGTTACAAACGGTGACCAGACAGATACTCTTTATGAGCTTATGGATAAGCAGATGACATTTGAACAGGCTCTTCGTACAAGAGAATTTGAAGATGATAAACCCAACTTTACTCCCAGAATTTCAGGTATCATCCGTCTTGAAAATGACGGCATGAACTATGCAATGTCAATTCTCAAGAGTGCAGAGGGTGACGACTCTTCATGCGAAAGATTTACTTATGCTTATTCAAACCCAATTGCAGGTAAAGCAAAGTTTATCCACACATATAACTGTGACGGAAATCCTCTTCCTTCATTTGAAGGTGAGCCCAAAACACTTGAACTTCCCGATGTTTCAATTGATGAGCTTACAGACCTTATCTGGACAAATCTGAACGAAGACAATAAGGTTTCACTTTTTGTAAGATACATCGACATTGAATCAGGCAAAGCAGAAACAAGAATTGTAAATAAAAACAAATAATTCAGGAGGCAGAGTATGAAAGAATTTGAACTTAAATACGGTTGTAACCCCAATCAGAAACCTGCTAAAATTTTCATGGCAAACGGTGAAGAACTTCCCATTGAAATATTGAACGGCAGACCCGGTTTCATTAACTTCCTTGATGCTTTCAACAGCTGGCAGCTTGTTAAAGAAATCAAAGAAGCACTCGGTGAAGTTGCAGCAACTTCATTCAAACACGTAAGCCCCACATCAGCAGCAATCGGTACAAAGCTTCCTGAGAGCCTTAAAAAAGCATGTTTTGTTGATGATATCGAAGGCCTTGATGATTCTCCCTTGGCTTGTGCATATGCGAGAGCAAGAGGTACAGACAGAATGTCATCATTCGGTGACTGGATTGCACTTTCAGATGTTTGTGATGTAACAACAGCAAAGCTTATTGCACGTGAAGTTTCAGACGGTGTTATTGCTCCCGGTTATGAAGATGAAGCACTTGAAATTCTTAAAGGTAAAAGAAAGGGCAATTACAACATTGTTAAAATTGACCCCGACTATGTACCTGCACCTGTTGAACACAAGGATGTTTACGGCATTACATTTGAACAGGGCAGAAACGAGTTCAAAATCAATGAAGAACTTCTTTCAAACCTTGTAACAGAAAATATAGATGTACCCGATAGTGCAAAGAGAGACCTTATTATTGCTCTTATTACTCTTAAATATACACAGTCAAACTCAGTTTGCTATGCAGTTGACGGACAGGCAATTGGTGTTGGTGCAGGTCAGCAGTCAAGAATTCACTGCACACGTCTTGCAGGAAGCAAGGCAGATAACTGGCATCTTCGTCAGCATGAAATGGTGCTTGAGCTTCCTTTCCTTGACACAATCGGCAGACCTGACCGTGACAACGTAATCGACGTTTATATTTCAGACGATTATGAAGATGTATTGGCAGACGGAAACTGGCAAAAATATTTCAAAACACAGCCTGCAGCTTTCACAAGAGAAATGAAGAGAGCATACCTTTCATCTCTCAGTGGTGTTGCTCTCGGCTCAGATGCATTCTTCCCCTTTGATGATAACATCGAAAGAGCAAAGAGAAGCGGTGTTTCTTACATTGCACAGCCCGGCGGCTCAATCAGAGACGACGTTGTAATTGACTGTTGCAACAAATACAACATGACAATGTCATTTACAGGAATGAGATTGTTCCATCACTAATTCAAGGAGATTTATAATGAACTTTTTTGACGAACTCGCAAATTTTGACAATGAAGTCTTTTCTGCCTGTGACCTTGAACTGAAAAGACAGCAGCATAACATTGAACTTATCGCTTCAGAAAACATTGTATCAAAAGCAGTGCTTCTTGCAGCAGGTACAGTTCTTACAAATAAATATGCAGAAGGATATCCCTCTAAGAGATATTACGGCGGTTGTGAAAAGGTTGATATCGTAGAAGATATCGCAAGAGACAGAGCAAAGAAACTTTTCGGTGCAGAACATGCAAACGTGCAGCCTCACAGCGGTGCAAACGCAAACCTTGCAGCATTCTTTGCACTTCTTGAATGCGGTGATACTGTAATGGGACTTAACCTTGCAAACGGCGGTCATCTTTCACACGGCTCACCCGTAAACATTTCAGGTAAATACTTTAACGTAGTTCCTTACGGTGTCGCTGATGATACAGAAATGATTGACTACGAAGAAATGAGAAGAATTGCAATTGAATGCAAACCTAAGATGATTGTTTCAGGTGCAAGTGCATATTCAAGAACAATTGACTTTGCGAAAATCAGAGAAATCTGTGACGAAGTGGGTGCATACATGATGGTTGACATTGCTCACATTGCAGGTCTTGTTGCAGCAGGTCTTCATCCCAGTCCCGTACCTTATGCAGATGTTGTAACAACAACCACTCACAAAACTCTCCGTGGCCCCCGAGGTGGTCTTATTCTTTGCAAAGAACAGTACGCAAAACAGATTGACAAGGCTGTTTTCCCCGGTACTCAGGGTGGTCCTCTTATGCATATCATTGCTGCAAAAGCGGTTGCATTCGGTGAGGCACTCAAACCTGAATTCAAAGAATATCAGGCTCAGGTTGTTAAAAATGCAGCAACTCTTTGCAATGCTATGAAAGAAGAAGGCTTCAGAATTGTATCTGACGGCACTGATAATCATCTTATGCTTGTTGACCTTACTCCTTTTGATATTACTGGTAAAGAACTTGAAAAACGTCTTGATGAAGTTCATATCACAGTAAATAAAAATACAATTCCTAACGAAAAGCAGAGTCCTTTCGTAACAAGCGGTATCAGAATCGGTACTCCTGCAGTTACTTCACGTGGTTTCAAGGAAGAAGAAATGCTTCTCATTGCAAAGTGGATTAAACTTGTGGCAACTGATTTTGAAAATTCAAAGGATAAAATTACAGAAGAGGTAATGGCTCTTTGTGAAAAATTCCCCATTTATCAGTAACAAAAAGGGAGGTAATTCCTATGAAACTTTTGGTTGTAGGTGGTGGCGGAAGAGAACACGCCATTATCAAAAAGCTGAAAGAAAATGAAAATGTTGAAAAAATCTATGCACTTCCCGGAAACGGCGGTATTGCTGAGGACGCTGAATGCGTTAACATTGGTGCAAAAGATATCGAAAAACTGACCCAATTTGCAAAGGCAAACAATATCGACTTTGCAGTTGTAGCACCTGATGATCCTCTTGTTTTAGGTGCAGTTGATGCTCTTAATGAGGCAGGAATCAAATGCTTCGGTCCCAGGAAAAATGCAGCAATCATTGAAGGCAGTAAAGTTTTTTCAAAAAATCTTATGAAAAAATACGGCATCCCTACTGCAGAATATGAAGTTTTTTCTTCTGCCGAGGATGCACTCAAATACATTGAAACTTGTCCTATTCCCACAGTTATCAAGGCTGACGGACTTGCTCTCGGTAAAGGTGTTATTATTGCAATGACACGTGAAGAGGCAGTAAGTGCAGTAAAAGAAATTATGGAAGACAAGGTTTTTGGTGAAAGCGGTAACAATATTGTTATTGAAGAATACCTTACAGGTCCCGAGGTTTCAGTTCTTTCATTTACAGACGGTGAAACAGTTGTTCCTATGATTTCTTCAATGGACCACAAACGTGCCCTTGATAACGATGAAGGTCTCAACACAGGCGGTATGGGTACAGTTGCTCCTAACCCTTATTACACAGAAGATGTGGCAAAGGAATGTATGGAAAAAATCTTCCTTCCCACAATCAAGGCAATGAAAGCTGAGGGCAGGGAATTCAAGGGCTGTCTTTACTTCGGTCTTATGATAACTCCCAACGGTCCCAAAGTTATTGAGTATAACTGTCGTTTCGGTGACCCTGAAACACAGGTTGTTCTTCCTCTTCTTGAAAGCGACCTTCTTGATATTATGGTGGCTTGTGCAGATGGTACACTCAAAGACACAGAAGTTAAATTCGCAAAGAAAAATGCTTGCTGTGTTGTTATGGCATCTGAGGGTTATCCGAAAAAATATCAGACAGGCTTTGAAATCAAGGCAGAAAAAGATGAAAATTACGAGCTTTACATCGCAGGTGCAAAGCTTTCCGATGACGGAAAACTTCTCACCGGTGGTGGCAGAGTTTTAGGTGTTGTTTCAACTGATGATACACTTAAAGGTGCAGTTGAAAAAGCATATAAATGTGTTGAAAAAGTTAGCTTTGACAACGCATTCTACAGAAAAGATATCGGTAAAAAAGCGCTCTTGAAAACGGAGGAATAATAAATGGTTTACAGAATTTTTGTAGAAAAAAAGCCCGGTCTTGAAAATGAGGCAAATGAACTCAAGCATGAACTTCGTTCACTTCTTTCAATCAAAGGTCTTGAAAAACTCAGAATTTTCAACAGATATGATGTTGAAAATATTGATGAAGAACTTTTTGAAAAGAGCAAAATGACTGTTTTTGCAGAACCTCAGCTTGATAATATCAGCGATGATTTTGCAGATGAAGATGCAATCATCTTTGCTACTGAATATCTTCCCGGTCAGTTTGACCAGCGTGCAGATTCAGCAGCGCAGTGTATCCAGATTATTTCTCAGGGGGAAAAACCTCTTGTCAGAACTGCAAAGGTTTATGCTCTTTACGGTAACATTTCTGAAGAAGAAGTTGCTGAAATCAAAAAATACGTAATCAACCCCGTTGAGTCAAGAGAAGCAACTCTCGAAAAGCCCGAAACTCTTGCAGTAGATTACGATATTCCCACAGAGGTTGAAACTTTAGACGGTTTTATCGACCTTGATGCAGACGGTCTTGCTCAGTTTGTTAAGTCTTACGGACTTGCAATGGATAATGACGATATCAAATTCTGTCAGGATTACTTCAAATCTGAAAACAGAAACCCCACAATCACAGAAATCAGAATGATCGATACATATTGGTCAGACCATTGCCGTCACACAACATTCCTTACAACAATTGACAGCGTCAAGTTTGAAGATGAACTTATTGAAAGTGCATGGAATGAATATATTGCAAAGCGTGAAGAACTCGGCAGAACAAAGCCTATTAACCTTATGGATGTTGCAACTCTTGCAACAAGAGTTCTCAAAGCAAACGGCAAACTTCCAAGACTTGATGAGTCAGAAGAAATAAACGCTTGTACAGTAAAAATCACTGTTGACGTTGACGGAAAAGATGAAGAATGGCTTCTTCTTTTCAAGAACGAAACTCATAACCATCCCACAGAGATTGAACCCTTCGGTGGTGCTGCTACATGTATCGGCGGTGCAATTCGTGACCCCCTTTCAGGCCGTTCTTATGTTTACGGTGCAATGCGTGTTACAGGTGCGGGTAATCCCTTAAAGAGCGTTGCTGAAACAATGAAGGGTAAGCTTCCTCAGAGAAAAATTGTAAGAACTGCAGCAGCAGGTTATTCTTCTTACGGTAACCAGATTGGTCTTGCAACAGGTCAGGTTGATGAACTCTACCATGACGGCTATGTTGCAAAGAGAATGGAAATCGGTGCAGTTGTGGCTGCAGCACCGGCTAAGAATGTGCGTCGTGAACGTCCCGAAGACGGCGATATCGTTATTCTTCTTGGTGGCAGAACAGGTCGTGACGGTTGCGGCGGTGCAACAGGTTCTTCAAAATCACATACACTTGAATCACTCGAAAGCTGCGGTGCAGAAGTTCAGAAGGGTAATGCTCCTGAAGAAAGAAAGCTTCAGCGTCTTTTCAGAAATCCTGAAGCATCATACCTTATCAAACGTTGTAATGACTTCGGTGCAGGTGGTGTATCAGTTGCTATCGGTGAACTTGCTGACGGTCTTGAAATTGACCTTAACAGCGTTCCTAAGAAATATGACGGTCTTGACGGTACAGAACTTGCAATCAGTGAAAGCCAGGAAAGAATGGCTGTAGTTGTTGAAGCAAAAGATGTAGACAGATTCCTTGAACTTGCATCTCTTGAAAACCTTGAAGCAACACCCGTTGCAGTTGTAAAAGACGAACCTCGTCTTGTAATGAACTGGAACGGTAAGAAAATTGTCGACATTTCAAGAGAATTCCTTAACTCAAACGGTGCTGAAAAGCACATTGACATTGCTCCTGTGAAACCTGAATGCTATAAGAAGACAGTTGATGGTTCATTCAAAGACAATATGGAAGCTCTTGCTGATGACCTTAATGTTTGCTCAAAGAGAGGTCTTTCAGAACGTTTTGACTCAACAATCGGTGCAGGTACAGTGCTTATGCCTTTTGGTGGTAAACATCAGCAGACTCCCATTCAGGCAATGGTTCACAAAATTTCAACTGAGAAAGCAAAGACAACTTCTTGCTCTCTCATGTCATGGGGTTACAATCCCTTTATCGCAGAAAAGAGCCCATTCCACTCAGCATATCTTGCAGTAATTGAATCGGTTTCAAAGCTTATTGCAACAGGTGCTAAGTTTGAGGATGTATATCTTACATTCCAGGAATACTTTGAGAAACCTCTTAAATCAGCTCAGCGTTGGGGTAAACCTCTCTCAGCACTTCTCGGAGCATTCAAAGCTCAGCTTGAACTTGAAATCGCTTCAATCGGCGGTAAAGACTCAATGAGTGGTTCTTTTGAAGATATTGACGTTCCCCCCACACTTGTTTCATTTGCAGTTACAACTGAAAAAGTTGACAGCATTGTTTCTCCTGAATTCAAGGGTGCAAACCACAATGTATGTCTTGTTAAACCTGAATACGATGAAAACGGACTTCCCGTTACAGCATCACTCAAAGAAGTGTTTGCAAAAGTAAACGAACTTCTCTCATCAGGCAAAGCAGTTGCCGCTTATACTCCCACACTCGGCGGTGTAGCAGAAGCAGTTATGAAAATGTGCTTCGGTAATGATATAGGCTTCAAGTTTGAAGATAACATTTCAGATGATGAAATCTTCGGCTACAACTATGGTTCATTCGTTCTTGAAATGGCTGATGATACTGTTGAAGGTGTTATTCTTGGTAAAACAACTGAAGAAAAAGCAATCGTAAAAGGTGAAGAAAAAGTTTGTCTTGGCGGTCTTCTCAAGATTTATGAAGATAAACTTGAGCCCATTTACTCATGTAATATTGCTACAGAAGGCAAAGAAATTCCTGCGTTTTCATTTGAAGCAACTGAAAGAAAAGCTCCTGCTATTAAAGTTGCAAAACCGAAAGTTCTTATTCCCGTATTCCCCGGTACTAACTGTGAATACGATTCAGCAAAAGCTATGGAATATGCAGGTGCAGAAGCAGAAATTATTGTTCTCAATAACCTTACTTCTGATGGTATCACAAGAAGTGTTGAAAGATTTGCAAAATCACTTGAAACTGCACAGATGGTATTTGTTCCCGGTGGTTTCTCAGGTGGTGACGAACCCGATGGTTCAGGTAAATTCATCACAGCATTCTTCCGTAACGCAGCAGTTAAAGAGGGTGTAACAGATCTCCTTGAAAACCGTGACGGTCTTATGTGCGGTATCTGTAACGGCTTCCAGGCACTTATCAAACTTGGTCTTGTACCTTACGGTAAGATTATCGATACAGATGAAAATTGCCCCACACTTACATTCAACACAATCGGTCGCCATCAGTCAAGACTTGTGAGAACAAGAATTGCATCTAACAAGTCACCATGGCTTGCAGCAACAAATGTTGGTGACGTTTACACAGTGCCGATTTCACACGGTGAAGGTCGTTTCCTTGCAAGTGATGAGCTTATCAAGAAACTTGCCGAAAACGGACAGATTGCAACTCAGTATGTTGACCTTGAAGGAAATCCCACAGACGATATCCATTTCAATCCCAACAACTCAGCATTTGCAATTGAAGGTATTACTTCACCTGACGGCAGAGTATTCGGTAAGATGGGTCACTCAGAACGTAAAGGCTACGGACTTTACAAAAATGTTGACGGTATCTTCGATATGCAGATGTTCGAATCAGCAGTAAAATACTTCAAATAATTTATAAATGGCGGAGGCTTCATGTCTCCGCTATTTTTTGGAAGGATATAAATTAATGGAAAAATCTTTTGATAATCTCTATTTATCCGATGAACTGAAAAGAGCAGTTGATGACCTTGGATTTACAGAGATGACTGATATTCAGGCTCAGGCAATTCCTTTGATAAGAACAGGCTCTGATGTTATCGGCCGTTCTCAGACAGGTACGGGAAAAACTGTGGCATTTGCGATTCCTGCTCTTGAAACTCTTGATACAACTCTTGACAAAGTGCAGATAATCATTCTTTGTCCAACACGTGAGCTTGCAATGCAGGGAGCAGGGGAAATAAAAAAGCTTTCACGCTTTATGCACAAAGTAAAGGTCTGTGATGTCTATGGCGGTGCTGCTATGGACAGACAGATTTTAAAAATCAAAAAAGCTAATATTGTTATCGGTACTCCCGGAAGAATCATGGACCACATGAGAAGAAGAACATTGAAACTCAATGATGTTAAAATGGTTGTTCTTGATGAAGCAGATGAAATGCTCAGCATGGGGTTCAGAGAAGATATTGAAGAAATTCTGTCTCACACACCGGATGACAGACAGACTGTTCTTTTCTCAGCCACAATGCCAAAGGAAATTCTTGATATCACAGAGAAGTTCCAGAGAAATCCGCTGATGATTGAAATTGCTTCTCAGAGCATGACGGTTGAACATATCAAGCAGAGTTTTATTGAAGTGCCCATGGGTAAAAAGATGGATGCTCTGAATATGCTTCTTCGTTATTTCAGCCCGAAACGTGCAATGATTTTCTGTAACACAAAGGCTATGGTTGAGGATTTAGGAAAATATCTGAAAGAAAACGGGTTTGATTCCGAATCACTTCACGGAGACATGCAACAGTCATCACGTACAAGGGTTATGGATTCTTTCAAATCAGGTTTGAGCAATATTCTTATTGCAACTGATGTTGCCGCGCGTGGTATTGACGTTAATGACATTGATTTTGTTTTCAACTATGATATTCCCCAAAACAGAGAGTATTATGTTCACAGAATCGGTCGTACAGGCAGAGCTGGTAAAGAGGGCAGTGCTGTTACAATCTGTAGCGGAAGACGTCAGATTACAGCGATTAAAGATATAGCAAAAAGTACGAAATCTGATATTGAACAGCTTGACCTGCCAAGTACAGATGATCTGAGAAACAAACTTGCAGAGAGAGAACTTAATGATCTGAAAGAAAAGCTCGATATCAATGTTGATGACAGATATTTGAGACTTCTCAATGACCTTCTTTCTGATGGAATTTCACTCTATGACCTTTCTGCAAAACTTCTGCAGATTATAATGGGAGATAAAATGGAACAGATTTCTTCTCTTGAATCCTTCGGCAGAAAGAACAGGGGAGATGACAAGGATTTCTGCAAGATTATTATTTCAATCGGCAGAAACAGACGTGTTGCACCAAATCACATCATGTGTGCAATTGCAGACAGAACAGGAATTTCAGGTAAAGAAATCGGTAAAATAGAAATTTACGATGACCATACAATCGTTGGTATTCCGAAAGATAAAGCTGACGAGATTATCCTGAAAATGATTGGTTGTAAAATTAACAGTCATGTTGTTCAGACAGGTGTTTATAAAGAAAATAAGAAATCAGCAAATCCTGAAAAGAATAAAAAAGTATCCTTAAAAGATAACCAGAAAAGAGACAGCAGAAAAGAATATAAAAAAGAAAGATCTTTCAGAAAACCAAAAGACAAATCTAAAAGTAAAAAGAAAAGATAAAATAAACCCTCAACCGATTAGATCATCAATCAGGTTGAGGGATTTCTTTAGTCTTCAAGTGAAATAAGCATTTCTGTCAGATTATCATAAAATTTATGTGTTTCATCTTTGTCTGCCATAAGACCAATAGGTGTTCCATGGTCTCCTTTGCAACGGGGCATCACATTCCATAAACCACTTTCGATGTTTCCGTCAAACGTTTTTGCAGGTTCATCAATGGGGTTTTCACCTGAAACAGTATTCACAAGACCATCTGTAGGTAACCAGCTTTCATCAAAAATCAATCCTGATGTGTTTTCAGGCACACCATAAATTCTGAGCAAAAGTCCTGTAAGCAACAGCAAATGAGTGTCCGCATATAGTGGTAAATAATGCTTTTCTGTAGTCATATCATATGTGAAGCAGAAATAGTGGATGTTTTTGCTTGTTTTAATTTGCTTATTTAATGCCTGAGCACCTTCAAAAGTAAGGTCGGTAATTACATTATCCGAAGTTTTTGCAAATTTTATCATTGCAGGAATAAGGTCATCTGTAGTAGTTTCTCCGGGGATATATGTAAGACCAAATTGTTCAAGATGGAAATCCACAAGAACACCATTGAGAAAGCTTCTTCCCATAAGTGTTGCATAGATGTTCATTGTTGCTTTAAGAGCGTAGTCCCAATACATACTTGCACCTACATTGTAAGATGCTGTACCGTTATTAGGTGAGCAGATTGTTGTTACACTTTCAACCCGGTTTTCTTTACCACCTGTAAAAAGACCTGAAACTGTTCCGTCAGTTGTTGTTTTCATTTCAGTTTCATCACCATAAGTGAGCAGATGTGCAAGTAAGCGGACACCTTGTCCACCATGACTATGACCGATAAGATGAACTTTTTTATTTTCACCCCAATTTTCAAAAAGGGGTTCTGTATACGTTCTGCCGTAACGATCATGATTATGTGCTTTTGAATGTGCTTCACCGTAATCAACGGTTGTGCCGGTAAGCTGAGCGTATATTTCACAAGCATTATCCCATGCACTTGACATTGGTCCCACAGACACATCGTAAGCCTCAATGTTTTTATTGTCGAGATACTCAATCAGACTTCCTGTGGTAGCACCCCAATAAGGAATAATTTTGTTTATTCCCTCGTCTTTTCCCCAACCGAACATGCCATGAACAAAGATAAGAGGATATTTGTTTTGATATTCGGCAGTTTTTGCATTAGGAATTATTGAAACTGTTAACGAAATTACAATACATAAGATTAATGCAAATATACTCTTAATTGTTTTCATAATAGTAACCACACTCCTTATTTAAACCAAAGATACATTTAGTTATAATTTCTGATATTTCTTCAATAGTCCTTGAACAATCTTCTTTTAACCATTCGGATATAATTGCGTTTAAACCGTTAAGATAATACATCATAACATATTTTCTGTATTCTGCCGGGTAATGAAATCTGTCAAGAATAGGATTAAAGATGTTGTTAAATAAATCTCTGTATACTTTTTCAAAACCAAAGGAGTTCATACGCGATACTGCTGTTGAAAAAACCTCTTTGTTTTCTTTAATATAAGTCAGATAAGGCTTTAAATATTTGTCACAAATAAATATCAGATCTTTGTTTTCACAAGTTGTAATATTGTATATGGGTGTTTTAGTGTCAGATGAAAAATATGAAAGGAAATTATCAAGCAGATATCTTGTTGTCTCATCTAATAATTCTTTCATATTGCTGTAGTGAAGATAAAAAGTAGAGCGATTAACCTCGGCTTTTTCACAAAGTTCACGAATAGTTATATATTCAAAGGTTTTGTTTTTTAACAATGAAATCAAAGCAAGATCCATTTTGATGGCAGTATTGAAATATTTACTTTCTGATTTGTTCACATAATCACTCCCGTAATATACACTTAATCTTCGTTGGCAATTTCCTTTGCGAGTTCAACAATTTCGTAAGCATATTTAGCTTTATCTTTTTCTAATTTCTTTTTGTAGAGAGGATAATTCACTCCGCAGCCTATAAAACCTATTATTCCGATGATTATTCCTGAAACCATGGTTAATGTGCTGTTACCTAATACCTGCATTGAAAGACACATTCCTGTGCCTGCTACAAGAGCTGATATAATTCCGAGAGAGTAGGTCATAACGGTTGCAGGTAATTTTGCTTTGTTATCAAGCTTCTTTAATGCTATAATTTTTG
>JAFXFI010000122.1 GCA_017520635.1 Clostridia bacterium
CCCCTTGCCTAAAGGGGGCTGTCGAAACCGTAGGTTTTGACTGGGGGATATTATTGTTTTTTTAGATAATATTCATTAAATATCCCTCCGTCTTTTGCTTCGCAAAATCCACCTCCCTTTAGGCAAGGGAGGCAAATATTATTTCAACTGCTCGTCAAATTATAATTTACCACAACAATTCCAAACGCGTCATTCTCGAGCGTAAGCGAAGAATCTCGTTTGAAATTGTTTGATATGTTGCCATTTTGAGATCCTTCGCTACGCTCAAGGATGACAACAAAATGGCAAGGTGAGTCTCAGACAAATTATAATTTAACTGTGCACCACAATGCAGGAGCGGATATTATCCGCCCGTGAAATCTCATAAAATCAAACGGGCGGCAGATTGCCGCCCCTACGTTTGCAAATCGTAAATATCCATATAAATTAATAATCTATATGTGTTATTAACGGTGGGGATTTTCATTGAAAATTATCCTTTAACAGAACCGCCTGTTACTCCGCCTACATAGAATTTCTGTGTGGAAATGAAAAGGATTGCAATGGGAATTGAAACGATAACTGCACCTGCGGCAAACTGTGTGTAGTAGTTATGGATAAATTCCTTTTCGAGCATTTTGAAAAGTCCCAGTGCCACGGTGTAATTTTCATAATTGTCACCCATAATAACCGATGCAAAAATATAATCAATCCACGGTGCTGTGAATGAAGTCAGCAGAGTATAAATAATAATCGGTTTTGACATGGGGAGTGTTATTTTCCAGAAAATCCTGCCCCTTGTTGCACCGTCAAGCATTGCTGCTTCATCAAGAGCTCGTGGTATTGTGTCAAAGAATCCCTTTGCTACATAAAAGCCAAGTCCCGTACCTGCAGAATAAACCAGAATAAGTGCAAGTAAGGATTGCTCAATTCCAAATGCTTTGAGAACATAATAAACTGCAATCATAGACATAAATCCTGGGAACATTCCTAAGATAAGAGCAATGTTCATCAGGGGCTTTCTCATTTTAAAACGAAGTCTTGACATGGTGTAGGAAACTGAAAGGACAAAAAATGTGGAAATTATACATGTTACTACGGACACTAAAAGTGTATTAAGGAACCACCTTGAGAATTCAAATGTTGTATTATCTGTAAGGAGGTTTATATAGTTCTGTATTGTGTAACCTCTTGGCAGAAAATAAGGGGTGAAAGAACCTGTTTCTTCTCTGAGAGAGGTGAGTATAACCCACAAAATGGGAAGTACCCATACAAGTGCAAGGACTGAGAGAAAAACATATACAAAAATATTTGTGATTTTTCTGCTTGTTGACATTTTTCTCATCCGAATTCCTCCTCGTTTTTGTAAGATGAAGTTCTCCTGTAAGCTATAAGTGAGAATACGGCTGAAATAATGAACACAAGAATACCGATTGTTGCAGCGTAAGAGTAGTCTTTGCTGTTTACAGTCAGCTTGTAAAGCCAGGTTACAAGCAAATCAGTTTTACCTGCCTGATAGTAGTCAAGTGTTGCAGGACCGCCTCTTGTTAAGAAATAGATAATATTGAAGTTGTTGATGTTACCTATAAACTGAGTTATAAGATAAGGAGCGGTTACAAAGAAAACATAGGGCAGGGTAATACGGAAATACTGTGTAACCGGAGTTGCACCGTCAATTTTGGCACTTTCATAAAGGTCCTCGGGAATGTTCATCAGAATACCCGTTGTAATAAGCATGGTGTAGGGAATACCTATCCAGAGGTTTATCACAATGACGGAAATACGGGCCAGCGTTGCGTTTGTGAGAAAAGGAACATAATCGGAAATTATTCCTGCATTTTCCAGAAGAACGTTGAGAGGACCATCATCATCAAGAATGTTTCTCATAACAAGAAGTGACACAAACTGAGGAATTGCAATTGAGAGAATAAAAATTGTTCTGTAAAAGCCTTTTAGTTTTATTCCTTTTTTGTTGATAAGCATTGCAAGGAGCATACCGAGGATATAGTTTAAGGATGTGGCTAAGGTTGCCCAGACAAGTGTCCATGCAAGGACCGGGAAAAATGTTTTGCCAAGGGTACTGCCTGATGACAGCATGGCTTTGAAGTTTTCAAGTCCTACCCATGTGAAAAGATTTCCGGGTGGCTGATGATGTCGGTCAAAGTTTGTAAAGGCAATTAAAATCATGAAAACAAGAGGAAGTATTGTCAGCACAACCACACCTGTTACGGGCAGAAAAAGAAGAGTTTTGTGAAGAAACGAATCTCCGTATTCTGCAATTTCTTGTCTGAAAGACAAAGGCTTCTTTCCTCTTTTAATTTCTTGTTCAAGTTCATAACCCTGAATACACGCTGATCTGTAAAGAAAAAGGAAAGCAAGCGTAATGAAGATTGCAAAAACTCCGTAAAGGAGAATGAGCATGGAGTTGTCACCCGCAACGAGAATATCAATTCCTTTTTCTTCGTCAAAAATCCAACCCTGTTCAGTTGTGCCTAAAGACTTCAGTTTTCCTATTGCTGAAAAACCGTAGGAAAACATGTAAATAAAAAAGGCAATCTGAACGCTGAGATAAATAATTCCCTTGACCCACTGACCTTTGAAAAAATGGGAAATTCCCATTACAAAAAATGATAATTTTGTAAGAAAACTTCCCTTTGTGAATGAATTAAAAAACTGTTTCATTTTATCTTTTGAATTTTATTTTCCTGTCGTACTTTCTTCTTCTTTGTTGTTTGTTGATGCAAGAACGGCGTTTACAAAAGCATCAAGCTTTTGTTTTACGTTTTCTTTTGTTACAGAGCCGTCAATAAGTCCTGTGCCGAATGCCTCTGCAGGAGTCCAGAAGTTTGAAACCTGGTCGATTGAAGTCTGGAGTATTGAATGCTTTGACTGTGCTGTCAGTGCCGCTACTACTTCGTTTGAGGAGAGAGTTTCTTCGTCTTCTGCGAGGTCTGTATGAGTAGGAGCATAACTTCTGACTTTAAATCTTGTTTCCTGAGCATCTTCGTCTGTCAGGTATTCAGCCAACATGTGAGCCTCTTCGGGATGTTTTGTCTGAGCGTTAACACCGTAAAGTTTGAAGTTAGCCATGGAAATCATGTTTCTGTCTTCACCGCCGAGCTTTATGGTGGGAAGTTTTGCAACACCGAAATCGTCACCGAGGCTGTTTTTAATGTCTTCAGCATTCCATGTTCCTGAAACAGCTGAACCGAGTGTTCTTGCTTTGAAGCCTGCTTTGATTTTTGCATCGTCAAGACTTGCGAATTTTTTGTTTCTAACAAGGTCAATCATATAGTTTGCTGCCATAACACCTTTTTCGGAGTTAAAGTCGCACTTTGTTGCATCTGTTCCGTTTTCACCGAAAAGTGTACATCCTGCAGTGAAGAAGAAAGATGATGAGTACCAGCCATCGTCAATTTTCATTGCGAAGTTTGTAACTTTGTCACCTGTATTTTTTGCAAGAATTGACTCAAGGGATTTTACTTCACCCTCTGAAAAAATTGATTTGTCATAGTAGAGGAAAAATGTGTCTGATGAAGAGGGATAAGCGTAAATTTCACCATCAACCGTTGCTGCCATTACAGAAGGTTTGCTGTTTCTTGTTTTGATGTCGTTGTTGGTTACTCTGTAAAGTGCACCTGATTTTTTGAGGGTTGCAATCTGGTCGCTTGAAAAACTGAAAACGTCGGCAGCTGCAGAAACGTCTTTGAGAACTTCTGTTGCAGCATCGTCTTCGCCAACGTAGCTTATAGAGATTTTCCAGTTCTTTTCAGGGTGATCTTCTTTGAAATCGGCAATAAGTTTTGTGAGCATGTCTTTGTCGTCCTGAGCACCCCAGAGCCTGAGAGTGACAGTTTCCTTCTGGTCAACTTGTCCGTTGTTGTTTTCTGATACGTTGTTTCCGCCCATACATGCAGCAAAGGTAAGTGCAATAATAATTACGGAAACTGTAAGGGTAATAAATTTTTTCATAGAAATCTTCCTTTCTTATATTCTGTACTCTGTTTCGGTATCGAAAAAAAGTGACTTTGTCATGTCGAAAGTTATTTTTATTTTGTCACCTTTTTCTCCCGAAAACAGTGTAGGATATTTACTGATGATATTATCTTTTCCTGTTTTTATGTGTATATACGAGCAGTCACCTACAAGTTCGGAAATTTCAATTGTTCCGTGAACAGAGTTTTTGCTTTCATCTGTAAGGTGTGTGTTTTCAGGACGTATTCCGAAAATCACTTGAGAATTAATATAGTTCTGAAGGTCGGTTTTCTGTAAAATTTCTTTGGGAACATCAATAAAGCTTTCGTCAATTTTGAGCTTTACTTTTTCTTTGTCACCGGTAACCTCTGCCTTGATGAAATTCATCTGAGGTGAGCCGATAAATCCTGCAACGAAAGTGTTTACGGGGTTGTTGTAAAGTGCCTCAGGTGTGTCTGCCTGTTGGAGAAAACCGTCTTTCATGACAACGATTCTGTCACCCATTGTCATGGCTTCCGTCTGGTCGTGGGTAACATAGACAAAAGTTGTGGCAAGCTTTCGATGAAGTTCCTTTATTTCAGCACGCATCTGTGTACGGAGCTTTGCATCAAGGTTTGAAAGAGGTTCGTCAAGGAGAAAAACAGAAGGCTCTCTCACCATTGCTCTGCCCAGAGCAACTCTCTGTCTCTGACCGCCTGAAAGTGCTTTTGGCTTTCTGTCAAGGAGGTTTTCGATATCAAGGCTTTTTGCAGTTTCAGTAATTTTCTTTCTGATTTCATCTTTCGGCATTTTTCTCATTTCAAGGGCAAATGCCATATTTTTGTATACCGTCATGTGGGGATAAAGTGCGTAGTTCTGAAAAACCATAGCAATATCCCTGCCTTTAGGCGGTACTTCGTTTACCAATCTGTCACCAATATAAAGCTCTCCTGAGGAAATTTCCTCAAGACCTGCAATCATTCTGAGAGTTGTACTTTTACCGCATCCAGAAGGTCCTACAAGTATTACGAATTCACGGTCCTTTATTTCAAGGGAAAGGTCATGAACCGCTGTGTAATTGCCGTCATAAATTTTTTTGATATTTTTCAGAGTAATTCCTGCCAGATAAATCACATCCTTTGTTATGTTCATGGAATATTATTGACAGTTTTTTTTATTTAATACAACGGAGAAATTTGCAGTTGTAAAAATGATTGAAAAATGGTATGATTTATATGTAATGAAAGTTGGTGATAATGTGACCGAAAAAATTAAAGAACTCCGTAAAAAAGCCATGGCTCTGCCGTTACAGCCCGGTGTTTATCTGATGAAAAACAAAGATAAGGAAATAATATATGTGGGCAAAGCGAAAAAACTAAAGAACAGAGTCAGCTCTTATTTTGCATCACAGACCAACATGCAGACAAAAGTTATCAAAATGGTCAGCCATGTTGATGATTTCGATTATATAATTACCGACAGTGAGTTTGAGGCCCTTGTGCTTGAATGCAGTCTTATAAAACAGCACATGCCAAAGTATAATATTCTTCTGAAAGATGACAAAGGATACCATTATATTAAGGTTACAGATTCACCGTACCCGAGACTTCAGTTTGCAATGCAGAAGGTTGATGATGGCAGCACCTATATAGGGCCTTACACAAGCTCGTTTATTGTCCGTGAAGCAGTTGATGCAGCACAGAAAATTTTCAAACTGCCTCAGTGCAATAAAGTTTTTCCCCGTGATATAGGTAAAACAAGACCTTGTCTTAATTTCCACATTAATCAGTGTTCTGCTCCGTGTACAGGTAAAATTTCACAAAGTGAATACAAAAAATCTGTTGAAGATGCCCTTGATTTCCTGATGAAAAAAGGAACAGACGAGGCAATAAACGAGATGAAAGAGGAAATGATGAAAGCCTCTGAAAATCTTGAATTTGAAAAAGCAGCTGCCCTCAGGGACAGAATTGCTGCAATAAAAAGAATTACG
>JAFXFI010000123.1 GCA_017520635.1 Clostridia bacterium
AACAAGCTTGTTGAAGCTTTCGGACTCGACCCGAAAAAGCGTATCAACGGTTTTTCAAAGGGTATGCAAAGACAGGCTGAAATGGTTTTTGCACTTTCAACTCACCCGAAGCTTTTGCTTCTTGACGAATCTTTTGACGGCATTGACCCTCAGAAACGCCTTCTTATGAAAGGACTTCTGAAAGAAGCAATCAACGAAAACGGAATGTCAGTCATCATTTCATCACACAATCTTCAGGAGCTTGAAAATCTGTGTGACCACATCGGCATCATCAACGGCAAAAAAATCTCCGTTACAGGTGCTGTTGACGAGCTTTCCTGTGGCAGAACAAAATTCAGACTGGCGTTTGCAAGAGAATTCACATTGGAAGAATTCAGCTCCCTGAAATGCGAAAATCTCACAAAAGACGGCCAGCTTGCAATTTTCACCGTTCACGGCAATACTGCCGAAGCGGAGGCACTCATAGAAAAACTTGCTCCCGCGGTAACTGAAAGAATCAGTCTTTCACTTGAAGAAATATTTATGCAGGAAATGGAGGGTAAAGAATATGATTACAAAGCAATCCTCGGTTAAACCTATGCTTTTCACATTCAGACAGGGTTTCAAAAGCGTTTCGGTTTCAGTTTCAGTTCTTCTGTGCGGAGCATTCACATTTCTCTCAACCCTGCTGACCTACATAACGCTTTTTACAAAACACTATACATCTGACGAATACGGTGAAATAACGGGAATTGTCAATGTCCGCGATACATACCACTTCCTTATTTTTGAAGAAGCAGAAAGACTCTCATTTATTATTCCCGCTCTTGTTGCGCTGGCAGGCGTGCTGATGGCAATATGTGCTTTCAACTTCATTACATCAAAAAAAATGGTGAATGTTTACTATTCTCTCGGCATCACCAGAACGAAGCTTTTCTGCGGAAAATATCTCTCAGGCGCATTGCTTCTTTTTATCGCAATTGCTCTTCCGCTACTTGTTACATTCATAGGCAACATTATTGCTCTAGGTTTTTCACTTACACTTCTTAAAGCAATTCTGTTTTATCTGTTTTCACTTTATATAACATCACTTATTGCATTTACCGTTACGGCAACAGTTTTTGCCGTGGTGGGAACAACATTTGAAACAGCAATTTTCTCTTCTTTCATTCTCTTCCTGCCTGACATATTCTTTTACAGCATTCAGCAGCTTATGACCTCATTCCTTTACGGCAATCCCTACGGTTCATATTTCTCCTACGCAAACAGCGATTCATACAATGAATTTGCAGAAGATCTGCCGTCTGCATTAAGCTTTTTAAGCCCTGTTTTCTGGAGCAAAACAGAATTTATAAAATACGGTGTTGCAGAAAAGAAAAAGATTGATGAAGCAATTCCTGCAATTTCACCCGATTTTCTCAATATTCTTCTCTGGGTCGGTATCTGTGCAGCAATTTTTGCTCTGGGCGTGTTCTTCTTTAATAAAAGAAAGGCTGAAATCTGCGGTTTCATCGGTATGAACCGTTATCTCAACTCCGCAGTCTCTCTTCTTGCAGGATTCTCAGTTCTTTGCATTTTCTGTACAATTACAGATTCTGCCGGACTCAGCCTTATTGTCGGTCTTGCACTCGGTGCTGTCGCATTTACCGTAATACACCTGGTGCTTGAAATCATCGTTCTGCGTGACGGCAAGAAATTCCTCAGAGGTCTTTACAAATTACCCATAGGTCTTGTTGTTTCAGGTATAATCGTAGGAGTTTTTTATACAGGTCTTTTCGGCTTTTCTCAGAAGCTGCCCGATGCCGAAGACATACAGAGCGTTGCGGTAACATTTACAGGTGACATAGCAGAATACGGTCTTTTTACAGATAGTTACAGATATAACGATTGCGACCTTTCGTATAAGAATTTCCCGGATTGCCTTGCAGGTGAATTCACAACAGAAAAAGACATAAAAGCCGTTCTTGATGCACACAAGTCAATAACAGGAACACCTCAGGAAGACAGAATGTTGCCAAACAGTATTCAGTTTGTCTACACTCTCAAAAACGGAAGAACCTTTATGCGTGATTTTGCTGAAATATCCTACGAGAGCTATAAAAAGCTCCTTTATCTTGAAGATTGCGACTTTTTTGATGCTCAGCTTGAAAAATATTTCAAAGGCGATATCAGAGAATTCAAGGATTATTCTTTCACATCGGAACATGTTTTTGCATCTGCTCAGCAAAACCTCAGAAATACATACACAGCACAGTTTTTCAACAAAAACCTTGATACAATCTTCAATGTAAACTTCACCAAGAGTGACAAAATTATGCTTCTTGATGCACTTTATACAGACATCAGAAACAGAAGCACCGAAGAAAAATATTACCCCGCGGAATCTCCCATAGGCTATATTTATTTCCCTAATGATATAAGTGATGCTGCAGAGGGTGAAACAACTTACGAAGAACTTCCCTTCTCTGCGCAGTATACGGAGTTTATGTATCAGTCCCCCTGGAACACATGCTTCGGCACTCATATCACAACAGATATGACAAACACCGTAAAGGTGCTTAAAAATCTCGGACTTTACGATAAAATGATTGCAGACCCTGATTTTATTTCTGCAGAAGTTATGACAGCAGCAGAAGTAAACATAGTTCAGGCAAATGATGATATATTCTATGCAATGAATCAGTCAAGATGCTTTATCGGATATTACTCATCAGGCAAATCAGCAGACAGCGGTCAGGAATGGGCATATTATGATACTTTCCTTGATGAAAAGATAAACAATCAGGTAATCAAAGAAAAAGATAAAATCAGCAAACTTGCAGACTGCTCATTCACTCTTTACGAACAGGATACACCGGATACAGGTTATTTTGTATCATTCAAAACAGCAGACGGAGGAACATATTTAAGATTTATCCCCGAAGGCAAACTTCCGTCAGGCATATAAAACCAAGCGAAACGGCAGAACAGAAATGTTCTGCCGTTAAACAATAATTTGTCGGGCTGTTTGCAGAAACTGAACAAGAGTCAGTAGGGGCGTTGACCCAACGCCCGCTGCGTAGCAGAACGGCTCTGCCGTTAAGTTTTCCTTCGGAAAATGCACTATCGTGCCGGGCGATGAATCATCGCCCCTACGATATATCAACAAAACTCTGCTCGACAAATTCTGATTTAATAAAAGGAGATGCTCCAATGAATATAAATTCATATATGCCTGTACAGATTATCAGCGGTAAAGGTTGTTTTAATGAAAACTACAAACTGCTTGAAAAGTTAGGCAAATCCTGTCTTATTGTAACAGGCGGAAACTCAGCAAAAAAGTGCGGTGCTCTAAGTGATGTTGTTGCAGTCCTTGAAAAACTCGGTATATCATATTCTGTCTTTGACGGCATAACAGAAAACCCTCAGACTGCCGATTGTCACAGGGCAGGAGAGTGCGCAAGGAGCATTGATGCAGATTTTATAATCGGTATCGGCGGCGGGTCCCCCCTTGATGCATCAAAAGCAATTGCAATTTATGCTTCAAATCCTGATCTTGCGCCTGTTGA
>JAFXFI010000124.1 GCA_017520635.1 Clostridia bacterium
CATTTTTATTTTTCCTTTTAACTGTAAAGAATAAAACAAGAGAAATTATAAGTCCTGCACAAATTATTATTGCAGTAACTTCGTCGCGATACAGAAACAAATAAGAATTATATTCAAAAGCTACGTATGTACCAAATCCCATAAGACCAAAAGGATAAAGCAAATAAACGAAAGGAACCAAAACAAAATATACAACGCCTAACTGAAAGTCTTTAATCACATCAAGACACATTGCAACAACAGGTAAAACAGTCATTATCAAAGATGACCAGTACATTTTGGGGTAGTCTTTAAGTTTACCCACAATTGCAAAAACAATAATAAGTATTACAAAAACAAACGGAAGTGCATTGAAAATAGCAGACGGAATTTTATTGACAAATTCTTCAAAAGGAGTATCCCAGAAATAATCAAGCGGATCTCCTGTAAACAAACCAAACAACCAAAAAATCAAAACGCTGAAAATACCAATAAAAATCTGTTTACCTGAAGATAATCGTTTTTCTTTCATCCAAATCACCTCTTGTTATATTTTATATACCCATCTTGCAGGGTTTTCGTCAATGTATCTCCATTGTTCTTCGTAGTCCTGTTGTCCTCTTATAATATGGTCAAAATATGACCTCTGCCAAAATTTTTCTGCAGAAGAATCACGTATGTTATTTATTGTTTTTGTTGTCTGGTATTTAAACCATCCCATTATATTGCTTATCGTAGGGGACGGGTTTCCCGTCCCGCATTCGGAAATCACAATAATCATATGTATGTGGTTTGGCATAATTACAAATTTGTCAACAGAAACATTGGGATATTTAATTTTCATTTCATTTATGTACTTTTCAACCACATCTCCGTAGGCTGTTTTTTTCGGGACGGGCAACCCGTCCCCTACGATGATTCGGGAAAGATTATGCTCTTTGTTTTTAGTACAGAGTGTAATAAAGTACGCACCAACTGATGAATAATCATAGTTTGCAAGACGTATTTTCTTTCGTTCCTTTTTCTCCATTATAACCCACACCTGAAAAATTACAACACATTTAATATTTTTGTTGCATATTATTTACATTAATTTCCATTTCTGCTGGAAAATTTCGCAATGTCTGTCTTCTGCTGCGGGTGCGTAGAAAGTTGTGAGCAATGTACCGTCATCAAGTTCAATTGTTGATGGGTAACCGAGGTCATCTTCATCAAGCTTACTCTCATAAAGTCTCAGATCTTTTTCCCATGTTTTGCCGTAGTCGGTGCTTATCATTGCCATAATTCCATAGGGGTATTTTCTTCTGCCGTAGGTACAGATAAGCACACCTGATGAATGCAAAAACAGATGTGGCGGGGCACCGTCAGTTTCACCGAGAATTCTTTCAAGAGGAGTCCATGTTTTGCCTTTATCAGAAGAAAAACACTGATAAGTTGTAAACAAATTATTGTTCTCTGCTCTCGTATGACAAATTAGTCTTCCGTCAGGAAGTTCAAGTATATTGGGTTCATTAATGAAAATATTTTTATCATCAATTGTAATTTTGCTTATGTATTCTGCCTCTCCCGTTTCCGGGTTAAGTTTTACAACTTCAAGTCCCGCTTCACAATCATCGAAATTATTTCCTACCCACAGTATTGTTCCGTCACGAAGTTCTATTGGTCCGTGAGGAGATGTTACAGGTGAACGAAAAATTTTTCCGAAAGTAACTCCGCAGTCATAACTTACGCGAAAAGTTGAACCCAGATATTTTTCCTCATCTTCATCTGTGATTGTGTCGATATATCTCTGTACGTATTCATTTTCTTTATTATATCCTCTTTGCATATCTGCCGAGTTATTGAAGGAAGTGACAATAACTCCTTTTTCTCCGAAAGGACATATACCTACATCTCTGTCATCAAGAGGTGTATCAATTACAGGTGCAGGTGCCGTATAGGTTTCGCCATTGTCATAGCTGTAAGAAATTACACCTTTTCCGAAAGGACAAACGTGCTCAAGTCTGAAGCCTGATGCACCGACTGCAATTTTCCCGTCCTGCAGTTTTGCAACAGTAGGCCAGCCGAAATAATTATGTTTGCTATTGGGATTTGACATAATAATTTTGGGTTTACCGATAAGTTTAATTTTCATAATGTCACCTCTTAAAATGAATATAACATAATTTTTCATTTTTGTCATTACATAAGTTGTAAAAGTTTCTGTTTTGTGATAAAATATATTATATTTCCGCCCGTAGCACAGCAGGATAGTGCAGCAGATTCCGATTCTGAAGGTCGGGGGTTCGAATCCTCTCGGGCGGACCAAACAGCACCTCTTTCAGAGGCTAAAAGAAGAAAGAATAGAGAATAAATATGAAATAATAAAATATGTATACGAAGCTGTTTGTATTTTTCTTTATTCAATATTCTTTCTTATTTATTCTTTAAAAGGTGAGAAAATGAAAGATAACATATTGCTCGACAAATCCTTAAAATTTGCCGCACGGATTGTAAAACTCCACGAATATCTCATCAAAGAGAAAAAGGAAACAATTATTTCAAAGCAGATAATCCGTTCAGGAACAAGCATCGGTGCAAACGCAAATGAGGCTGTTTACGGTGTGTCAAAAGCAGATTTTATCGCTAAATTGCAGATATCATTAAAAGAAACAGCCGAAACAGAATATTGGCTTCGACTTCTTATCCTATCAGATTATATAACCGAGCAAGAAGGCAAATCGTTACTTGATGATTGCCTGGAAATAAAAAGAATCCTTGTTTCAACACTGAATACAGCAAAAAGTAAAAAGGATAATTTAAAATGATAAAATTAAATACAAAAATTGAACGGATGAATATAGAAGCAGGAAAAAGAATTCTTGTCACAAGTGATATTCACGGATATCTGTCCTATTTTAAAAAAGTTTTGGGAAAAGCTTGCTTTTCCGATGATGATATTTTGTTTATAGTTGGAGATATGATTGAAAAAGGTCCTGAAAATCTGAACACTCTCCGCTATGTTATGGAACTTTGTAAAAAAGGAAACGTCATACCTCTTATCGGAAATGTAGATGCGTACAGATTGAAATTGATATATGGACTTTCAGAAGAAAATGTTTGCGGATTTTATGATTACATTTTAAGTCTAAGAAAATGGATAGGCACATCATTTTACGAAGAGCTTGCAACCGAATGTGGCTATACTATAAACCGACCGGAGGATATTCTTCTGTCTAAAACAGATGTCATCATGCATTTTGAAAAAGAATTTAAATTTCTTGCTGATTTGCCGACCGTGGTAGAAACACAAAACTATATTTTTGTTCACGGCGGTCTAAGAGAAAAGAAAGTATCGGATAATACGGACAAAAGCATTTTCGATTTAACAAAATATGATGCTTTCGTCGAAAACACTCCTCACATCTTTGATAAATATATAATTGCGGGTCATTGGCCTGTTGTTTTGTATGGCTCCGATATACCTCAAATGAACCCCATTGTTGACCGTGACAAAAGAATCGTTTCAATAGATGGTGGATGCGGAGTAAAAAAAGACGGACAGTTAAATCTGCTGATAATTCCCGATATAAACTGTTCTGTTAAAGAATTTTCTCATATAAGTTACGATGAAATTCCTGCTGTGTATGCTCTGGAAACTCAAAACCCAAGCGCTGATTCTGTATACATATCATGGATTAACAGAGAAATCAAAATTTTAGAAAAAGGCGAAGAGTTTTCATATATTGAGCATGTAAAAAGTGGTCGCAGGTTGCATATTCCAAATTCTCATCTTCGAAACGATACAGAGGCTTTCGATTATACCGATTATGTTTTACCTGTAAACATTGGCGACAAACTATCGGTTATATCTCAGAATCCAAAAGGTTACATAGTAAAAAAAGACGGTGTGGTTGGATGGTATTGCGGAAAGATATCAGCCATGTAAATCCATTATTAGCAATTGTACCAAAAACCCTGTTCAAAGAACAGGGTTTTTTACTTCTTCACTCTTCACTAAACAAACCTTATCAATTTTGAAGCATTAAAAAGAATATCAACCAATACTGATAGTTTTTCGCCAAATGATTTCTTTAAAATATTCATTGTTTTATGTATAATATTATCAGCACGTGCAACCCCCCCAAAAACTAAAATTTGAAAAGGAGTCAATATGAACAGTAAATATGCCGTAGGCGAACAAATTGCTTATTACAGAAGGTTAAATGCAATGACACAAGAGGAATTTGCCAAACAACTTAATGTTTCTACTCAAGCAGTTTCAAAGTGGGAGCAAAAAATTACCTCTCCTGACATTATGCTTTTACCTGAGATTGCAAAAATTTTTAATGTAAGCATAGATGAATTATTTGGTATGAAGGTTAACACCGAACCCGTGTTCAACCTTGTTCAAAGTGTTCCATGGGATGATGACAGGCAAATCAGGTTTGCAATTTATCACGGAAAAAAGCTTATGCAACAAACCGAATACGAGCTTCAAAGCGGAACAAATGAAATAAAAATTCATTTTGATTACGGAAAAGCTTACAGTATAAATGGTATTTGTAAATTGCATATATAAAATTTTTTAACCGGTTAATAAATACAGAAAAGCTCTGTTTTTACGAAGATTTCTTCTTTGTAAACAAACTATTGCATAATAAAAAATTTTTCTCGTATATTATTATACGAGGTGATTTTATGACAATCAGGCTGAAACCTTTACTTATCAATCTTTTTATTCCCCTTGCAGTCGGTGGACTTTCTGCTTTACTTACTATGAACAGTATGGAAAGTTTTGAAAAAATTAATCAACCGCCACTTTCTCCCCCGGGATGGCTTTTTCCCGTTGTGTGGACAATTCTTTATATACTTATGGGAATTTCCGCATATCTTGTTACAACAAGCTCTGCCACTGACAAACAAAAAAGAAATGCCTTTATTGTTTACGGAACACAACTTTTTTTCAACTTCCTCTGGTCAATTATTTTCTTTAACAGAGAAGATTATCTTTTCGCATTTATATGGCTCATTGCTTTGTGGATACTGATAATTGCAAATATAGTTCTTTTTTACAGAATTTCAAAACCTGCAGGACTTTTACTTATCCCCTATCTTCTGTGGGTAACTTTTGCAGGGTATCTGAATTTTGCAATTTATCTGATTAATTAGATAATAAATAAAAACCGCTGAGATCCATAATAAAGATTTCAGCGGTATTTTTCATTTATTCGGGACGGGCAACCCGTCCCCTACGATATATCCGTTTTTTATTTAAAAATTTTTAAATATAGAATTATTTATTTGCTTTTAAATATTTCTCAAAGTTTTCTGACCACAAATCAGCATCCTGAGGATTGTATGTAACAACGTTTTCACTTGAAGCGATAATTTCTCTTGCTTCTTTTATATCCTTGATTTCGCCGTGAGAAATGAGCTGAACTGCAAGGTTGCCGAGAACAGTTGCTTCAATAGGTCCTGCTTTTACATCACAGCCACATGAATTTGCAGTGAGCTGACAAAGAAGTGTATCCTTTGTACCGCCACCGATAACGTGAATTACAGGATAATCTTTTCCTGTACATTCTTTGATTTTGTCAAAAGTTTCTCTGTACTTCATAGCAAGACTTTCGTAAATACAGCGCATAATTTCGCCAACAGTTTCGGGAACATACTGATTTGTTTTTCTGCAGTATTCACGTACTCTTTCGGGAAGATTTCCGTGAGGAACAAATTCAGGCGCATCAGGGTCAATGAAACATTTAAATGGTTCTGCTTCAAGTGCCAACTTTTCAAGGTCAGCGTAAGAATAATTTTCACCTTCTCTTGCCCACTGACGGCGACTTTCCTGAATAAGCCACAATCCGATAATATTTTTCAGGAAGCCTGTTGAAAAATCATAACCGCCTTCGTTTGTGACATTTATTTCGTAAGTTGTATCATTGACAACAGGTTTTTCAAGCTCTGTGCCGAAAAGTGACCATGTACCGCTGCTGATAAATGCAAATTCACCCTCAGGACAAGGAACAGCACTGATTGCAGACTGTGTATCGTGCTCACACACTGCAATAACGGGAACACTTGGAACACCACATTCTTCGCAGATTTCTTTACTTAAAAATCCTGCTTTTGTACCGCTTTTTACAATAGGTGCAAAAATATCTTTTCTTATTCCGAGTTTATCAAGAAGCTCGCCCGACCATGAATTTGTTTTCAGGTCAATCATCTGTGAAGTTGTTGCAATAGAATATTCAGTATTTTTTTCACCTGTAAGCATATATGCAAAAAGGTCAGGCATAAAGAGCATTTTATCTGTTCTCTCAAGCATGTGAGGACGCTCTTTTTTAAGGGCAAGTAACTGGAAAATTGTATTAAGCTCCATGAACTGAATGCCTGTGATATCATACATTTCTCTTCTGGAAATATATTTTTCTGCTTCCTCAATCATACCTACAGTTCTTACATCTCGGTAGTGAATGGGGTTTTCAAGAAGGCATCCGAATTCATCAATAAGACCGAAATCAACGCCCCATGTGTCAATACCGATACTGTCAAAACCGCCTGCCTGTTTTGCTTTTATAATACCCTGTTTAATTTCATAAAAAAGTCTGAGAACATCCCAGTAAGTTGTGCCGTTCACACTTACAGGGTCATTTGAAAAGCGATGAACCTCCTCAAGTTCAATTTTTCCGTTTTCAAATTTGCCGATAATTGCTCTGCCGCTTGATGCACCAAAGTCAAAAGCAAGAACTCTTTTCAAGTGAATCACCTCTGAATTATTCAATTACTACGCCTTTTTTGATAATAACGTTTGCATAAATTGCAGTTTCGCCTGTTGAAACAATAGCATAAGCTTTTTTTGCTCTGTCATAGAAATCAAAACGCTCAACAAGTTCAAATTTTTTATCGCCCTCGTTATTTTTAACGATTTCTTCGTACTCTACCCAGATGGGAGGACGGTTTTCACTGTCACCGTTATCCATAAGAGCTACGGGAGCATCAACATAAGTATCGAGAGGAAAAAGTTTAAGAATTGCATCAAGAACTGCGGGTACTGAGTGTCCGTCAAGACGGACGAGTCTCTGTGCACATGATGCGGCAGGGAAATTTCCGTCACCGATTACAAGTTCATCACCGTGACCCATTTCCATAAGGATTTTAAGAAGCTCAGGGTTAAGAATTGAAGGAATGTTTTTAAGCATAATATTTAGTCCTTTCGTATATAAATTATTTTATTTCTTCGCTTTTATCACCGTACATGCTATACATGTTACTGTAAATACCGCCTTTTGCAATAAGCTCACTATGTGAACCCTGCTCTGCTATGCCTTCCTCTGTGAGAACAATGATTTCATCGGCATTTTTGATTGTTGTAAGTCTGTGAGCGATTGTGAGAGTTGTTCTGCCTTTTGCAAGTCTTTCAAGAGATTCCTGAACAAGCTTTTCACTCTCGTTATCAAGTGCAGATGTTGCTTCATCAAGAAGAAGAATAGGCGGATTTTTGAGGAAAACTCTGGCAATTGAAATTCTCTGTTTCTGACCGCCTGAAAGTTTAACGCCTCTTTCACCGATATATGTATCAAATCCGTTGGGAAGTGCAGAAATAAAATCATAAGCACCTGCCTGTTTAGTTGCTTCGATTATTTCTTCTTCCGTAGCACCCGGTTTACCGTAAATAAGGTTATCTCTGATTGTTCCGCTGAAAAGGTAAACATCCTGAGCCACAACACCGATATTAGAACGAAGAGAATGGAGTGTAATATCTTTTATGTTTCTGCCGTCAACAAGAATTTCACCGCTTTCAGCTTCATAGAAACGGGGAATAAGATTACAGAGAGTAGTTTTACCACCACCGCTTGGCCCTACAAGAGCAAGGTTTTCGCCTTTTTTAAGATGAAGATTTAAGTCGCTGAGAATCTGTTTTTCGCCTTTTACATAACTGAACGAAACATTTTTAAACTCTATTTCACCCTCAACATTTTCAATGTCAACAGCATTTTCACTATCAACAATTTCGGGAATTTCATCCATAATTTCAGTAAATCTTTCAACGCCCGTTACACCACGGCTGAACTGTTCGCTGAAATCAACAATGCTTCTTACAGAATTGAGAAGAGTTGAAACAAGAAGCAAACTTGCTGCAAAATCACCTGCTGCAATTTTACCTTCTTTCATAAGCCATGCACCCATTGCAATAACGGCGATGTACATTGTACCGTTGATAAGACCAACGGTTGCATGGAAAGAAGCCATATATTTATAGCCTCTGATTTTTACTTTTATGTACTCGTCACAACCGGCTAAAAACTTTTTCTTTTCTGTTTCTTCATTCGTGAATGAGCGTACAACCTTTACACCTAAAAGACTATCTTCAAGACGTGCATTTATTTCGCCTATCTGATGTCTGTTTTCTTTGAATGTATCACGCATTTTTGTTCTTGTTTTCTTTGTAAGAAAAATCATGAAAGGGAACAGAACAAAAACTGCAATTGCAAAACGGATATCCATTGTTGTAAAAATGTAAAAGCTTGCAATAAACTTTACAACTGTCATTAAAATCATTTCGGGGAAATGATGTGCCCATTCTGCAACATCAAAAAGGTCTGATGTCATTCGTGACATAAGCTGACCTACTTTTGTGTTGTCAAAATAAGAGAATGAAAGTGTCTGCAGGTGGTCAAACATATCTTCTCTCATGGCATTTTCAATTTTTGTACCCATTTTATGGCCGAAAAATGCCTGACAGTAGCTTGCAACACTTTCAACTGCCTTTATTCCCACATAAGCAAGACAAATTGTAAACAGAAACTCGTATGTAAGTGACATGCCTTCGTTTGTAATTTTTTTGACAATCAAAGGCAGAATAATTTCACTTGTTGCCGCAACAATTGCACAAAACAGAACTCCCAATTCAGTAGCAAGATGTTTTTTCAGATAAGGAAAAAACCTTTTGATAAGAGAAAAATTCTGTATAAGGGTTCTTTCCTGTTTTTTATCTTCCATGGATATCACCATCCTTTGCAAAAATCAGAAATTTAGTTATTTTATTTTTTCAAGAAGATTTGCTGACTGTTTTCTCACATTATCGGGACAAGGTGAACCGAGAGGTGTTCTCATTGAAACACATCTTTCAAGTGAAATTGCATCGTAAACACCTTCATCAAACAAATCACAGATTTCTTTATAATCTTCAAGAGGAAGAACATCAAGCGTTATTCCTTTTTCAATGCAGAGTGCAACAAGCTCACCTGTTGCCTTATAAGCATCACGGAAAGGAAGTCCTTTTGAAACAAGGAAGTCTGCACAGTCAGTAGCATTTATAAATCCGCCGAGTGCTGCTTTCTTCATATTATTGGGAAGAACTGTCATTGTTTCAATCATTGGAATGAATGCAGTAAGGCAAAGCTTAACTGTATCAACTGCATCAAAAATTGCATCCTTATCTTCCTGCATATCTTTGTTATAAGCCAGAGGAAGACCTTTCATAAATGCAAGAAGTGTCATAAGGTCACCGTATACCCTACCTGCTTTACCACGGACAAGCTCTGCAATATCAGGATTTTTCTTCTGAGGCATAATGCTTGAGCCTGTTGAGAATGCATCGTCAAGCTCAATGAATTTGAATTCCCATGAACACCACATGATAATTTCTTCACTGAAACGTGAAAGATGCATCATGAGAATTGAAATTGCACTTGCAAGTTCAATGCAGAAATCTCTGTCAGAAACACCGTCAAGTGAATTCTGTGTAGGTCCTGTAAAACCTAAAAGTTCAGCTGTTCTTTCACGGTTGAGAGGATAAGTTGTACCTGCCAACGCACCGCTGCCGAGAGGACAATAGTCCATTCTCTTATAGGCGTCTTCAAGTCTTCCGATATCACGAAGGAACATTTCACCATAAGCTAAGAGATGATGTCCGAAAGTAATGGGCTGTGCTCTCTGAAGATGTGTATAACCGGGCATTACAACGTCTGCATATTTTTCTGACTGCATAGCAATAACTTTTTCAAGCTCTTTTACCTGTGAGATAAGTGCTGTACATTCTTTTTTGAGATAAAGTCTGATATCGAGGGCTACCTGATCATTACGGCTTCTTGCAGTATGAAGTCTTTTTCCTGCCTGGCCGATTCTTCTTGTGAGTTCACCTTCAATAAATGTATGTATATCTTCTGCATCAGGGTCAATGGGAAGATTTCCGTCAATGATTTCTTCCTTGATTTTTGCAAGTTCAGAAACGATTGATTCTTTATCTTCAACCGAAATTATCCCCTGCTCTGAAAGCATTGTTGCATGAGCAATTGAACCATCAATATCTTCCTTGAACATTCTTGAATCAAAAGAAATTGATGAATTGAAATCGTTAGTTTTTTTGTCTGCCTCTTTAGAAAAGCGTCCTGCCCAAAGTTTCATTTTTATTTCCTCCAAAAAATTAAAGGGTGAAATTTTCATCGACTTACGAGTTTTACGGTAATAATTCAAAAATTTTGTTTGCGTAACAAAACTTTCTTACCACCACTCGGCGAATGTTTCACCCTTAATTTTATAAGTTTTCATTATAATTGTCAAGCAATTGACAACTATAATATATTATATTTATTATTTATTTGCTCCTCTTTCCTGATCAAGGATTGCTTTAACCTTGATGGGAAGACCGAAGAGATTGATGAATCCTGCTGAATCGTTCTGGTCGTAAACTTCGTCCTCATCAAATGTTGCAAATGCTTCACTGTAAAGTGAGTAGGGAGATGTTGTACCTGCGTTAATGATGTTACCTTTGTAGAGTTTGAGTTTTACATCACCTGTAACAGTTTCCTGTGTTTTGTCAACAAATGCTGAAAGTGCTTCACGAAGAGGTGTGAACCATTTACCAAAGTAAACAAGGTCTGCAAACTGCTGAGAAACAAGTGCTTTGTAGTGCTGAGTGTCTCTGTCAAGGCAGAGTGTTTCAAGAACCTGATGTGCTCTGAAGAGGATTGTTCCGCCGGGAGTTTCATAAACACCTCTTGATTTCATACCAACAAGACGGTTTTCAACCATGTCGATGAGACCAATACCGTTTCTGCCACCGATTTCATTGAGCTTGCATACAAGGTCAACAGGTTCCATTTTTTCTCCGTTAAGTGCAACAGCTTCACCTTTTTCAAATGAAATTGTTACATATTCTGCTTTATCGGGAGCCTGTTCGGGAGAAACACCCAGTTCAAGGAAACCGGGTTTATCATACTGAGGTTCATTTGCAGGATCTTCAAGGTCAAGACCTTCATGAGAAAGGTGCCAGAGGTTCTTATCTTTTGAATAGTTTGTTTCTCTGTTGATTTTAAGTGGAATACCCATTTTTTCTGCATATTCAATTTCATCTTCACGGGATTTGAATTCCCATGTTCTCCAGGGAGCAATAATTTCCATTTCAGGAGCAAATGCTTTGATTGCAAGTTCAAAACGTACCTGGTCATTACCTTTACCTGTACAACCATGGCAGATAGCGTCTGCACCTTCTGCTTTAGCAATTTCTACTATTCTTTTTGCAATGATAGGACGTGCAAATGCTGTGCCGAGAAGGTATTCGCCTTCATAAATTGCACCTGCTTTGATTGTGGGGTAGATATAATCTTCTACGAAAACCTTTTTAAGGTCTTCAATGTAAAGTTTTGATGCACCTGTATTTATTGCTTTTTCTTCAAGACCGTCAAGCTCTGTGCCCTGACCAACGTCACCTGATACTGCTACAACTTCGCAATTGTTATAGTGTTCTTTAAGCCACGGAATAATAATTGATGTGTCAAGACCGCCTGAATAAGCAAGAACAACTTTTTTAATTTCTTTTTTCATCACTTTTTTCCTCCAAATTTATATTTTTTTCCATTTATTTCGCTTGATATACACTATTATACACCTTTTATGCATAAAATCAAGAGAAAATTCATAAATATACAAATTTTATACATATTTGACATTTACACGAAAAAATAATAAAATAATTGTACACTATTACAACATTTTTTTCAAGGGGGATAGGACGTGAAAAAAGAGAAAAATTTAAGACCAATACTTTTTTTTGCACTTATAGGCATTATTCTTGTAAGTGCGTTACTTTTCATCATTTCACTTCTTACTGAAAGAGTAACTCCTCCTGTTTCAATAAATAACAATTCTGTGGCTTCAAGGCTTGAATACTGGGAAGATGCTCACGGTACTGTTGCAAAAGACGTTATATATGAAGAAGACCAGAGTATTTATACAAGTTCATACATTGGAGAATACAAAAATTACGGTATCAATCCTAAAGTTTCAAAAATAAGTAAAAACGGATGGAATCTTATTCTTCTCAACAAAAATAATATCCTTCCTGACAATTATCAGGTTAATCTTAAAGAAATTGCAGGCAGCAGCATTAAAATAGATGCTGATGCTGCAGATTTCTACAATAAAATGTATATGGAAGCAACAAAAGAAGGTATAATCCTCACTCCTTTCTCAGGCTACAGAACCGTTTCTTTCCAAAGAAAACTTTTTGAAAACAAAATTGAGGATATTCTGGAAGGTATTCCTGCTTATGAAGAAAACAGAGATAAAGAGGCAGTAGGTGAAGCTGTTAAATCTGTTAATATTCCTGCTTCAAGCGAGCATAATGCAGGTCTTTCTGTTGACATAGTAAGCCGTGATAATTCATTCGGCGAAACAGACGAATACAAATGGCTTTGCGAAAATGCTCATAAATACGGCTTTATTCTCCGTTATCCAGAAGGTAAGGTAAAATCAACAGGAGTTGAATTCAAGCCCTATCACTGGCGTTTTGTGGGTATTAACGCGGCAAAGGAAATGAAGAAAACAGGTCAGTGCTTAGAAGAGTATCTGAAATTAAAATAAGTTTTATCAGGAGTTTTTATTTATGCAATATTTTGCAAAACATTATGATGTTGCAGTTATCGGAGCAGGCCATGCAGGAGTTGAAGCAGGGCTTGCTTCTGCACGTCTCGGATGTCAGACATGTGTTTTCACAATAAATCTTGACTGGGTAGGCAATCTGCCTTGTAATCCGTCTATCGGCGGTACATCAAAAGGTCATCTGGTACGTGAAATTGACGCTCTTGGTGGTGAAATGGGCATTGCAGCCGATTTACACACACTTCAGAACAGAATGCTCAACGTAGGTAAAGGACCTGCCGTACACAGCCTCAGAGCACAGATTGACAGACGTCTTTATTCTCAGTACATGAAGCATACTCTTGAAAAACAGGAAAATCTTGAACTCAGACAATGTGAAATTGTTGACCTAAAAAAAAATGATGATGGTCTTTGGGAAATGACAACTAACCTTGAAGCAATTTATACTGCTGAATGTGTTATTCTTGCAACAGGTACTTTTCTTGGCGGCAAAATTTATGTAGGCGATGTTTCTTTTTCAAGCGGTCCTGACGGAATGTTCCCTGCAAACAAGCTTTCAGAAGCGCTTGTAAAACTTGGTGTTGAAACAAGAAGATTCAAAACAGGTACTCCTTCACGTGTAAACAGAAGAAGTGTTAACACGGAAATTCTTGAAATTCAGACAGGTGATGATGAAACAACTCCATTCTCTTTTAATTATAATTCTAAAATAGAAAATACAGAACCTTGTTATGTTACATACACAAATGAAGAAACAAAAAGAATAATTCTTGAAAATCTTCACCGCTCTCCCCTTTATGGCGGAAAAATTGACGGTGTCGGTCCAAGATACTGTCCCAGCATTGAAGACAAAATTGTAAGATTTGCGGAAAAAGAAAGACATCAGATTTTCATTGAGCCTTGCGGCAGCAGTGAAAATACTGAGGAAATGTATTTACAGGGACTTTCTTCTTCACTACCTGAGGATGTTCAGCTTGCATTCATCAGAACTATTCCCGGTCTTGAAAATGCTCAGGTTATGAGAACAGCTTACGCTATCGAATATGACTGCGTTGACCCTCTTACACTTAAAGCGAGTCTTGAATTTGAAAATTTTGAAGGTCTTTACGGTGCAGGTCAGTTCAACGGTTCAAGCGGTTATGAAGAAGCAGCTGCTCAGGGACTTGTTGCAGGTATAAATGCTGCAAGAAAAGTTCAGGGCAAAGATGAATTTATTCTTGACAGAGCAAGCTCATATATAGGTACTCTTATTGACGATCTTGTAACAAAAGGTTGTTCTGACCCTTACAGAATGATGACTTCACGTTCTGAATACAGGCTCATTTTAAGGCAGGACAATGCTGACCTGAGACTTACTGAAAAAGGCTATGAGTTAGGTCTAATCAGCGAAGAAAGATATCAGAAGTTTTTACATAAAAAAGATCTTATAAGAGAAGAGGATGAACGTATAAAAAAAGTTGTAATTTCTCCTTCTGACGAACTTAATGATATACTTGTTTCACGTGGAACAGCACCAATAAAAACAGGTGTGAGACTTTCCGAGCTTATTAAAAGACCTCAGCTTGACTACAAAATTCTGACACCATTTGACAAAGAAAGACCTGATTTACCTAAAGAAATTTTTGAACAGGTTGAAATTGAAATCAAGTATGAGGGTTACATAAAACGTCAGAAATCTCAGATTGACGAAATGCGTCGTCTTGAAAAGAAAAAGATTGATTTTATAAAAGATTACAAAGAAATTGTAGGTCTCAGACTTGAGGCTCAGGAAAAGCTCAATAAAGTGAGACCTGCAAATATCGGTCAGGCATCACGTATTTCAGGTGTAAGTCCTGCTGATATATCAGTTCTTCTTATATATTTATCATCTCTTGGAAAGGAAAACAGATAATGATAATTTCAAAAGAATTATTTGTGAATTCTCTGAAACCTTTTAATATTACACTTTCAGATGAAAAAATTGAAATGTTTGATAAATATGCATCTCTTTTAATAGAATGGAATGCAAAATTTAATCTGACTGCTATTAAAGACCCTGACGGAATTGTTATAAAGCATTTCGTTGACAGTCTTGCAGTCCTTTCAGAAAATAAACTCGAAGGCAGTCTTATTGACGTAGGCACAGGTGCAGGTTTTCCCGGACTTCCCCTTTTAATTGCATGTGATAACCTTGATGTATCTTTTCTTGACAGTACAGGTAAAAAAATTAAGTTTATTGAAACTGTTCTCGATGAACTCGGTTTATTTGCAGACACATATAATATGAGAGCTGAAGAAGCAGCAAAAGATGAATTTTTACGTGAAAACTTTGATTTTGCTACTGCAAGAGCTGTTTCAAATCTTCGTGATTTATCTGAATATTGCTTACCTTTTGTTAAAATTGGCGGTAAGTTTATATCCATGAAAAGTGCTAAAACTGATGAAGAAATTAAAGATGCACAAGAAGCAATAAAGGTTCTTGGCGGTGAAATAGAAAGAGTTAATTCTTTTGAACTTGCAGATTGCGGAGAAAGAACACTTATTTACATAAAAAAAGTACGTCATACTCCGACAAAATACCCCAGAAATTATTCTCAGATTGTGAAGCATCCTATTGTTTCACGTGAAACAAAGTAAATTTTTAAAGAAAAATGTCGTAATTTTCTGCTGGACAAACTTCCCCTCAGGGTGTATTCTTGACTTACAACAAACGAGTTGAAAAACACTTTGGGGGATTTTTAATGCAGAATAAAGATGTGGGAAGCATCCTACTAATCAGATGCAATAAAATAATCTCTTCGTGTGATAAACCAACAGACGAAAACTTAGGTAAACTTTCAAACAGTATAAGAAAACATGGAATTTTACAACCAATTACCGTCAGACCTTTACAATACGGAATGTATGAAATTATAAGCGGTGAAAGAAGATTTGCAGCATCAAAGTTAGCAGGGCTTTCTTATGTTCCCTGCATAATAATCAATACAGATAAAAAAACTTCTGCAGTAATGAATTTTATTGAAAATACTTTCAGAAAACAAATCAGTCTTTTTGATGAGGCAAGCTCTATTAAAACACTTATTCTTGATTATAAATTAACTTTAGATGAAGTTTCTGATGTACTTTCATGTGATATTTCAGATGTTATTGATAAGCTTAAACTACTTCATTTTTCACGTGAAAATATAATAAAAGCTGAAAATTTTAACCTTACTTTTAATCAGTGTAAAGCATTATTAAAGCTTGAAGATACTGAGTTTTTTGATAAAACCTTAGATGAAATCATTACTTCGGGCATGAATGATTTTCAGACAGAAGACTATGTAAGAAAAATCCTTAAAAATAAAAGAAACAATTATATTTTCAAAGACATCAGACTTTTTACAAACACAATTTCAAATGCTGTGGAAAAGATGAAAAATTCCGGTGCAGATGTAATTTTTGATAAGAATGAAGATGATGAAAAAATTGAATATAAAATTGTGATTTCAAAAATGAATAACATCGTTATAAGGTCGCGTTAAAGCGATTTTATATAAAGGGCGAAAGCCCACCCATATCTTTCTCTTTCACACCCCACATCCACAAACAGCGAGGGAGCAGTCTTCAGGGCTGCTCTCTTGCTGTTTTGTTTCACGTGAAACATATTTATGCCTCATTATATTTAATTTAAAATATATATATAATTATTTTCATTGTAAATAATAGCATTAAAAATCTTGCAATTCTATTATATCTATGATATAATAAGTTAATTATTATGGAGAGAGTTTCTGTTTCTACGGATAGGAGAACTTCAGATATGGGAAAAACCATTGCTATAGTTAATCAAAAAGGCGGTGTGGGTAAAACTACAACTGCAGTTAACCTTGTTGCTGCGTTGGGCAGCAAAGGATATAAAACTCTGCTTGTTGATATAGACCCTCAGGGAAATACTACAAGCGGCCTCGGTGTAAATAAACGTGCAGTTTCAAAATCATCTTACGATTTACTTACAGGTAATGCAAGAGCAAAGGATATTATTATTGAAACTCCTTTTAAAAACGTAAGCGTCATTCCTTCAAGTATAAATCTTGCAGGTGCTGAAATTGAACTTGTTGATATAAAAAACAGAGAATCAAAGCTTAAAGTTGCTTTATCACTTGTAAAAAATGATTACGACTTTATTTTTCTTGATTGTCCTCCTTCTCTCGGACTTATAACTTTAAATGCACTTTGTTGCACAGATACTTTCTTTGTGCCCATACAATGCGAATATTATGCCTTAGAAGGCCTTTCACAGCTTATGTCAACAGTGAGACAGGTTAAAAAGCTTTATAACGAATATATCGACCTTGAGGGCATTTTACTGACAATGTATGACGGAAGACTCAATCTCACACAGCAGGTTGTTGAAGAAGTCAAAAAATTCTTTCCTAAAAAAGTTTATTCAACTTTTATTCCGAGAAATGTCAGACTTTCAGAAGCTCCGAGTTTCGGACAACCTGTTATTTATTATGATAAATCTTCAAAAGGTTCTGAAGCATATATGAACCTTGCAGATGAATTTCTTAAAAAGAATAATAAGTAAGGAAGTGAATATATGGCATCTAAAAAAGGCTTAGGCAGAGGAATTGAATCTCTCTTTTCTGAAAATTCTTTAGAAGAAATAAACAGTTCTTCCACAGAAAAAGTAAAACTGGTTGATATCGTTCCTAATAAGGACCAGCCAAGAAAAAGATTCAGTGAGGCTGCACTTTCGGAACTTGCTGACAGTATTTCACAGCACGGTGTTATTCAGCCTTTGCTTGTACGTCCCCTCTCAGGCGGAACATATCAGCTTGTTGCAGGTGAAAGAAGATGGCGTGCTTCAAGAATGGCAGGACTTAAAGAAGTTCCTGTTGTTATAAAAGAATTATCAGATGAAGAAGCTTCCGTTATTGCAATGATTGAAAACCTTCAGCGTGAAGACCTTAATGCAATTGAAGAAGCAGACGGAATAAAATATCTGATGACTAAATACGGACTTACTCAGGAAGAAGTAAGTGAAAGAGTCGGTAAATCACGTTCAGCAGTTGCAAATGCTTTAAGACTTCTTAAACTTCCTGAAAGTGTATCAGAATACGTAAGAGACGGTATTATATCAGCAGGTCATGCAAAAGCACTCTTACCTCTTGAAGATGAAGAAAAAATGGTAAGTCTTTGTAACACAATCATCAAGGATAATTTGTCAGTAAGAGAAACTGAAAAAATTGTCAAGATGATGACTACCGAAAAGAAAAGTAAAAAGAAAAAATCAAGAGATAAATTTTTTGATGAAGTTGAACTTTCACTTAATGAAACTCTGAAAAGAAAAATAAAAATAAATTCAACTTCAAAAAATAAAGGTACAATTACAATCGAATTTTTCGACAAAGATGACCTTACTAACTTTGTAAAATTTTTCGATGAAAATAAATAATTTATTAGGAGACTGATTAAAATGTTAGATATCAAAGTTATAAGAGAAAACCCCGAAAAAGTTAAAGCAGCCATGAAATCAAGAAATAAGGATATGGATGCTCTTGTTGATGAAGTTCTTTCAATTGACGTTGAACGCAGAGAGCTTATGACAAAAACAGATGCTTTCAAACAGGAACAGAATGAAGCAAGTAAAAAAATTCCGCAGATTAAAAAAGAAGGCGGAGATATTTCTGAAATTATGAAGAGAATGAACGAAATCAAAGAATGTGTAAAAGCAAACGATGCAGTTCTTTCTGAGCTTGAAGAAAAACAGAAAAAAATAATGTACGAATTCCCCAATATTCCAAGTGAGTCAACTCCTATCGGTAAAGATGATTCAGAAAACGTTGAAATCAGAAAATGGGGCGAACCCAGAAACTTTGATTTTGAAGCAAAAGCACATTGGGATATCGGTGCAAACCTTGGTATTCTTGACCCTGAAACAGCTGCTAAAGTTACAGGTACAAGATTCCATTTCTATAAAGGTCTCGGTGCAAGACTTGAAAGAGCTATCATTAACTTCTTCCTTAATACACACATTGAAAACGGTTATACAGAGGTTATGCCTCCCTACATGGTTAACCGTGCTTCAATGACAGGTACAGGTCAGCTTCCTAAATTTGAAGAAGATGCATTCAAAACAACAAACGATTATTTTCTTATTCCTACTGCAGAAGTTCCTGTAACAAACATGCACAGAGATGAAATTCTTGACGGTGCAAAGCTTCCTATCAGCTATTGTGCTTATTCAGCTTGTTTCAGAGCAGAAGCAGGTTCAGCAGGCAGAGATACAAGAGGTCTTATCAGACAGCATCAGTTCAATAAAGTTGAGCTTGTTAAATTTGCAGATCCCGAAACATCTTATGAAGAACTTGAAAAACTTACAAATGATGCTGAAAGAGTTCTTCAGCTTCTCGGTCTTCCCTACAGAGTAGTTGCTCTTTCTTCAGGTGACATCGGTTTCTCATCTGCTAAAACTTATGATATCGAGGTATGGATGCCCTCTTACGGCAGATATGTTGAAATTTCTTCATGCTCAAACTTTGAAGATTTTCAGGCAAGACGTGCTTCAATCAGATTTAAGAAAGATGCAAAATCAAAGGCACAGCTTGTTCATACTCTTAACGGTTCAGGTGTTGCAATAGGCAGAACAACTGCTGCTATTCTTGAAAACTTCCAGAACGAAGACGGCTCAGTTACAATTCCTGAAGTTCTTGTACCTTACATGGGAACAGATATTGTTAAATAATTCTTTGAAAAGTTTTCCACATTTTTTTACATTTTCCACACGGAGTTTTTAAACATTTTCTTTTCCACATTCCGGAACTTAAAAACTTTAAAATGTATTAAAATTATTTTCAAACAAAAATATGCAAAAATTTTTAGCAGAATAAAGCATCAGGCGACTTTTGCACATTTTAAACATCCCCTACTACTAATACTAAAATAATTATATTATTTATTTTCTTTATCACGGAGGTTTTTTCTGATGAGAGTAATTTGCGACACACAGAAATTATCTGAAGTATGTCAGGTAATACAGAAAGTTGTTTCAACTAAATCAACAATTCCCGCAATCGAAGGAATTTTAATTAAAGCTCTCGGTAACGAACTTATTCTGAGTGCTTATGACCTTGAAGTAGGTATCAATACTTCAATAAATGCAAAAATTGAAGAACCGGGCAGCATTGTTCTCAATGCAAAAACTCTTTGTGATATTCTTCGTCACCTTCCCGGTGAAACAGTTTCAATTTTTTCAGAAGATGACAGACTTAAATACAAAATCAAAAGCGGTGAATCAGAATTTTCAATTATGGGAATTTCAGCAACAGATTTCCCTGAAATTCCTAATGTTGATTCAGGTTTTCCGATTGTAGTTGACAGCAAAATTCTTAAAGAAATGGTAAGTCAGACAATTTTTGCAGTTGCTACAAACGATTCAAAAGTAATACATACAGGTATAAAATTTGAAATTTCAGAAAAGAAAATCAAGCTTGTTGCTCTTGACGGTTTCCGTCTTGCAATAAGAACAGAAAATATTGATTATTCAGGAAATGATGTTTCATTTGTTGTACCTGCAAAATCAATTGACGAGGTTGTTAAAACTGCATCAACACCTGACGGTGTAATTGCAATCAATGTGGGTAAAAGACACATCAGCTTTGAAGTTGATAATTATACAATCGTTTCAAGACTTCTTGAGGGTGAATTTCTTAACTACACAACTGCAATTCCTCTTTCAGGTACAACTGTGGCACGTGTTGATACAAAAACTTTTATTCAGAGTATTGAAAGAACTTCTCTTATTATCACAGATAAATTCAAGAGTCCTCTGAGATGTATTTTTGATACAGATTCAATTAAAATTTCAAGTGTTACATCTGTCGGCACTGCAAACGATAAAATTCCTGCAAAAATTGACGGTGGCCGCGTTGAAATCGGTTTCAACAACAGATACATTTTTGATGCACTTAAAAACTGCAACGTTGACGAGGTAAGAATTGAACTTAACGGTCCTACTTCTCCTATAGTCATTCTTCCTCCCGAAAATGATAATTTCCTTTATCTTGTTTTACCCATGAGGTTGAAAGCATAATGAAAATAAAAGTTAAAGTTAAAGAAAAAGAAACTAAAAAGATTTCAATATCAACTGAATTTATAAGACTTGATGCTTTTCTTAAAATGTGTGATGCAGTACAGTCAGGCGGTCATGCAAAAATAGTAATTCAGGAAGGCGAAGTAAAGGTTAACGGAGAAATCTGTACACAGCGCGGTAAAAAAATGCGCGTAGGTGACAAAGCAGAATTTGAAAGAAAAATTTACGAGATTATTTAAAATAAAATGATAATTACAAAATTTGAAGCAAAAAGTTTTCGTAATTTAAAAGATGTGGAATTTATTCCCGATAAAGGGATAAATGTTATTTACGGCGAAAACGGTCAGGGTAAAACCAACATTATTGAAGCTATATGGCTTTTTACCGGTTTTAAAAGCTTCCGTACAAGAAAAAATTCAGAAATGATTCCTTATAATGAAGAAAAGTATGAAATTTCCATGGATTATTTTTCTGAAAACCGCGAACAGAATATAACTCTTTCAAGTGACATTTCTAAACAGGAAACTTTTAAAAACGGAGTAAAAATGGTGTCACCCAGAAGTATAATAGGTGAATTTTTTTCCGTTGTATTTTCTCCGTCACATCTTAATTTAATAAAAGGCGGACCTGATGAAAAAAGAAGATTTCTCGACATTGCAATAAGTCAGTTAAAACCTTCTTACGCAAGAATGCTTTCAGATTATGTGAGAAGTCTGAAACAGAGAAACGCTTTACTTAAAAGTTTTAACAATACATCCTATGAATATGATATGCTCGATTGTTGGGATGAAACTATTGCAAATTTAGGCGGAAAAATTACTGCCGAAAGAATTAAATATACAGATGAGCTTACTAAATCTGCAATTGAAATTTATGACGGCATTTCAAATGGCAGAGAAATTCTTGAAATAAAATATAATCAGGTAGGAAGAGAAGATAAAAAGGAAGAAAAAGAAATTATTCTATCTCTTTCTGATGTTCTTAAAAAATCACGTGAAAACGATATAAAAAATAAATTTACTTCAAAAGGTCCTCACAGAGATGACTTTGATGTAATTTTGAATTCAAAAAACATAAAAAATTTCGGCTCACAAGGTCAGCAGAGGTCTGCAGCATTATCGCTCAAGCTTGCAGAAGCGTCACTTATCAAACAGATAAATGATGAACAGCCTGTAGCACTTCTTGATGACGTTATGAGTGAGCTTGATACAGGCCGTCAGGATTATATTTTAAATAAATTAAAAGACTGGCAGGTATTTATTTCCTGCTGTGAACCTACTCAGGTTCTGAGAATGCAGAGTGGTAAAAGTTTTCATGTTGAAAACGGAAAAATAATTTAAGGTGATTTTATGTACCTTCATTTAGGTCAGGAAACAGTTATTATGCAGGATGATATTATCGGAATTTTTGACCTTGATAATACGACTGTTTCTAAAGCAACAAGAGATTATCTTGCAGTTGCTGAAAAAAATAAACAGGTTATAAACGTAAGCTTTGAATTACCTAAAACTTTTATTTTAACAAATAATAAGGTTGAAGGTAATAAGGTTTACATATCTCAGATTTCCTCATCAACGCTCCTTAAAAGAGCTGCAAATATTTATGAAAATAATAAATAAACCATTCGGTTATGGAGGGTATAACATTGGATAATTTTGAAAACATCGCAAAAGAAAATCAGGAAGAAGTAATGGAAGAAAAACTGATTAAATTTGACGATGAAACAGAAATGGACACTGCTGTAAGTGAAGAATACGGTGCTGATCAGATTCAGGTTCTTGAAGGACTTGAAGCTGTAAGAAAGCGTCCAGGTATGTATATCGGTTCAACAGGTCCTAAAGGTCTTCATCATCTTGTTTATGAAATAGTTGACAACTCAGTTGACGAAACTCTTGCAGGCTTCTGTACTCATATTGAGGTAGAAATACATCCCGACAATGTTATATCTGTAAGAGATAACGGACGTGGTATTCCCGTTGAAATAAATGAAAAAACAGGTCTTCCTTCAGTAACAGTTGTTCTGACTGTTCTTCATGCCGGTGGTAAATTCGGTGGAAGCGGTTATAAAGTTTCAGGCGGTCTTCACGGTGTTGGTTCATCAGTCGTTAACGCACTTTCAGAATGGCTTGAGGTTGAAGTTTCCCGTGACGGACATGTTCATCGTCAGAGATTTTCAAGAGGTAACATTGAAACAGAGCTTGAAATCGTAGGCGACACAAATGAAACAGGTACACTTGTTAAATTCAAAGCTGACCCTGAAGTATTCACAGAAACAACAGAATATGAATTTGAAACTCTCCAGAGAAGACTTCGTGAAACTGCATTCCTTAATGCGGGTCTTAAGCTTACATTGACAGACAGCCGTGACCCTGAAAATATTGTTGAAGAAGTTTATTGCTACGAAGGCGGTATCGGTAGCTTTGTTGAATATATCAATGAATCAAGAGGACTTACTCCCCTTCATGACAGTGCAATTCATTTTTCATCAGTAAGCGGTGACAGAAGTGCTGAAGTTGCACTTATGTACAATGACGGTTACAACGAAACTATCCTTTCATTTGCAAATAATGTACGCACAGTTGACGGTGGTACTCATGAAACAGGTTTCAAAACTGCACTGACAAGAGTTTTCAACGATTACGGTAAAAAATATAATATTCTCAAAGACGGCGACAAAAAACTTTCAGGTGATGATGTAAGAGAAGGTCTTACAGCAGTTATCAGCGTTAAACTTACAGAAGCCGAATTTGAAGGACAGACAAAAGGTAAGTTGGGTAACACAGATATTACTCCCCTTGTTTCACAGACAGTTTATGAGAAACTGACAACATATTTTGAAGAAAATCCTGCAGTAATCAAAGCAATTTTCAACAAAGCTCTTGAAGCAGCACGTGCGAGAGAAGCAGCACGAAAAGCCCGAGATTTAGCAAGAAGAAAATCTGCACTTGAATCAAATTCACTTCCCGGTAAGCTTGCAGACTGTACCTCAAAGGATTCAACTCTCACAGAGCTTTACATCGTTGAGGGTGACTCTGCGGGCGGTTCTGCAAAGAACGGACGTGACAGAGAATATCAGGCAATACTTCCTCTCTGGGGTAAAATGCTCAACGTTGAGAAAGCAAGACTTGATAAAGTTATCGGTAATGATAAGCTAACTCCTGTTGTTCTTGCACTCGGTACAGGTATCGGTGAAGATTTTGATATTGAAAAACTCCGTTACGGAAAAATTGTTATCATGGCCGATGCTGACGTTGACGGTGCTCATATCAGAACACTTCTTCTTACTTTCTTCTTCAGATATATGCGTCCTCTTATTGATGAAGGTCATGTTTATATTGCACAGCCACCTCTTTTCAAAATTACAAAAGGTAAAAAAGTGAGATATGCTTTCTCTGATGAAGAAAGAAACGAAGCAATTGAAGAATTTGGCGGAAGCTGCGACATTCAGCGTTACAAAGGTCTTGGTGAAATGGATGCAGAGCAGCTCTGGGAAACAACTATGGACCCTGCATTCAGAACAATGCTCAGGGTAAATGTTGAGGATGCAATGAAAGCAGATGAAACATTCTCAATTCTTATGGGTGATAAGGTTGAACCCAGACGTGAATTTATTGAAAAGAATGCAAAATACGTTAAGAACCTTGACGTCTGATTTAAATTGGTTAAATTTTTAAGGAACGGTGAATGTAATGAGCGAAGAACATAAAATTCAATCATTTGAAGATTCAAAAATTATAAATGTGGATATTGACAGGGAAATGAGAACATCTTTCCTTGATTATTCAATGTCAGTTATCGTTTCCCGTGCACTTCCTGATGTCCGTGACGGTCTGAAACCTGTTCACAGAAGAATTCTTTACACAATGCACGAAAACGGCCTTACTCCCGATAAAGCACACAGAAAGTGTGCCGACACAGTCGGTTCAGTTCTCGGTAGATACCATCCCCACGGTGACTCCTCAGTTTATGATGCAATGGTGCGTCTTGCACAGGATTTCTCAATGAGATATATGCTTGTTGACGGTCATGGTAACTTCGGTTCTGTCGATGGTGACCCGCCTGCTGCTTACCGTTATACTGAGTCAAGAATGAGCAAAATTGCTCTTGAAATGCTTACAGACATTGACAAAGAAACAGTTGACTTTGCAATGAACTATGATGACCGTCTTAAAGAACCTACAGTTCTCCCGTCACGTTTTCCTAATGTTCTTGTAAATGGTTCAATGGGTATTGCTGTTGGTATGGCAACAAACATGCCTCCTCATAACCTGAAAGAAGTTATCGGCGGTATGTGCTGTGTTATTGACAATCCCGACGCATCACTTGATGACATTATGGAACATATCAAAGGACCTGATTTTCCCACTCACGGTATTATTATGGGTAAAGCAGGTATACGTGCTGCGTATGCAACAGGTAAAGGTAAGGTTGTTGTACGTGCACGTGCAGAAATTGTTGAAAATAAAAACGGAAGATTCTCAATTAATGTTACCGAAATTCCTTACAGTGTCAACAAGGCAAGACTTATTGAAAGTATGGCAGACCTTGTTAAGGATAAGAGAATTGAAGGTATTTCTGATATCAACGACTATTCATCACGTAAGGGTATGCACATTCAGATTGACCTGAAGAGAGATGCTAACCCTCAGGTTGTTCTCAATCAGCTTTATACTTACACTCAGCTCCAGACAACCTTTGGTGTAATCAATCTTGTTATCGTTGACGGAGTTCCGAAAATTCTCACACTTAAAGAAATTCTTCAGTACTATATCAAATATCAGTGCGAAATTATCACAAGAAGAACACGTTTTAACCTGAGAAAAGCTCAGGAAAGAGCACATATCTTAGAAGCTCTTAAAAAAGCACTTGATTTCATTGACGAGGTTATCTCAATTCTCAGAAATTCAAAGAGTATTGCAGAAGGTAAAGAGGCCCTCATGGCACGCTTTGATTTTGATGATGTTCAGGCTCAGGCAATTGTTCAGATGCGTCTTGGTCAGTTGACAGGTCTGGAAAAAGAAAAAATTGAGGAAGAACTTCTTGCTCTTAAAGAAAAAATTGCTGATTATCTTGATATTCTTGCAAACGAGTGGAGAGTTCTTGCAATTGTTAAAGAAGAAGCAATTGCAATCGGTGATAAATTCGGTGACGACAGAAGAACTGAAATTGCAAATGTCAGCGGTGAGGTTGATATCGAAGACCTTATTCCTGAAGAAGAATGTGTTTATACGATGACAACTCTCGGTTATATCAAACGTCAGCCTACTGAAACTTATCAGATTCAGAGGAGAGGCGGTCGTGGTGTTAAGGGACTTACCCGCCGTGAAGAAGATATTGTTGAAACAATGTTTACATGCTCAACTCACGACTATGTTGCATTCTTCACAAATGCCGGTAGAATGTACAGGCTTAAGGGTTATGAAATTCCTGAAGGCAGTCGTACAAGTAAAGGTATGAATATTGTTAACCTTCTTCCAATTACTCAGGAAGAAAAAGTTTCTGCCATGATTCGTGTAAAACCTGAAGAAGATGACGATAAATACGTTTGCATGGTTACACGAAACGGTATTATCAAGAGAACAGCAGTTGATGATTATAAAAATGTCCGTAAGAGCGGTATTATTGCAGTTAACCTTGATGATGGTGACGAGCTTGCATGGGTTAAGCTGACATCAGGTAATGACGACCTTCTTGTTGCGACTAAAAAAGGTATGTGTATCCGCTTCAATGAAAACGATGCACGTGTTCTCGGCAGAACTGCAAGAGGTGTTAAAGCAATCGACCTGAGAGACGGTGACGAAGTTGTCGGATTTGATATTCTCAGAGAAGGCACAACAGTTCTCACAGTCAACGAAAGAGGTTACGGAAGAAGAAGTAATAATGATGATTACCGTATTCAGTCAAGAGGCGGTAAGGGTGTTATGAACTACCGTACTGAACAGTTCGGTGATGTAAGTGCTATCAGCGTTGTCGAAGAAAATGATGACGTAATCCTTATTTCTTCTGACGGTATTATCATCAGAATTCCTGCAAATGAGATAAGCACTTTCGCTAGACCTTCAAAGGGTGTCCGTGTAATGAAAGTTACAGAGGGCGAAAGACTTGCAACAATGACTACTACTGAGCATATTGATGCTGAGGAAGAGTCAGAAGATGCTGAAATAGAAACAGCAGAAGAAAATCAATAATATAAATTAAACTGTCGATAATTTTTTATCGACAGTTTTTCCGAAAGGATAGTTTTTATGCAGTTAAATATCAAAGCAATCAAAGGAACACAGGATGTTCTGCCTTCAGTAAGCTACAAAAATCAGTTTGTAGAAAAAACTGCTCTTGAAATTGCAGAAACATTTGGTTTCAAAGAAATCAGAACTCCTGTATTTGAACAGACAGAACTTTTCCAGCGTTCAGTAGGTGACACAACAGACGTTGTGCAGAAAGAAATGTATACATTCACAGATAAGGGTGACCGTTCAATCACACTCAGACCCGAAGGTACTGCAGGTGCAGTACGTGCTTTCCTTGAACACGGTCTTTTCAATGATACACTTCCTCAGAAGGTGTGCTATGTAACTTCATGTTACAGATATGAAAAACCTCAGGCAGGCAGACTCAGAGAATTCCATCAGTTCGGTGTTGAATGTTTCGGTACAGCATCACCTGCTGCTGATGCAGAAATCATTTCTCTTGCAAATGAAATTTTCGGTTTTCTTGGTGTACAGAATCTTGAACTTCAGATAAATTCAATCGGCTGCCCGAAATGCCGTGCTGAATATCACAAAGCACTCAAAGAATATTTTGAAAGTTATAAAGGTGATCTCTGTGAAACATGTCTTGACAGACTTGATAGAAATCCCATGAGAATTCTTGACTGCAAAAGCCCTGTTTGTTCAGGTATTGCAGAAAAAGCTCCCGTTGTTCTTGATTTCCTTTGCGATGAATGTAAAGAACATTTTGAAATGGTAAAGAAATATCTTGAAACAATGAAGATTGAATATAAAATCAATCCTCAGATAGTAAGGGGTCTTGACTATTACACAAAGACTGTTTTTGAATTTGTGTCAACAGAAATCGGTGCTCAGGGAACAGTCTGCGGTGGCGGAAGATATGACGGTCTTGTTGAAGAAATGGGCGGTGCTCATACTCCCTCACTTGGTTTTGCAATGGGTCTTGAAAGACTTCTCCTTCTTCTTGATGCTCAGGGAATTGAACTTCCTGAAGGCAGAGGTTGTGAAGTTTATATTGCATCAATCGGTGAAAAAGCTTCTCTCGCAGCAGCCGAAATTGTAACCGACCTGAGAGCAGGTGGTATCAGTGCACAGTTTGATGTTGTGGGACGATCAGTCAAAGCTCAGATGAAGTTTGCAGGTAAAATCGGAGCTCAGTATTCAATGGTTTTAGGTGACAGCGAAATCGACAACAATAAGGCTATGCTTAAAAACATGGAAACAGGCGATATGGCAGAGGTTGAGCTTGACACATTTGCTGAAGATTTCATGAATATTATGGTTCAGAATGCAGCAAAAGGTCTTGGTGACTACATGGGCGAAGGCTTTGATTTAAGTTCTATTCTCGGTTGACAGAAAGGAAAGAAACTATGGATACAATGGTTGGTAAAAAAAGAACCGATTATTGCGGTACATTTACTGCAAAAGACATCGGCAGAAAAGTAACAGTTGCAGGTTGGGTACAGCGTCAGCGTGACCTTGGTGCTCTCATTTTCATTGACCTGAGAGACAGAACAGGTATTGTTCAGCTTGCATTTGACGATACAACAGACAAAGAAATTTTTGAAAAGGCTTTCTCTGCCAGAAGTGAATTTGTTCTCATGGCAAGCGGTGAAGTAAGAGAGCGTTCATCAAAAAACATGGAAATTCCCACAGGTGAAATCGAAATTTTTGTTGATGATTTGAGAGTTCTTGCAAAGAGTGAAACAACTCCTTTTGAAATTGTTGAAAACTGTGCAACGAGTGAGCTTACACGCCTTAAATACAGATATCTTGACTTAAGACGTCCTGACCTTCAAAAAAATATTCTCATGCGTCACAAAATCACAAAAATTACACGCGACTACTTTGATGAAAACGGATTTATTGAAATCGAAACTCCCATGCTCATCAAATCAACTCCCGAGGGTGCACGTGACTTCCTTGTTCCCAGCAGAATTCACAAGGGTACTTTCTATGCACTTCCTCAGTCACCTCAGCTTTACAAACAGCTTTCAATGGTAGCAGGTTTTGACAGATACATGCAGATTGCACGTTGCTTCCGTGACGAAGACCTTCGTGCGGACAGACAGCCTGAATTTACACAGATTGACTTTGAAATGTCTTTTGTTGATATGGAAGATGTTCTTTCAATCGGTGAAGGCTACATCAAGAGAGTTTTCAAAGAAGCAATTGATGTAGATATCGAAGCTCCTATTCCCCGTCTTACTTACAAAGAGGCAATGGAGAAATACGGTAGTGACAAACCCGATACACGTTTTGAAATGGAGCTTGTTGACCTGAGTGAAACAGTTAAAAACTGCGGTTTCGGTGTGTTCACTTCTGCAATAGAAGGCGGCGGCTCAGTAAGAGCAATTACTGCAAAAAATGCATTTGGTGTTCTTACAAGAAAAGAAGTTGACAAGCTTACAGAATTTGTACGTGGTATCGGTGCAAAAGGTCTTGCATGGGCAAGAATTGCTGAAGACGGTACAATTGCATCTTCATTTGCAAAATTCATGACAGAAGATGAAATGAATGCAATCAAAGAAAAATGCGGTGCTGAAAATGGCGACGTAATTCTTATTGTTGGTGATACAAAGAACTCTATCGTTCTTTCAGTTCTCGGTGCACTCAGGTGTGAAGTTGCAAAGAAACTTGATATTATTGATAAATCAAAATTCAATCTTCTCTGGATTATCGAATTCCCCTTCTTTGATTGGGATGAAGACAGCCAGACCTGGGTTGCAATGCACCATCCTTTCACATCTCCCATGGATGAATGTCTTGATTATCTTGAAACAGACAAAGCAAATGTAAGAGCAAAAGCTTATGACCTTGTTCTCAACGGTATCGAACTTTCAAGCGGTTCAATCAGAATAACAAACCCTGACCTTCAGAACAGAATGTTCAGACTTCTTGGCCTCAGCGAAGAAGAATCACATGCAAAATTCGGTTATCTTACAGATGCTTTCAAATATGGTGCACCACCTCACGGCGGTATGGGTATCGGTCTTGACAGACTTGTTATGCAGATGCTCCGTTGTGAAACTCTCCGTGATGTTATTGCATATCCGAAAGTGCAGAATGCAAGTGAGCCTATGACAGACTGCCCCTCAGTAATAGATAAAGAGCAGCTTGATGAACTTGCAATTATGGTAAATCTCACTGAAGAATAATTTAAACTAAAAATCCCCTCCGACAAAATCAAAGATTTTGCCACCTCCCCTTGCATTTTAAAGGGGAGGTTTTTAATTATTAAAGATGATTGTTTTAAAATAATATTTTTTAATTTGACTTGTAATAATTTACCTGCTAAAATGAAATTAAAGGAAACCTTTTCAGGAGGGATAAAAATGAAAAAATTTATCAGTTTATTTTTATGTATTGCAATGGTTTTTACTATGTTCAGCACAGTTGCTTTTGCTGAAAATAATAAGGTTGAATTTGAAGGTAAAACCTATGATGTAACAAATAAACATCCGTGGATTTTTGTCCACGGCATGGGTGGTTGGAACAAATATGGTGAAGAAGCCTATTGGGGCGGTTGGGCATCTTCTGAGGGAGATGTAATTGACCTTTATAATTCTAACGGAATTGAAGCGTATGCCGCAGTTGTAGGACCTTTCAATAGTGCATGGGACAGAGCATGTGAACTTTATGCTCAGCTTACAGGTACAGTTGTTGACTATGGTGAAGCACATTCAAAAGAACATAATCACGATCGTTACGGTTATGATTATACAGGCAAACCACTTATGGACGAGCCTTGGGATATGAAAGAAAAAATCAACCTTGTAGGTCACTCTTTCGGTGGTCATACAGTAAGACTTTTTGCATCTCTCATTGCTTATGGTGATGAAGCAGAAATTGCAGCAACCGGTGATAAAACATCACCTCTCTTCACAGGCGGACATAAAGATGCAATTTATTCTGTTATTACTTTCTCAGGTGTACATAATGGCTCACCCATTGCAAATCTGATTCACGATTCTTTCCTTATGACAGGAATAATTGCACTTCTTAATTTCGCAGGTGCAGTTTTAGGACACAATATCATCATGTGGGAAGACCTTTTTATGGGACACATGGGACTTACACCAAAACAGGGTGAGGATAAAGCAAAGTTCAGTCTTGAAACGATAAAAACTGTAGTTGAAGCGCAGGATAACTGCGGATATGATTTAACTCTCAGAGGTTCACGTGAACTCAATGAAAAAATAAAAACAGTTGACAGTGCATATTATTACTCATATTCATGTAATTCAAGTTTCAAAACTGCTTGCGGCACATATTTGCCCATTGCTTCAAACTTTGCAATGTTCTATCTTACATCACTTTACATCGGTGCTACTGAGGGTAAGACAATTGACGGAATTTACATGGACGAAACATGGGCAAAGAATGACGGCATTGTTCCTCTTGCAAGTGCACTTTATCCTGCAACCGATGCAGACAATGCAAAAAGCTATGAAGAAGCAGTAAAATCAGGTGAAAAACTTGAAACCGGAGTATGGTATTACATGCCTATTATGGAAGGCTTTGACCACTTCGATTTCTGTGGTACAATAGATTACCCCACAAGCTTTGAGGATTTCTATTATACACTTGCCCAAACAATAAACGCGACAGTATAAAATAAAAGGACACCACCGAGATCCTTCGCTTACGCTCAAGGATGACACGGTGGTGTTTTTTGTCACTAATTGAAATCATCGTAGGGGACGCTTTGCCCGTACCGTCTGAATTTTTTATAAAATCTTTATTTATCAACAAATTTTACAGCAGTGCCGTAAACCATTACCTCTGCAGCACCTGCTGCAATTTCAGATGAACAAAAGCGGATATTTACAATTGCATCCGCACCGATTTTATTTGCCTCTTCCATCATTCTGCTCATTGCAAGGTCTCTTGCTTCATTCATCAGTTCTGTGTAGGATGTTAATTCCCCTCCTATTAAACTTTTAAAAGACTGAGCATAGCTTCTGCCGATATCTCTTGTCTGAATGGTACTTCCCTTAACAAGACGCAGAGTTTCAAGTTCTTTTCCGCTTATATAATCAGTGTTGACCAATATCATATTTTTCACCTTTCGTTCCTTTTTCTTAATTATAAATGATATTGTTAGAAAAATCAATATCACCGCAGACTTTGAAAAATCTGCGGTGATAATTTTTATTTGTTATTAAGTTCTGCTTTTCCTTCAGGAGTGTCACGGTAGTAATAAGTTTTTGTTTCTCTGTGGGTTGTGGAGTTCCAAAGCTTGTCTGCTTCATCTTTCCATGCCGCAGCGAATTTATCGCAACGTGAACAGAGTGTGTCAACATCTTCGGGAGAAATCAGGTCTGTTGATTTAGCACCCGTATCTTTTATAATCTTTCTCAGGCAATCAGGGTTTTCAAGCATGGGACAAGGTCTTAAATGATTGTCGTTGAAGGGTTGATTTTTGTAATATGCCTGGAAAAGAGGATTTCTGAGAGCTTCAAGAATTGTATGAGTTCTGATGTTTGAGTCAGAATAATGAATGAAAACACAGGGCTCCATGTCACCTGCGGAGTTGATGTGGAAGTAGTTTCTGCCACCTGCAATGCATCCGCCAACATATTCACCGTCATCCTGAAAATCAAAAACAAAAACAGGTTTACCTGTTTCAGAGTTTCTCATTTTTCTGAGCCATGAGTACATGTGCTTTCTCTGGTCAGGTGTGGGAATAAGTTCAGGAACAGCATCTTTACCGACGGGCATGTAGTTGAAGTACATGCCGATTTTTACACCAAGGTCTATCATTTTATCGATAAATTTGTCGCTTGTTACGAACTCAACGTTTTTACTTGTGTAGCAAACTGACATTCCGAAGAAGATGCCGTGTTTTTTGAGAAGCTTCATTGCTTCAACAGTTGTCTGATAACTTCCCTCACCGCGTCTGTCGTCATTACTTTCCTCTGTACCCTCAATACTTGCAACGGGAACAAAGTTACCTGCTTCCTTTATTGCTTCGCAGAAAGCGTCGTCAATAAGCGTAGCATTTGTGAAAGCAAGGAAAACACAATCGGGATGTTCATTGCAAAGTTTTACGATATCATTTTTTCTGATAAGAGGTTCACCGCCTGTGAACATGAACAGATGAGTACCGAGTTCCTTTGCCTGATTTACAACACCGTTCATTTCGTCGTAAGTCAGACTCTGCTGATGACCGTATTCTGCAGCCCAACAGCCTTTGCAGTTTTTGTTACATGCAGAAGTGGGGTCCATAAGTATCAGCCACGGAATGTTGCATTTCAGTTTTTCTCTGTTTTCTCTTACCTTCTTTGTTCCGTGAACACCTGCACCGAGACCGAAAGCAAGAAGCATTTTTCTGACAATATTTTTATCAGTATCGTTTAAAATGGATTTGGTAAGCTTAACCCAGATATTATCGGGATTCTGAGCACCTTTACGCATAGCGTCAAAATTTTTACCGGGGAATATTGAACCTACATACTTTTCAGCAAAGTCAACAAGCTTTCCGATATTTGCGTCGGGATCTTTTCTTACATAATTCAAAAGCACATCAAGTGCTTTGCCTACTGCAGCGCGTTCGCTTTTTTCTCGAAAAGTCATAAGCTTACCTCCTTTTTTTCAGAATATACTCAATTATTGTATCACAGAACTTTTAAAATGTCTATGGAAAAATTGTAAATAACTTGAAATCATATATAAAATAGGATATACTTCTATAGTATTATCTTTATTGGGGGACAATATGAAAGCGAAAAATAAAGAAATTATATCTGTCATTTTGCGTGTGGCAGTAGCAATTTTAATATTTGTTGCAGTTATTATCAACTATGATAAACTTGTAAACCTTGATCTGAGAGCACTTGTAGGTTCTATAGGTGTGGTGTGGTATGCCTATTTTGCAGTAATCGGTGTTTATGCACTCAAAAGTATAGTGTTTGTAGTTCCTGCTATGATGATTTATGTTTCTGTGGGAATTTCATTTGACACACCTGTTGCACTCATACTTAATCTTATCGGTCTTGTAATTGAAGTGACTATAACATACTTCCTGGGAAAATTTCTCGGCGGAGAATATGTAGCAAAGCTTCTTGAAAAAAATAAGGGCGGACAAAAGCTTCTGAACATGAAATCTAAAACAAAAAATTCATTTCTGTTTATTGCACGTGTGTTACCTGCTTTTCCCATAGATTTTACAAGTCTGTTTATCGGTTCATCAAATTACAGTTTCTTTCCGTACCTTTTCTTCTCAATATTAGGTATTTATCCGAGAGTACTTCTTTTCACAATAATCGGTGACAGTATATATAAGTATATACCTAAAGAACTTATTATTAAACTTATTATTGTTGCAATTCCCTGTGCCGTAATCGGGTTTCTTGTTTACAGAGCAATTAAAAAACGTAAAAAGAGTATTTCGGAGAATTAAATTGGAATATTAATACCGACGGCATCTCAGGTTTAACCTGCGGAGGTATTAATATGGAAAATAAAAACAATAAAAATAAAAAGGTAAAAAACAAAGACATTATTGAAAGCATGATAAATGTCTGGTCAATTAACTCAACTCAGAACCCTATTGATATTCTCGGAAGCTACCGAGGTACACCATATAGTAGTAGCGGTGAGGTTCCGGAACAAGATGCTGATGACCTATAAAAATAATAAAAAAATTAAAAAATTTGCTTGACTTCTCTTGATATTTATGGTATGATTATTGCACCTCTGAAAGAGGGTTATTTTTTTGTGCCCTTTTGTGAGGGAGGCTAATTCTTATATCCGGTAAAATGGAGGTGCCGTCATGAGAGTAAAAATCACACTTGCTTGCACTGAATGTAAACAGCGCAACTACAACACAATGAAAAACAAGAAGAACACCCCGGACAGGTTGGAGATGAACAAGTACTGCAGATTCTGCAAGAAACACACTCTCCACCGCGAAACAAAATAAGCGGGAGGTAGAAAGATGTCAAAGCACGAAAAGTCCGAAGCTGCTGCAAAGGTTGAAAAAGCCAAGAAAGTTAAGGACAATGCTCCTAAAGCTAAAAAAGGCAACATCTTTGTCCGTATGGGTAAAGCAATCAAAGGCTTCATCAAAGACTTCAAAGGCGAAACAAAGAAAATTGTTTGGCCCGGAGCAAAAGAAGTTATCAAAAGCACAGGCGTAGTACTTCTTGCCGTTCTTATTATCGGCGCAGGTATCTGGCTTGTAGACTGGCTCCTGTCACTTGGTGTTGACGGAGTTATGGAACTTGCGGAAAAATACGGAAAATCAGCATCAAAAGAAGCTGCTAATCTGTTCAGTTCTCTTTGATTGGAGGAGAATAAATGTCCGCTAATTCAAAATGGTATGTAGTTCATACCTATTCAGGTTATGAAAATAAGGTAGCAACCAATATCGAAAAAGTTGTTGAAAACCGTAAGATGCATGATCAGATTTTCGAAGTGAAAATCCCTACAGAAATCGTTACGGAAATCAAGGACGATAAGAAAAGAGAAGTTGAACGCAAGATTTTCCCGGGATACGTTCTCGTGAAGGTTGCTGTTACTTATGATGACGACGACCAGCCCTCAATGTCTGACGAAGCATGGTATGTTATCCGTCACACAAGAGGTGTTACAGGTTTTGTCGGCCCTGACAGCAAACCCACTCCTCTCTCAAATGATGAGGTTCTCAAGCTCGGCGTTGAAAAACGCTCAGTTGAGGTCAGCTATCAGGTAGGCGACCTTGTTAATATCATCGATGGTATCTTTGATGGTTTCTCAGGTGTCGTTGAAGAAATTGATACTGAAAACAATATTGTTAAGGTAACAGTTTCTGCATTGTTCGGTAAAGAAACACTTGTTGAGATGGAACTCGATCAGGTAGAAGTTGCCGAAGACTAATTTCGATAATTTACGGGTTTCCCGTTGAATTATGCACAGGACACTCTGACTGTGTCCGACGTGGGAGGAGCGAAAATTTTATCTAATCGCCCCGCAGAACCACATAATTTTGGAGGTGCAAAAAATGGCTCAGAAGGTAGTAGGCTTTATTAAGCTTCAGATTCCTGCCGGAAAAGCAACACCGGCTCCCCCGGTTGGTCCCGCTCTTGGTCAGCATGGTGTTAACATCATGGCTTTCACAAAAGAGTTCAATGAAAGAACTAAGAATGACATGGGACTCATCATTCCGGTTGTAATCACAGTTTACGCAGACCGTACATTCTCATTCGTTACAAAAACTCCCCCTGCAGCAGTTCTTATCAAGAAAGCTTGCGGTATCGAGAGTGGTTCAGGTGTACCGAATAAGACAAAGGTTGCAACAATCACAAAAGAACAGATCACAAAGATCGCAGAGCAGAAAATGCCCGACTTGAACGCATCAAGTGTTGAATCAGCTGCAAGCATGATCGCAGGTACAGCTCGTTCAATGGGCGTAACAGTAGTAGATTAATGCTCCCCCGTGGGAGGAAAAATCCGATTTAACCACTATTGGGAGGTAAATTATGAAACACGGAAAAAAATACGTTGACAGTGCTAAACTGATCGACAGAACAAAACTTTATGAAGTAGATGAAGCTCTTGACATCGCTGTTAAGACTGCAACTGCTAAATTTGATGAAACTGTTGAAGTACACGTTCGTCTTGGTGTTGACTCTCGTCATGCTGACCAGCAGGTTAGAGGCGCAGTTGTTCTCCCCAACGGTACAGGTAAAACAGTTCGTGTAGCTGTTTTCGCTAAAGGCGATGACGCAGAAGCTGCAGTAGCTGCAGGTGCTGAAGTAGTAGGTGCTGAAGACCTTGTAGCAAAAATCCAGGGCGAAGGCTTTATGGATTTCGACGTTGCTATCGCAACACCCAACATGATGGGTCTTGTTGGTCGTCTTGGTAAGGTGCTTGGTCCCCGTGGTCTTATGCCCAGCCCCAAAGCAGGTACAGTTACTCCTGACGTAGCTAAGGCTGTCAGCGAAGCTAAAGCAGGTAAAATTGAGTACCGTCTTGACAAAACAAACATCATCCATTGCCCCATCGGTAAAGCATCATTCGGTACAGAAAAACTCAAAGAAAACTTTGATGTTCTTCTCAGTGCTATTATCAAGGCAAAGCCCGAAGCAGCAAAAGGCCAGTACATCCGTTCATGCGCTCTTGCTTCAACAATGGGCCCCGGCGTAAAAATAAACCCTGCAAAGCTTGGTTAATTTTAAGCCATCTATTGACAAATAAGTTTATTTGTTGTAAAATTCAATATGTCATCTGAGCCGAAGACAGCAGGTGCCCTTCAGGGTATAATGTGATGAACGCCTGCCCAGGTAAGGAACAAACTCATTTTGAGTATTTATGTCCCTTTCCCGTCTTTCGGGAAAGGGTTTATTTTTACCAAAATCCTTGGCTCTCAGATATATAAAATCTTTCAGGAGGTGAAATCTCGGATGCCAAGTGTTGCTGTATTAGAACAGAAGAAGCAGCTTGTTGCTGATCTCTCAGCAGAAATCGCTGAATCATGCACAGGTGTTATCGTTGACTACAAAGGTATTAATGTTGCTGACGATACACAGCTTCGTAAAGAACTCAGAGAAGCAGGTGTTAAGTACACAGTTGTAAAGAACACACTTCTCAAGCTCGCTATTAAGGACACAAACCTTGAAGCAATGTCAGACTGCCTTGAAGGCACAACTGCTATTGCTACATGTAAAGACGACTATGTTGCTGCTGCAAGAATCCTCAGCAAATATGCTTCAAAGGATAAGAACAAGTTCAACATTAAGTCAGGTTACCTTGATGGTGAAGTAATCAGCGTTGAAAAAATCGACAGCCTTGCAAAGCTTCCCTCAAGAGAAGTATTGCTTGCAACTGTTTGCAACGTATTCAATGCTCCTATCGCATCTTTCGCACGTGCTGTACAGGCTATCGTTGACAAAAACGGTGAAGGTGCTCCCGCAGCAGAAGAAGCTGCTGAATAATTAATCACTCGTAAAGAGTAAAAAACAAAAATTTATTACTATATTTAATATTATTGGAGGAAAATTAAAATGGCATCAGATAAAATCAATGCAATCATTGAAGAACTCAAAGTTCTTACAGTTCTTGAACTCTCAGAACTCGTTAAAGCAGTAGAAGAAGAATTCGGCGTATCAGCAGCAGCTGCAGTTGCAGTAGCAGCTCCTGTTGCAGGCGAAGCTGCAGCAGCAGAAGAAAAGACAGAATTCGACGTTGTTCTTGCTGAAGTTGGCGCAGAAAAAATCAAGGTTATCAAAGCTGTTCGTGAAATCACAGGTCTTGGCCTTGCAGAAGCAAAAGCTATCGTTGACGGCGCTCCCAAAACTCTTAAAGAAGCAGTATCTAAAGAAGATGCTGAAGCTGCAAAAGCAAAACTTGAAGAAGTTGGCGCAAAAGTTGAACTTAAATAAGTTTATACTTATTAATGAAAAATCCTGTATCGCAAGATACAGGATTTTTTTATGAATTAAATTTTTTAAAGCTCTGTCTGATACAAACACCGGACAGAGCTTTTTTGCTTTTATTTCATCAGGAAAACAACTATTGTGGAAATCAGTGCCTGAATCATATTGAATCTGAAAATAACCTGAGTGTTTGACCAACCTTTATTTTTTCTGAAATGGTCATGTAAGGGAGTGCGGATATTTTTGAGAGCGTTGATTTTAAGGAATCTGATAAGGACAATCTTGAAAATCCCGATAAGTCCGTCAAGGAGAATAAGGAAGCAAAGAGGAATTGCAAGAACCATATTTCCTGTTTTGAGAATTGACAGCCCAAGGAAAAGTCCGATTGCTCGTGAACCGGCATCACCCATAAGAATTGTGCTGGGTTCAGCATTGAACCAGAGATAAGCCACAATTGCAAAAATCATTGCTACAATTGATTTTGCGTGGACACTATCCATTGCAACTATTGAGCCGATGATAAGAATCGAGATCATAGAGTTGATTGAAAGTGAACCGCAGAATCCGTCAATACCGTCTGTGCAGTTAGTAGCGTTAATCATTAACCAGAAGAAGATTGTTGCAATAGCAATGAAAATCCATTTATTCACATTGAAATCAATAAAGAACAAATCAATTTTCAAAAGTTCAGGGTTGAAGTTTGCAAATGTGAGAGCAAGAAGAACTGAAATTGCCAAGTCGATAATTCCTTTTTTGTATTCACCCCAGGGTTTTTCGGCTCTGTCATCAAGATATCCTGAAAGCATTCCTGCGAAAATCAAAACATAATATGCAATATATTCAGGAGCAGCTGATACAAAAATAAGTGATGTAACAATAAAGCAGATAATGAAAATTATACCTGCGCCTCTTGCTTTGCCTCGGGAAAGCTTGCCGTTAAAAGCGAAATCTCTGCCCTGGTCCGCCGGAAGCTTGTTTTTGAAAAGCTTCAGAAGTGCAAAAACACTGACAAATGAAAATAAGATAAGTGCTACCCACACTAATTTTTCGTTGGGTGTAAATGAACCTAATTTGTAAATCATTTTTCTTTTACCTTCTTTATTTTATTTTTTAATATACAGTGATTCTTAGCTGTGCGGTTTCGTAAAGATAATCCTTTGTTGACTCTTTACCTTCAATTGTAAATTGTGAATATGCTTTGAGAATGTATTCACCGCTTTCAGCAGGAGTAAAATCATAAAATTCTTCAATTTGACCGTGTGCAGCAACACCACTTTCTGATAATGAAGAAAAAACAAGTTTTTCGTCACTGAACTCTTCGGCTTTTACTACAGAAATATAAATAGGTTTAAGTGGGCACTGTAAAGTATATGACTCAGCACCGTTGTTTTTAAGAATGGCTCTGTATGTAACTGTTGAACCTTTCTTTACCACAGTTTCTGCAAAGTCCATAATGAGTTCAAACGTATTTTCCTCAGGTGGTTCAGGTTTATAACCGCAAGAAGAAAAAGTCAACATCATCAGAATCATTGCAAGAATTAATGAGACAGGTTTTATAATAAACTTTTTAGTTTTCATTAAATACCTCCTAAGCTTTGCTTATAATATAATACCACAAAAAGTTTTCTGTGTCTACCTCTTGACAAAACAATATAATAGTGTTATACTACATTTAACATTTAACCTAATTGTTAAATGTAGCGAATGAAGAATAAGATGCTTGTTGTTGAATAATATGAAAGGATGGTGGTTATTTTGAGTTTGCAGAATACTCTGAAAGCTCTTGCAGACCCTATAAGAAGGGAAATTCTTAATATGCTCAAGAGCGGTAAAATGACTGCAGGAGAAATTGCTGAAAAATTTGACGTAACGATGGCATCCGTTTCACGTCATTTGTCTGTTCTCAAAGATGCTGATTTAATCAGGGACACACGTGACGGAAAATACATTATTTATGAGATTAACACATCAGTCCTTGAGGATGTAATGCTTTTTATTACTCAGTTGAAAGGAGAAAAAAATGATGATAAGACGAAATAAAACAAAGTTAATATTAACATCTTTTGTAATTCTGATTCCAATAATAATCGGAATGATTCTGTGGAATCAACTGCCTGACACAATTGCAACACATTGGGGAATAAACAATGAACCTGACGGCTACAGTTCAAAGGCATTTGCGGTTTTTGCTCTTCCCTTGCTTTTGTTTGCTGTTCACTGGATTTGCGTTTTCGCAACAAAGCTTGATCCTAAAATTAAAAATATTAATCACAAAATGTTTTCAATTGTTCTGTGGATTTGTCCTGCGATATCAATAGTTATGAATACTATGGTATATCTCATTGCACTGGGTAAGGAAATCAGATTTGTTTCCGGTGTGATTATTTTTATGGGACTTCTGTTCATAATAATCGGTAATTATCTTCCTAAGTGCAGACAGAGCTATACAATGGGAATCAAGCTTCCCTGGACACTCAATGACGAGGAAAATTGGAACAAAACTCATCGCATGACAGGCGCACTCTGGGTAATCGGCGGAATAGTAATATGTGCAACTGCAATTTTTGAATCGTTTATTATTTTCTTTTCAATAGTTGTAGTGATGATGATTGTTCCGACGGTTTATTCTTATCTGCATTATAAAAGGAAAAAATAATAATTTGCTTACAACTGACCTTGCGTTTTTGTTATCTCCTTTTGTATTTCTTAGGAGAAACTGTCTGTCGGGTCATATATAAATTTATAATTTAACTGAAAATAGCGACAGAAGTTTAACATTGCAAACTTCTGTCGCATTAGCTTTATTTATCCGATTTTATTGTTTAATTTATCCGGCAACTGCGGTTGTTGGGGCATATACTTCTGCACCGTCAGAAATTATAACATCATGACCTTCGCCCGAGAAAACATAGTCACCGTCACCGCTACCTGAATATTCAATATTAAATTCAATAATATCAGTCAACGCTTCTTTAATTCCTTCTACGGTAGCATAACCTTCAGGCAGATCAATACTTGCCTTGAAAGAGGTTTCTCCGTTTTCATTTGTTTCAGTAACAAGTTCAAAGTTTTCAGCTTCTTTGCCGTCAATAAGTACTCTGAATTTTTTTGAAACGTTATCGGCAACCTCAGAAATTTTTTCGGAAACTTCTCCGTCGGTTGTGGCATCAGCTATAATTCCTGCTGAGCAGATTATCAGAGCGATGACAAGCACAATTGCGAAAACTTTTTTAAAAACCACTGTGTTTTTTTTATTTTCCATATTAAGAATCCTTTCTACTGTGTCGTCGGATGGACAGATTTGTGAAAAAGCTTTTTTATATTTTGTTTTATTCATTTATCCATTCATCTCCCAACATTACTTTAAGTTTATTTCTTGCACGGCTGAGTCTTGTCTTTACGGTTGACTCGGTTATTTTTAATATACCTGAAATTTCTTTGACAGACATATCCTCGTAGTAAAAAAGATGTATCACCGTGCGATCTTTTTTTGGCAGTGACATAACAACATTGAAAAGATCGTTTTCAATTGAATTTTCAAAAACATCAGGCGAAACTATTTCACATTCATCAATAGGATGGTGTTTTCTGAAAAGACTTTTTATGTAGTTTTTGCTTTCGTTAACACAAACTGTGGTCAACCATTTGTCAATGTGTTCTTCATTTGCAAACCCTGACGGATGTTTTAACAGTTTAAGAAAAACATTCTGTAAAATATCTTCTGCATCATATGAACTTTTGGTAAAAGATAATGCAATCAGAAAAAGACGTTGATTATTTCGTCTGACTGCTTTTTCAAAGCTTTCACTTGTCACATTTTCACCGCCTGTTTGAAAGGTCCTTTCACTATTATAACAAATGTGTTTGTAAAAAGGTTACAAAAAATCAGGGACTTTTATAACATACTATTAATTATGAAGATGACATTAAAAACGCCTCCCCTTGAAAATGCAAGGGGAGGTGGCAAAATCCGTGATTTTGACGGAGAGGATTTTTCGTTTAAAATGCGCTGTGTGCGTTCCAGATGTTTTTAGCATATTCGTTGATTGCTCTGTCTGCTGCGAATACACCTGCACCTGCGATGTTTTCAAGTGACATCTTGTTCCATTTTTCTCTATCCTGCCATACTGCATCGGAAAGCTTTTGTGCTTTTGAGTAGTCAGCAAAATCTGCAAGAACCATATATGGATCATGGTGAAGAATCGTTGCTGCAATTTCGGGGAATTTTTTACCGTTCAGACCGCCGAGGATATAGTCAATAACTGCATGGAGCTCAGCATTGTTCTCATAGTAATTCATGGGAACGTAGCCTTGTTTCTGAAGCTTTCTTACTTCATCTGTTCTCATGCCGAAGAGGAACATGTTTTCATCCCCTACTGCCTGATTAATCTCAACGTTTGCACCGTCAAGTGTACCCATTGTAATTGCACCGTTAATCATCAGCTTCATGTTACCTGTACCGCTGGCTTCTGTACCGCAGAGTGAAATCTGTTCACTGATATCCGCTGCAGGCATAAGTCTTTCAGCCATAGTAACATTGTATTCCTGCATATAAACAACTTTAAGAAGTCCGTTGATAGATGAATCGTTGTTGATTACATCTGCAAGAGCATGGATGAAATTGATGATACGTTTTGCCATTTCGTAACCGGGAGCAGCCTTTGCACCGAAGATATAAGTTCGGGGAGTCCAGTTGCCATTGGGGTTAGCTTTAATAGCAAGGTATCTTGAAAGAATGTTGAAAGCATTAAGGTGCTGACGTTTGTATTCGTGGAGACGTTTTACCTGCACATCAAAGATTGAATTGGGGTCAACAATGATGCCGTTTGTCTGTTTGATAAGCTTTGCAAAATCCGCTTTGTTGGCAGTTTTGATTTTTGAAAGTTCTTCAAGAACTGCTGAATCGTCAGAATATTTTCTAAGCTTTTCAAGCTCACTGCCGTCAAGAACATATCCTTCACCGATAAGGTCGTTAAGAAGTGTGCAGAGACGGGGGTTTGACTGACAGAGCCAACGTCTGTGTGCAATACCGTTTGTAACATTCTTGAATTTATCGGGAGTGATGTTGTAGAAGCTGTTGAAAACTGTGTCTTTAAGAATCTGGCTGTGGAGAGATGAAACACCGTTTACACTGTGGCTTGCTGCAACACAGAGGTTTGCCATACGTACAACTGCTTCGTCACCTGAAACAATAGCCATTTCCTCAACCTTGTTTGCATCCCCTGTTGAATTCCAGATGAATGAACGGTATCTGTTGTCAATTTCTTTAACAATCTGATAAATTCTGGGAAGAAGCATTCTGAAAAGACCTACAGGCCAGCATTCAAGAGCTTCTTTCATAACTGTGTGGTTTGTGTAAGCAACAGTTTTTGTAACAATGTTCCAGGCATCGTCCCAACCGTAACCGCATTCATCAAGAAGAATTCTCATGATTTCGGGAATTGCAAGTGTGGGATGTGTGTCGTTGATATGAACTGCAACTTTTTCGGGAAGATTATCAAGAGAGCCGTATTTTCTCAGATGACGGCTGATAATATCCTGAATTGAAGCAGAAACGAAGAAATACTGCTGTTTGAGACGAAGGCTTTTACCTTCGGGATGTTTATCTTCGGGATAAAGAACTTTACTGATAACTTCAGCCATAGCATTTTCTTCAACTGCCTGAAGATAGTTACCGTTGTTGAATTCTTTCATATTGATGCCGGGTGCTTTTGCTGACCACAGACGAAGAACGCTGATACCCTTGCCATCTTTACCTGCAACGTACATATCATAGGGAACAGCCGTTATTCTTGTGGGATTTACAATTTCAACATGATGATATTTGTCATCCCATGTGTCAACAACATCTCCGCCGAAAGTGATTTCAAAAGACTGATTATCTTTCTTTGCAAGCCATACTTCACCTCCGGGAAGCCAGTTATCGGGAAGCTCATTCTGCCAACCGTCAACAATAAGCTGCTTGAAAATACCGAATTCGTAAAGAATAGAGTAACCCATTGCAGGATAGCCCTGAGTTGCAAGACCGTCAAGGTAACATGCAGCAAGTCTTCCGAGACCTCCGTTGCCCAGACCTGCATCAGGCTCGCAATCGTAAAGTTTATCAATCACGATACCGAAATCTTTAAGAGCAGATGTGAAGGTTTTTGTAAGATTAAGGTTATAAAGTGAGTTTTTGAGTGAACGGCCCATGAGGAATTCCATGGAGAGATAGTAAACTCTTTTTGAGTTTGCTTTATCTGCAACTTCTTCAAACTCCTTTCTGCCATTACGCATCATCTCTCTGACAATCATTGCCACCGCTTTATAGAACTGTTCATAGGTAGCATCTTCAGGAGTTACACCGAAATAATGAGAAAGATTTGAGGTGATAAGTTCCTGTGCTTGCTTTTTTGTAAGAGCGTATTTCATACTATTCCTCCAAAAATTTATTTAAAAAGTGCCTTTTTTCAGGTATCTATTGTATATTTTACACTAAAATTTTTAAAATTTCAATAGTAAGGACAATAATAATACTTTAAAAAATAAAAAAATACTAATTTTTCTAAAAATATATTTTACCTCTTTATTCTATGTAAAAAATATAGTATAATACTATAGTGGAATATTTTTTGAAGGAGAAAGACGAAATGAAAAGAAACAGAGTAGTACTTCATATTTATGACCAGGATTTTCCTATTGCAACAGACAATTCAATTGATTACGTAAAAGGTCTCGGAAAAGACCTTGATGCGAAAATGAGAGAAATACTGTCTTCGAGCAACAGAGTTACTTTTGCCCAGGCTGCAGTTCTTGCTGCTCTTGATTATGCAGACAGTGCTCAGAAGGCAGAAAAAAGTATTGAACTTCTCCGTTCTCAGATTTCAGATTATCTTGCAGATGCAGAAGATTCAAAACTTAATTTTGAACTTGTAAGAAAAGAAAACGAAAAACTCAAAGCAGAAATTGAAAAACTTAAAAGTAAAGCGGGCAAATAAAAATGAGTGAAATTTTAGCACCTGCAGGTTCTTTTGAGTCCTTACTTGCAGCGGTCAGATGTGGTGCTGATGCAGTTTATCTCGGAGCTGAAACATTTAATGCCAGAGGCAACGCGCAGAATTTCAGCAGAGAAAAGCTTGAAGAGGCAGTTAAATATTGTCATGAGAGAAATGTAAAAGTTTATCTCACTCTTAACACTCTTATTTCCGATGATGAAATGAGTGATGCAGAAGACCTGATTTCTTTTTGTGGCAATATTGGTATAGATGCTTTTATTATTCAGGATTTGTCTCTTGTGGAAAAGATTAAAAAACTTGCACCTGCATCACATATCCACGCTTCAACTCAGATGACTGTGCAGACAGTTGAAGGAATAAAGTTTCTTGAAAAAGCAGGCTTTACAAGAGTAGTTATTCCCAGAGAACTTACAAAAGATGAAATAAAATTTCTTAGCGATAATACCGACGCAGAGCTTGAAGTTTTTGTTCACGGAGCTTTGTGTATGTCTGTTTCGGGCCAATGCTACATGAGTGGAATGCTGGGCTCAAGAAGTGGCAACAGAGGTCTCTGTGCACAGCCCTGCAGACTTCCTTTCAGCGTCAATAATTCAGGAAGTTGTGACCTGAGTCTGAAAGATAATTCTCTTGTCCCCTATCTCGGTGAACTTGAAGAAATGGGAGTTGATTCCTTTAAGATTGAGGGAAGAATGAAACGTCCCGAATATGTAGCGGCTGCAGTTACTTCCTGCAGAAACGAGCTTCTTGGAAGAAAAGATGAAAAAATTGAACAGGCATTGAGAGCTGTATTTTCACGTTCAGGATTTACTGACGGTTATTATACAAATAAAAGAGGCAGAGACATGTTCGGCGTGAGAAACAAAGAAGATGTAACTGCCGCAAAAGATGTTCTCGATATGCTGTCAAAGCTTTATGAAAAAGAAACTCAGAAAATTCCCGTTTCATTTTATTTTAAAATGAGCGAAGGAAATCTCATTTCCCTTACCGCAGAATGTGAAGATTTTTCAGTAGAATGTGTGTCTGATTGTATTGCAGAAAAAGCTATTAAGAGAGAAATTACAGAAAGCGATATAAAAGAACAACTTTCAAAATCAGGCGGAACTCAGTTTTATATTGAAGAAATTAAAACTGAAATCGAAGAAGGTTTGTCTGTTCCTCTTTCGGCAATAAACAAACTCAGACGAGATGCTTTCGAAAAAATTTCTACCGAACTTCTTGAAAAAAATACACCGGTAAATACAAATAATTTCAATGAAAAAACAGAAAAACTTCTGAAAATAAAATCAGAGAAAAATTCAAGGAAAACGTATTTGTTTTTCAGCCGTGAAGAACAGATTTTTGAAAATATTCCTAACGATTTTATTATCGTTCTTCCCTTTAAAGCTGACGAAAAGGTTTTTGAAAAGCTCATTCTTGAAGGAAAACCAGTTTCAGCAGAAATGCCGAGAGGAATTTTTTCTCGTTCCGAAGAAGTAAGAAAAAAAGCAGAAAAACTTATTAATATAGGCGTTAAAAGATTTTTTTGTCCCACACTTGACAGTGCAGTAATTGCAAAAGAATTGGGTGCAGAAATTACTGCATCTTATGGTTCGAATATTTTTAACAGTTATTCACTTGATGTGTGGAAAAATTACTTTGCAGATGAAGCAATTCTTTCAACTGAAATGACAGTTTCGCAGATAAACAGATTGAGAGGCGAAATAAAAACAGGTATCATCTGTTATGGTAAACTTCCTCTTATGTTAACGAGAAACTGTCCCGTAAAAAGTTTTTCTTCATGTACCGAATGTGGTGGTAAAGGAAAGCTTACAGACAGAAAAGGATATGAATTTTCCGTTGACTGTTCATCGGGAACGAGTGAGATTTTAAACAGTATGCCTTTATATATTTTTGACCGTTTATCGGAATTTAAAAATATAGATTTCTGTGTTCTGAAATTCACAACGGAAAGTAAAGAAGAATGTAAAAAAATAACCGATAAATATCTGAGACGAGAAAAGTCTGAAGATAAATTCACGCGCGGTCTTTATTATCGCGGTGTTATTTAAAAAAGAAAAAATCCGGAAGGAGAAAATTATGAATAAATCATTTAAGAAATGGCTTATACCCGTAATAGCAGCTGTTGTTGCAATTGTTGCAGTGATAGTTCTTTTTGCAACAGGTGTAATAGGATCAGATAATAAAAAGGTTCCTGATCTTCTTAACATGCATGTTGAAGAAGCTCAGAAAATCCTTGAAGAAAACGAACTTTTAATTGATGTTGTAAAAGAAATAAACGATGAAATTGAAGAAAACTTTGTGTTCAAACAGAATCCTCCTGTTGGTACAAAAGTAAAAAAAGGTGCAATTATTACAGTTGTTATCAGCGAAAAACCTGTGGAAACAGTAATCCCTGATGTTGAATATTACGACAAGAATGTGGCAATTGATGTTCTGCAGAACGCAGGGCTCCGTGTTGAGATTATTGAAGAAGAAAACGATAAATATGCAGACGGTGTAGTGATTTCACAGAGTCAGACAGGTAAAGGTGAAACAGGTTCTGTAATTACAATAACTGTCAGCAAGAATGATACAGAAGAAAAAGGCGAAAAAGCCAAGGTTCCTTATCTTATCGGAAAAACTTTAGCAGAAGCAAAAGAGATTCTTGGCGACAAGTTTTATATCAAAGTCACAGGTGAAGGTTTCAGTGAAACTGTAAAAAAAGGTGCAGTTATTGCACAGAATCCTGAAGCCGATAAGGATGCAAATATTAAATCCGTTGTATCAGTTGCTGTCAGTAAAGGTAAAGCAAGTGAATTTGAGATAATAATGCCTGACGTGGTTTTCTCTTCAAGAGCAAAAGCAAGAGAAACGCTTGAAAAAATGGGACTTAAAGTTATCGTGAAAGAAGAGTACAGCGATACAATTCCTGCAGGTGTTGTAATGTCACAGAGTGTTCCTAAGGGAGAAAAAATTACTGCTGACACAGTCGTTACAATTATTGTAAGTAACGGTGTAAAGCCGGAAATTACAACAATAAGTCCCGAAGACCTTCCCACACAACTTATAACATCCTCAAAAGATGAAACAACAAAGAAAAATGATAAAGAGAAACCTACAAAGAAACCTATGGGAACAACAGCACCTTCTGTTACACAGAAGCCTGCAAATAAGGATGAGGCAAAATATGTTGCTGATTTTGCAATAACCACAGATAAAAAGGAAGCAAAAGCAGGAGATGTTATTACAGTAAGCGTTAAGCTGAAGACAAACTATAAAATTGTTGCAATTTCTCTGCCTGTAATTTATGATGCAAGCATATTTGAAATTGTAGGTGCAGGAGAAGGAAGTCTTTCTTCTTTCCTTAACTTTACAGGAACACTTACAGAAAATGCATACACAACAAACGGTAACTGGAAAAGCCCCGATAGCATGTATTCCAAAAACTCAAATGAAGAACACTGGACCTCAGCTCTTATAAAATCAAGATATAAATTTGCATTTGCAACATGGGTTGCAACACCGTCCACAGGTACAGTAATTTCTTCTCTCAACAAAGAGGAAACAATCGTTACCTTCAAACTTAAAGTAAAAGAAAATGTTTCAGATACAACCGGTAAAATTTTCCTTAGTCAGGACTTTATCAAAACAGCAAGTGCACCTCAGGGAATTCTGTCTGTAGGCAGGTCAAAATCAGACACAATTACTGCAGATTCAATTGTTGCAACAGGACAGACAATTGATCTGAGAGATGCAGTGGCTTTGGTAACAATAAAATAAAAGATAATTTAAAAAAGAGAGGTAAATTAAAATGAAAAAACTTTTAGCACTTCTTATGTCCGGTGTTATGCTTGTTTCTTTTGCAGCATGCAGCAGTAACAACGATGAAGAAGAAACAACAACAGAACCTGAAATCACAACAGTAGCACCCGTGGATGCAGAAAACGAAGACGTTACAGAAGAAGCAATTGAAGGTGAAGTTACGGAAGCTGAAGAAGAAACAGAGGCGGCAACAGATACTGAAGGCGAAGAATCTACAGACAAAGAGAGCGAAGTTACTACTGAAAAGAAAGAAGAAGTAACGGAAAAAGTAACAAAGAAACCTGCAGATACAGCAAAGGATCCTTCAAAATGGTCGACAGAAAAAATTCTTGAATACAGCAATACTGCGTTGAACAAGGTTAAATCATCTAAAGCAGGTTATACCAAGAATGCAGTTATGGAAATCAAAGGCGACGTTTCAGGTCTGCCTGAAGTGCTTAAAAAGATTTTCCAGACAAACAAAACAACAACAATGGCAAAAGGCTCAGATAACACAAATGATTTCCCTGCAGCAGGCTTCACATGGTCATCATGTCTTCGCCCTCAGGATATAAATAAAGCTACATTGACTGTTAATGGCTCAACATACGATATTATGATTAAATTAGGAACAGAAAAGAATCCCGGAAAAGGTACTGCAAGCAGTTATGGCAGAGCAATGTCAGTTATTGATGCTGAAGAAGCAGCCAATATGATTCCTTTTGGAATTAACTCTGTTAATATGAATTATCACGATGGATATATTCATATTAAGGTTGATTCAACAACAGGCAGAATAATGTATGCACAGTTATCTGCCGCAGCAGATGCAAAAGCTAATCTTGCTATTATCGGTGATGTTCAGGCTGATTCAATTACAAGCACAGAAACATTTACAAATTTTGTATGGTAACCTTAAAAGAAGAACACCCACAGTTAAAAACTGTGGGTGTTCATTTTATTCACTAAGTTTTTTAATTCCGTTTAACTTCTCAAGACAATTTTCACAGACATGCTTTTCTTTCAGCTTAATCGTGTTTTCTGTTTCTCCGCAGATGAAACAGGAAGGAGTCGGTATTCTTATAATAATACTGTCGCCGCTGAGAGAAAGTTTCAGAGGCGTTTTTCCTTCAACTATTCCGAGTCTGTCACGGATTTCTTTCGGCAGGACAAGTCTGCCCTGAGGGTCAATCTGACGGATACAAAAATATTCGTTTTCTTTGCTCATGCGGTTCGCCTCCTTAATATGTGTCATTTCGAGGAAATAATACCATAAAATGACATTTATGTCAATAAGTAGTGAATATTTAACGGCAATTGACAAATTTTTCATGTGATATAAAACCGAGAAAAAAATATATTTATTTATGGTGATAATGATGATGAATTATGTATGGGGAGCGATGGTTGTTTTCTCTTTTATTTCTGCGTGTTTTTCAGGAAATATGCAGGCACTTTCCGATTCTGTTGTAAACGGAGGTCAGGAAGCAATAAGCCTTGTAATAAAACTGACAGGAATGATGTGTCTCTGGGGCGGAATAATGAAAATTGCTGAAAAATCAGAACTTACAAAAGTTATATGTAACATGCTCAGACCATTGTTTTCGTTCCTTTATAAAAGCATTGATAAAAACTCACTTACTGCACGTGCTATGTCCATGAACATAACCGCAAATTTATTGGGACTTGGTAATGCAGCAACTCCTTTAGGTCTTGAAGCAATGAGACGTATGCAGGAGGAAAATCCTGACAAAAGCAGAGCAACTGACGACATGGTAGTTTTTGTTGTGATGAACTCTGCAGCGATGAGACTTATTCCCACGACCGTTGCAACACTCAGAACACAATTCGGAAGTGCAAGTCCTATGGAAATCATGCCTGCTACGTGGCTCAGCACATTGCTTTCACTTTTTGCAGGAGTAACAGTTGCGAAACTCATATCAAGAATTACATCTAAGAATAAAGAAAATATTTTTGATTTAAGGTTTTCTAAAAGGAGTAAGGTCAGATGAGGTTTTTCGGTGCAGCGGTCCTTCCTCTTGTAATAACTCTGATAGTAATATTCGGTATCGGAAAAGGTGTGAAAATCTTTGATTGTTTTATTGAGGGTGCAAAAGAGGGACTTGTAACAGTTAAAAACATATTGCCTTCAATTGTAGGTCTTGTAGTAGCAGTAAGTATGCTGAAAGCATCAGGCGGACTTGATATAATTGTAAAATTTCTTTCACCTCTTTCAGGGATAACGGGGATACCTGAAGAAATTATGCCTCTTGCAGTCCTGAATCCCATATCAGGCGGTGGTGCTTTGTCAATGTATGAACTTATATTGAAAGAGTATGGGCCTGATTCTTATCTCGGCAGAGTTGCATCTGTAATGATGGGTGCTACCGAGACAACCTTTTATGCCATTGCAGTTTATTTTGGCTCTGTGGGAATAAAGAAAACACGTCACACAGTGTTTGCAGGACTTATTGCGGATTTCACAAGCTTCGTGGCATCTGCATGGACGGTGAAATTATTTTTCGGGAGTTAACTATGATAGGATTTACAATTACTTTAAAAAAAAGAAGACCTCATAGCAGATATAAAAATGAAAAAAGAAAAAAATATATTTACTTTTTACCCATTATTATAATAGCAGTTTTTTCTGTTGTTGTTGCAGGATTTTTTGATGAAGAAGAGACCGGAAAGATTGAACACGATATCGATGATATACAGGTTTTCAAAGAAATAAACGATTTTTCTGCTTACTATAATCCTGTTGTAATAAACGGATTTTTTTCTTACGAAAAAGGTGATGAGATAGAAGACGAAAAACTTCTCAACCTCGCTGTATGGTCAATATTATGCACGGAGAAAAAAGAAAAATATGAACTTTTTGACGGTGAACTGAGTATTCCAGAAGAAGACGTAAAAGACAGAATAAAACAACTTTTCTCAGATGATGTTGAATACAAAAACACATCAACAGAAAATATTATTTTTGATGAAAAAAGTAGTTGTTATAGCGTGCCCACAATGGGATTTTTTTCTGAATATTCAGGAGTGCTCAGAAGTGTTACCGCAGAAAAAGACAAAACAAAGCTTTTAGTCGAATGTCTGAAAAGTGATTCGTTTAAACAAGACAGCTCCGGGAAAACGGTGTTTCCCGAAGCTGAAAAAAGTGTGATAATTATATTGAAAAAAAGTAAGAGTTCGTACTACATTGAAAGTATTTATGAAGAATAAATTTCATAAGAAAATCTTGAAGTAATTTTGCTTCTCTTTGAATAGTCCACTATAAAAGTCTGATCACCGATAAATCTTACAATGAGTCCTCTCTGTTTCTGTAATTCCAAAGAACGAAGTATTGCAGAAGATTTTTCAACAGCAGTTTTTGTGTCAGGGGTCAGATATCTGAGGGACATCGGGACAAGTTCCGATTTCTCGGAAAAATAAAAATCCGAAAGAAGAAGTTTATCAAAGTTTTCTGTTTCAGAGTTTATTTTTTCTTTAAAAAATCCGTGAAGTAAATTGTAAATTTCTTTTGTCGAAACAGAAACAAAAGAAAGATTTTTTTCTTTAAAATATTCTGAAATTTTTTCAAACATTTCAAAAGGATTTTCAAAATATTTTTCAAGTTCATTTATGCTGAGGATGAAACGCTGTGAGTTGTAAATTTTCTCAAAAACGTCTTCAAATTTTTTCAGGAATAAAATGTCATCGTGTGAAAAATCTTTGTTTGACAAAATCTCGTAAGGTGAATATGGTGAAAAAACAAAATTAAATTCTTTTGAAATCTCAACCATTTTTGTGCCGTGAAGAATTTTGAGAAAACCTAATTGAAGCTGATGCGATTTTAACGCATAAACATCGTTAAAAGACTTTTTAAAATCTTCAAGAGTTTCACCGGGAAGACCTGCAATAAGGTCAGTATGAATATTGATATTTCCCTGTTCAATAAGTTTCTTTGTGTTTGACAAAACTTTCTCGGTGTCTGTTTTTCTGCAGCTGAGAATAAGAGTCTCGTCTTTTGTTGACTGGATTCCGATTTCAAGCTGAATAAGACCGTCGGGTGCAGTACCGAGAAGTGAAATTAAATTTTCATCAAGCAAATCTGCGGCAATTTCAAAATGAAAATTTATATTACTGTTTGAAAATTTTTCAATAATAAACTTCCATATCTCATAAGCTCTTTTTTTGTCAGCGTTGAAGGTTCTGTCAACAAATTTAACTTGCTTTACATTATGTGATGAAAAAAATTCAAGGTCGCTCTTGACTCTTTCAAGACTTAAAAATCTTACACCTTTTTCTGCCGAAGAAAGACAGTAGGCACATGAAAACGGACAACCTCTTGAAGACTCATAATAAACAATTCTGTTTTCAAAAAGATGAATGTTTTCTTCATCATAAGGGAAAGGAATTTCATCAAGATTCAGAATTTTTTCGTCAGTAATTTTTCCTGAGGAAATCAGTTCATAAAAACTTTTTTCGCCCTCACCCTTCAGAATAAAATCAAAATCATTTTTATCGAAGAACGGATGCTCATTAATAAATGATACTTCAGGACCTCCGAGAACTATTTTTAAATCAGGAGAAATTTTTCTGAGAATCTTGCAAATACGTGACACATATTCTACGTTCCAGATGTAAACGGAAAAAGCTACAAGCTCAGGTTTTTCAGAAAAAATTCCGTCAATGATAAAATCAATATTGTCATTGATTGTAAATTCTCTAATTTTTATTTTTTCTTTATTGTACCCTTTGCTTACTGCAAATTTTTTTAAAGAATGAACAGCAAGGCAGGAATGTATGAATTTTGAATTCAATGCACAGAGCAAAACTTTTTTATCAGTCATCAATTTTATACACCTTAGGTTTCTTCAAGTATACTTCCCCTCTTGAGGAAATTATTACTATACGTATTTCATCTGCTTCTTCTTCATCGAAGATGCAGATTTTTTTGTTGCCGATACAGGTTCCTTCAAAGAACTGGAGTGACCATTTTCCAAAATCATTCTTTGTGTAAATTGCAAAATTTTCAACTCTCTGTCCTTTTGAAATATCTTCCTCAAGAACAACACAATTGAATTTTATTTTTTTGCTGAAATTCATGTCAAAACTCGTATGGTATAAAGTTTTATCTTCATCAACTTCATGGAAGATACTTTCTTCTGCAAGATTTTCTGCAAAAGCTTTTCTGATTTTTTCACCAAGCTCATAAAGTCTTTTTTCATCACGCTCATCTATAAGCCCATCTTTTGTAGGTGGCACATTAAGATGGAAGCAGCAGTTTCCGCCGACGGTATTGATATAAGTTTTCCACAGTCTTTCAAGAGAACGGGGTTCTTCTTCTTTATGATAGAACCAACCGGGACGTATTGACATATCAACTTCGCTTCCGCAGAAAGAAAGACCTTTTGAGTGAATAATGTTATGTAATGAACCCAATTCCTTATCTGTGTTGTAAATGTAAGGCAGACTGCTGTCAATGGGTGAACCATCCGTCTGTTTCTCTGCAAGGTAAACAAGCTCGTGAGGAACAACTGCCCATTCACTGTGGCGGCATGAACCGGATTCATTTCCGCACCAACGCACGTCAGGGCCGTGATCGTTGAAAATTGTGGCATCAGGCTGATATTTTCTTATGAGTTCAATATAACCGGGGAAATCGTACTCCTGCCTTTTACCGTTAGGACCTTCACCGCATGCACCGTCAAACCAAACATGGAAAACTTTACCGTAGTTTGTGAGTAATTCTACAAGCTGATTTTTGTAATACGTATTATATTCATCAGTACCGTAAAGAGAAGAATTTCTGTCCCATGGTGACAGATAAAAACCAAACTTGAAATTATTTTTATGGCATGCATCTGCAAGCTCTTTTACGATGTCACCTTTTCCGTTTTTGTAGGGACTGTTTTTTATTGAGTGTTCTGTATATTTACTTGGCCACAGGCAGAAGCCGTCGTGATGCTTTGCAGTAATCACAAGACCTTTCATACCTGTTTTTTTGAAAATTTCAACAATTTTTTCAGCATCGAATTTTTCCGGATTGAAAATGGAGGGGCTTTCTGTGCCGTCACCCCATTCTTTGTCTGTAAATGTGTTTACACCGAAATGTATAAAGCCGTAAAATTCTGTGTTGTACCAGTTTATCTGTCTTTCTGAAGGTACTACATTTGCTGAGTTTTCAAGAAATGTTTTAAAATCCATTGCTACATCCCCTTTCATAAATACAATTTTACAGTAAAATCAACGTGTCAGTCAAGTGTTCGTTAAAAAATAAACAAAAAAGAGGGAAACGGAATTCATTTTTTAGGGTATTCGGGAGAAAATATAAATATCTATTGATTTTTGGTAAAATTTAGAATATCATATAATCAATGTAAAATGGGGAAGAAGGTTTTTGACCAAAAAGCCACATGCTGATTTTGCATAATCCAAGGAGGATTTTATACGATGAAAGTACAGTTTACAGAAACAATTTTAAGAGACGCAAACCAGTCCCTCATCGCAACAAGAATGCCCTTTAAAGAGTTCGAGGAAATTCTTCCTGAGCTTGATAAAGCAGGTTACTATTCTCTTGAATGCTGGGGCGGTGCAACATTCGACTCATGTCTGAGATATCTCAGCGAAGATCCCTGGGAAAGACTCAGAAAAATCAAAGCAGCTTGTCCCAACACAAAGCTTCAGATGCTTCTCAGAGGTCAGAATCTTCTCGGCTATAAACATTATCCCGATGATGTTGTGAGAATGTTTGTAAAGAAGAGTGTTGAAAACGGTATCGATATTATCAGAATTTTCGATGCTCTCAACGACATCAGAAACATCGAAGTAGCAGTTGATGAAACACTTAAAAACGGTGCCATTGCATCAGGCACAATCTGCTACACACTCAGTCCCATTCACGACCTTGAATCTTATGTAAAGCTTGCAAAGGAAATGGAAAAAATGGGCGTTCAGTCAATCTGCGTAAAAGATATGGCTGGTATCATGGGACCTCAGGACGGTTACGACCTTGTTAAGGCTCTCAAGGAAAACGTAAAAGTTCCTGTTATTGTTCACACACACAGCACAACAGGTCTCGGACCTCTTACACTTCAGAAGGTTGTTGAAGCAGGTGCAGACGTTATTGATACGGCAATTTCATGTTTCTCAGGCGGTACAGCACAGCCTGCAACAGAAACAATGGCTTATGCTCTTAAACAGCAGGGCTATGAAGTTGGTCTTGATATGGACGTGCTTAAGAAAATCAACGATTTCTTCAAGCCTTACAGAGAAGAAACTCTTAAATCAGGACTTCTTAATCCCGTTGTTCTTGCAACATCAACAGATGCTCTTAATTATCAGATTCCCGGTGGTATGCTTTCAAACCTTGTTGCACAGCTTACTGCGCAGAATAAACTTGACAAGCTTGACGAAGTTCTTGCTGAAACACCCAGAGTAAGAGAAGATCTCGGTTATCCTCCTCTCGTTACTCCCATGAGCCAGATGGTTGGTGTTCAGGCAACTGCAAACGTGCTTGCAGGCGAAAGATACAAGAACGTTTCAAAGGAAATCAAGAACTACGTTAAAGGTGAATACGGTAAAGCACCCGGTAAAATCAATAAAGATGTACAGAAACTTATTCTCGGTGATGAAGAGCCTCTCAAGATTCGTTTTGCAGATACTCTTGAGCCCGGCTTTGAAAAAGCAAAAGCTGAGATTGGTGATAAAGCAAGAAGCGATGAAGATGTTCTTTCTTACATTGCTTTCCCCGCACAGGCAGAGGCATTCTTCGATAAGCGTCAGCAGAAAGAAGAAAATACTGTCAAATATTCAATCAGGAGGGTTGATTGATGATAGGTCAGACACTCGGTTTATTATCAGGCAAAGCTTTGGAAACATCAGATGTTCTTATGGTATGTGTAGTCGGAATAATTGTTGTTATTCTTGAACTTGCACTTATCGCATTCTGCATCACTGGTGTATCAAAGGCAATTAACGGTCTTACAAAGGCAACAAAGAAAAAAATGAAGGCAGAGGCAACTGCTCAGATAGGAGCAGCTCCTGCAGTGGCTTCAGCTCCCGTTCAGGCAGCACCTGCTCAGGCAGTAGTAGTTAAAAAGGATCCTGAACTTATTGACGTTGATGAAAAATCAGCAGCAATTATCATGGCTATTGTAAGCGATGAAACAGGTATCCCTCTTGAAAGACTTGCATTCAAATCAATTAAGAAAATTGACTAAGGAATAACGAGGTAATTGAAATGAAATATGTAGTTACATTAAACGGAAAAAATTATGAAGTTGAAGTTGCTGAAACAGAAGCAACAGTTCTCAGCGTAACAGATGCTCCCGCAGCAGCACCCGTAGCAGTAGCAGCTCCTGCTCCTGTTGCAGCTCCTGCTCCCGCAGCAGCTCCTGTACCTGCAGCAGCACCTGTAGCAGGTGATGGTGAAAAGGTTCTTGCTCCTATGCCCGGTACAGTTCTCGGTGTAAAAGTAAATGTAGGCGATGCAGTTAAAGCAGGCGACGTTATGATAGTTCTTGAAGCTATGAAAATGGAAAACGATATCGTTGCTCCTTGTGACGGTACAGTAAAACAGATCCTCGTTCAGAAAACTTCTACTGTTAATACTGACGACGTTCTTGCAGTTATCGGCTGATAAGGAGGATTTCCCTCTTGAGTATTATTGAAATTGTAAAAGGTATCTGGGAATCATCAGGTTTTGCAGCCCTGACCGTTCAGCAGGCTGTTATGCTCCTTGTTTCCTTTGTTCTTATGTTCCTTGCAATCAAGAAAAAGTATGAGCCTATGCTCCTTCTTCCGATTGCTTTCGGTATGATGCTTGCAAACCTTCCCCTTGCAGGTCTTATGGATGACCCCCTCGGTCTCATGTCTGTGGGTGAAGTTGAAATAGTTGAAGGTGCACACTGGTATGATTCAGGTGTTCTCAGACTTATTTATGCCGGTGTTAAAAGTGGTATCTTCCCCTGCCTTATTTTCATGGGCGTTGGTGCTATGACAGACTTCGGTCCTCTTCTTGCAAGACCTGTAAGTCTTATTTTAGGTGCGGCAGCACAGCTTGGTATTTATGTCGCTTTCGGTATTGCGATTGCGCTTGGTTTCTCACCTGAAGAAGCAGCATCAATCGGTATTATCGGTGGTGCAGACGGTCCTACAGCTATATTCACTGCGTCAAAACTTGCACCGCATCTTCGTGCTCCCATTTCTGTTGCGGCTTATTCTTATATGGCTCTTATTCCCATAATTCAGCCGCCTATCATGAAAGCTCTCACAACTAAAAAAGAGAGAGAAATCAAGATGGAACAGGGCAGAAAAGTAAGCAAGACAGAGAAGATTATTTTCCCTGTCGTTGTTACTGTTCTTTGTGCACTCCTTATTCCTTCAACGGCTCCCCTTATCGGTATGCTTATGCTCGGTAACATTTTCCGTGAATGCGGTGTTGTTGAAAGGCTTAATGATACGGCTCAGAATGCACTTACAAACATCGTTACAATTCTTCTCGGTGTTACAGTCGGTGCTACAGCAAACGGTGAAACATTCCTGACGTTAGATACAATCAAGATTATTGCACTCGGTCTTATGGCTTTCTGTTTCTCAACGGTCGGCGGACTTCTTCTCGGAAAGCTTCTCTGCCTTATCACAAAGGGTAAAATCAATCCCCTTATCGGTTCGGCAGGTGTTTCCGCAGTTCCCATGGCAGCTCGTGTGGCACAGGATGTGGGCAGAAAATACAACCCCACAAACTTCCTTCTCATGCACGCAATGGGTCCCAACGTTGCAGGTGTTATCGGTTCTGCAGTTGCAGCAGGCTTTATGATGATGCTTTTTGGCAACAATTAAAAGTAATATTTATAAGCTCTGCAATAGCACTTGCAGAGCTTGTTTTTTTGTTGACTTTTGATTTTATAAATGCTATAATCACAAATAGTGGAAAAGTATGAAATTCGTGTGATTGCGGAGATTTTTTATGATTAAAAAGATTTACAACGGAATGGAAAATTCTACAGCAATACAAAAAATGCGAACAGCAATGACTTCTGAAGTTTTTATGATTATTCAGTGTGTTATTGCTGCAGTTTTCGTTTCCTTCAGCAGTAAAGACGACTTTACTTCTATCGTTTACGGCGACATATTGTTTGCCACAGTATGTAGTTTTGCATTGATTGTATGTGAAGATATTATTGCAACACTTATGCCTTTTCTGCTGATTTCAGCTATGTCCATAAAGTGTTATGATTCTTTTGATGTTTTCATAAAATTCGTCTGGTTTGCTCCTGTACTTGCTTTGGCAATTATTTTTCACTTTGTTGTTTATCACAAAAAATTTGAACTTGGTGCAATATGGAAAGGCACTTTGTTTGTGGGAATTGCCGTAACTCTGGGCGGTTTAGGGAAAATAACTGTACCTGAATATTTCAGCGGTACAGCACTTTTTTACACAACAGGACTTGGTCTCGGTATGTTTGCAATTTATATGTTGCTGAATGCCCAGTACACTTACGGAGAAAAGTATGATATGAGAAAAAAATTCTCATTGATAATGACCATGGTGGGACTTTTCTGCGTATATATGATAGTTAATTTCTATATCGCAAACTGGTCAACATTTGTAAAAAGCGGAAGTACTCTTGCATTCCAGTGGAGAAACAATGTTTCCACAATTCTTATGCTTACGTTCCCCTTCGGATTTTTCCTGTCATCGAAGAAATATCCTTTCATTATTGCAGGATTTTTGCAGTACATAGGAATTATGCTCACAGGGTCAAGAGGCGGTACACTTTTCGGAACAATTGAGCTCGGAATATGCCTTCTTGTATTTTTACTTGCAGATAAACCGAACAGAAAAAAGAATCTTATTGTGATCGGAATTCTGTGGGCAATAGTGCTTGCACTTGCTCAGCCTGTAATCAGATTTCTTTTGCCTGTTATAAAGAGGTTTGCTACAGAGAACAGTGTCAGATTAGGTTTGTTTTCAAGAGCTATAGAAGATTTCAAATCAAATCCTCTTTTCGGCAGAGGTCTTGGTTATATGGGAAACACAGATGTGCATGACCCTGCAAAATTTGCGTTGTGTTGGTATCATTCAGCACCTTTCCAGGTTATAGGAAGCTTCGGTATAGCAGGTATACTTGCTTTCTCGTATCAGCTTTACAACCGTATGAGAGTTTTGTTTGAAAGAATAACTCTCTTCAACCTGACTTTGTTTGTAGCATATGCAGGTTTATTTATGATGTCACTTGTAAATCCGGGAGAATTTTCTCCCATTCCCTATGGAATGATTGCTACGTTATTCTTTGTTCTCTGTGATAAAAACAATAAGTATGAAGCGTTGGACAAAAACAAAGAAGAGGTTCTGAAAATAAAAGTAAAGAGAAAATAAATCACATCAACCGGGTGTTTCTGAGAACATCCGGTTTTCATGTTTTTTAATTGTAAATTTATTTAAAAAAAGTGTATTTATATTGCAACTTTCTGCATTTTGTAATATAATATATACCTGAATATTTTATCGTGGAGGGGAATGACCTTGAGCATTTATCTTGACAATAGTGCCACAACGCCATTGTGTAAAAGTGCAAAGAAAAAAATGCTGGATGTTCTTGATAATTGCTGGGCAAATCCCTCTTCAATTCATCATCTCGGTGTTATCGCCAAGGATGAACTTGATGATGCGAGAAAGATTATTGCAAGCAAAATTTTCTGCCGTGAAGATGAAGTTTACTTTACTTCAGGCGGTACGGAAAGTAATAATATTGCTATTTTCGGTGCAGTAGAAAAATTATCCCGAAGAGGTAATAAAATAATTACAACTGCTGTTGAACATCCAAGCGTTGAAAACCCGATTAAATCACTTGAAAATAAAGGTTTCAATGTTGTTCGTCTTCCTGTAGGGGAAAACGGAAGCATAAATATCCAGGATTTAATCCGAGAAGTTGATGAAAAGACGATTCTTGTAAGCGTAATGCTTGTCAACAATGAACTGGGAAGTATAAATCCTGTAGAGCTTATAAAGAAAGCAGTGATGATGAAAAAATCTCCTGCACTTATCCATTGCGATGCAGTACAGGCTTTCGGTAAAATGCCTCTTAAGGTAGAAAAACTTGGTGTGGATTTAATGAGCATCAGCTCACACAAAATTCACGGTCCTAAAGGTGCAGGTGCCTTGTATATCAGAAAAGGTGTCAATATTGTTTCTCCCGTTTATGGCGGCGGTCAGGAAAAAGGTGTTCGTTCAGGCACGGAATCTATGCCTGCTTTGTGTGGCTTTGGTGCTGCTGCTGAAGATCTTAACAATATTGAAAAAACTTTTGAAAATGTAAAAGGTCTCAGAGACAGACTTGTAAAAAGTCTCGAACAGATTGATGGCGTTGAAATCAACTCAAAGAATGAAAATCTCCCTTATATAGTTAATTTTTCCGTTATGGGTATTCCGTCTCAGCCAATGATAAATTATTTATCTGAGAGAGAAATTTATGTTTCAGGCGGCTCTGCTTGTGCGAAGGGTCACAGAAGCGGTACACTTGTTGCAGTTGGTCTTTCTGTTGACAGAATTGACAGTGCAATAAGAGTCAGTCTGTCCCGTTATAATACAGAGGAAGAAATCGATATTCTTTGTGAAAATATAGAAAATGCTTTGAAAGAACTCAGGAAGGTTTAATCTGAAATGAAAGAAATTATACTTATCAAAAACGGCGAGCTTGCTCTCAAGGGTCTTAACAGAAGAACTTTTGAGGACATGATGATAAAAAACATGAGAAGAAGACTTGAGCATGTAGGAAAGTTTACTTTTACTGCATCTCAGTCAACAATCATGGTTGAAAGTGCAGAGGAAAATGCAGATTTCGATACAGCATTTTCTGCTCTTAAAAAAGTTTTCGGTATTGCAGGTCTTTCACGTGCTGCAGCAACTGAAAAAGATATTGATAAAATCAAGGCAACCGCTGAAGAATATCTTGCGGATGAACTGATGTTTGCAAATACCTTCAAGGTAAATGCCAAAAGAAGCGATAAAAATTTCCCCTTGAAATCTCCTGAAATCTGTATGGAAGTGGGTGGCTATCTTCTTGAAAAATTCCCCAATCTTACAGTTGATGTTCACAATCCTGATATTATTGTAACTGTTGAAGTAAGAGACAAGGAAGTTTATATTCACGGTAATCAGCACAAAGGTGCAGGCGGTATGCCCTCAGGCTCAGCAGGTAAAGCGGCTCTCCTTATTTCAGGTGGTATTGATAGTCCCGTTGCAGGCTGGATGATGGCAAAAAGAGGCTTGCGTCTTATGGGTATTCATTTTGCGGCACCTCCTTATACAAGCGAACTTGCAGAGAAAAAGGTTCATGAGCTTACACGTAAGGTTGCTGCCTACAGCGGAAGAATAAAGCTTTATGTTGTTGAATTCACAAAAATTCAGGAAACAATAAAAGATGAATGTCCTGAAGAATTGTTTACCATAATTATGAGAAGAATAATGATGAAAACGGCTGAAAAAATTGCACGCCGTGAAGACTGTGAAGCTCTCATTACAGGCGAAAGCTTAGGTCAGGTTGCAAGTCAGACACTTAAAGCACTTGCTTGTACTGACAGGGCAACCGATATGCCGGTTTTCCGTCCCTGTATCGGTATGGATAAGGGAGAGATTGTTAAAATCTCAAGAGAGATAGATTCTTTTGATACATCAATTCTTCCTTATGAAGACTGTTGTACAGTTTTCACTCCAAAACATCCCAAAACAAAACCGAGTGTTGAGGAAGTTGAAAAGGCTGAAAGTCTTGTTGATTTTACAGAAATGATAAATGAAGCGGTTGAGAGTGCACGATTTATTTTAATTGACTAAGGGTGATTATTTTTGGTTTGCGAAATTGTTTGCGTAGGAACAGAAATTTTACTTGGTGATATTATAAACACAAACGCAGTTTATCTTTCAAAAGAGCTTGCATCAATGGGAATAAGTGTTCTCAGACAGAGCGTTGTGGGAGATAACAATACAAGACTTAAAGAAATGCTCAGACAGGCACTTGACAGAAGTGATATTGTAATCACTACAGGCGGTTTAGGCCCTACGGCAGATGATATTACTCGTGACAGATGCTGCGAGGTAATGGAAAGTGAGCTTGTGCTGAGTGAAGAAATAAAAGATGAAATTGAAGGTTATTTTGTAAGTAAAGGTCTTACAATGGCTGAAAGCAATATCCGTCAGGCTTATGTACCTGCAGACGGAATTGTTTTCAGAAATCATAATGGTACGGCACCGGGATTTGCAATTGAAAAAAATTCAAAGTGTATTATTGCTTTGCCCGGACCTCCCAGAGAAATGAAACCCATGTTTGAAGAATATGTTGTTCCTCTTCTTAAAAATTATTCCACAGCTTCAATTGTTTCCCATAATATAAAAATGATCGGTATAGGTGAGTCTGCTATGGCAGAAGAAGCGGGGGATTTGCTCGACGGTGAAAATCCCACTGTCGCACCTTATGCGAAGGACGGTGAATGCTTCCTTCGTGTAACCTCACGAGGTGAAACCGTTGCAGAGGCAGAAGAAAAAGCAAAGCCTGTCGTTGATGAAATTTTAAATAAATTCAAAGACTATGTTTATGCAGTTGATATGCCGAATATTGAAACTGCTCTTGTAGAACTTCTCAAAAAGCATGGACTGAAAATTGCTCTTGCAGAATCCTGCACGGGCGGTTTTGCAGCAAAAAGAATAACAGATATTTCAGGTGCATCATCCGTTTTTGATTGTGGTGTTGTTTCCTATTCAAATGAAATAAAAAACAAGATACTCGGTGTCAGCAAAGAAGACCTGAAAACTTACGGTGCAGTCAGTGAACCTGTTGCAAGGCAGATGGCTGAAGGTGTAAGAAAATTAAGCGGTGCTGATTTTGGCGTGGGAATTACAGGTATTGCAGGACCTCTCAGCGACGGTACAGATAAACCGGTGGGACTGAGTTTCGTTGCAATCAATCATAAAAACGGCACAGAGTGTATTAAAATAATGACTTCAAGGCACGACAGAGATTATAACAGATATGTGAATGCCTCACGTGCTTTTGATATAGTAAGAAGAC
>JAFXFI010000125.1 GCA_017520635.1 Clostridia bacterium
AAAATCACAAAGAAAAGGCCTACACTCATAAGACCTCCTTACGGAGACTACAGTAACGAAGTGATTTCCTGCGTAAATTCTTTAGGAATGTACACCATTCAATGGGATGTTGACTCTCTTGACTGGAAAAACCTTTCTGCAGATGAAATTTACAACAGAGTTGTGAACAAGGTTAAAAACGGTTCAATTGTATTGTTCCATAATGCGGCTCTCAATACTCCCGAAGCGTTAGGAAAAATTCTTGAAACTCTTGCAGATGATGGCTATGAATTTGTAACGGTGGAAAATCTCATTTATAAAAGCGGGTATTCAATTGACCACACGGGCAAGCAATTTCTTGATGAAACATTGACAACAAAAAAATAAACTGATAATATTTATGTGATATAAAAATTGCGAAAAGGACGTGTTAAAAATGATTTACAGACAGGAACATCCCACGCCGCAGTGTGAGAGAAAAAATTGGCTTAATCTTAATGGTGAATGGGATTTTGAATTTGATTTCGGTAACAGTAAGCTTGCAACGGGAATTCTTGACCGTGCAGAATGGGAAACAAAAATCAACGTTCCTTTCTGCCCCGAAAGTAAGCTTTCAGGCATTGAACACGTGGATTTTATCCCTGCAGTGTGGTACAGAAGAAAAATAAATGTAACAGAAAAGCAACTAGAAGGCAAAGTTTTTCTTCATTTCGGTGCAGTTGATTATCTTGCAAGAATATTCATCAACGGTAAAGAAGCAGGTTCTCACAAGGGCGGTTTTTCATCATTTAAAATTGATGTGACAGATATCCTCACAGCAGGTGAAAACACACTTGTTGTGTATGCAGTTGACGATGTAAGAAGTCATCTTCAGCCGGTGGGAAAACAATGCCGTGAATATTATTCAAGGGGTTGCGATTACACAAGAACAACAGGTATCTGGCAGACAGTATGGCTTGAGTTTGTGCCTGTGAGTTATATAAAAAGCTTCAAAATTTTCCCCGATTATCTTAACGGTACAGTTACAATTTCTGCAGTTGTTGAGGGTAAAGGTGAATTTTCTGCCAAAGCTGCATACAACGAAAAAGAAATGGGTTCATTTTCAAAAGCTGCAGAAAACACAGTGACAGGTGAAATCAAGCTTGATGAAATTCACCTCTGGGAAGTCGGTAACGGCAGACTTTATGACCTTGAACTTGCATTCGGTGAAGATAAAGTAAAGAGCTATTTCGGTCTGAGAAACGTAAAGCTTGACGGCTTTAAATTCTTAATCAACGGAAAATCAGTTTTCCAGAGACTTGTGCTTGATCAGGGCTTTTATCCTGACGGAATTTATACTGCACCCACAGAAGAAGCGCTCATAAAAGATATAGAACTGTCTCTTGCAGTAGGCTTCAACGGTGCAAGACTTCATCAGAAGGTTTTTGAACCGAGATTCTTATATCATTGCGACAGACTTGGTTACATTGTATGGGGTGAATTCGGAAACTGGGGCATAGATTATTCAAGTCATCAGTCACTTGAGATTTTCCTTCCCCAATGGCTTGAATGTGTGGAAAGAGATTTCAACCACCCGTCAATCATCGGTTGGTGTCCCTTTAATGAAACATGGGATTTTGAAGGCAGAAGCCGGAATCCTGAACTGCTCAGAAATGTGTACAGAGCAACAAAATGCGTTGATGAAACACGTCCCTGTATTGATACAAGCGGTAATTTCCATGTGGAAACAGATATATTTGATGTTCACGATTACGATCAGAATCCCGAAGTTATAAAAGAGCGTTATGACAGACTTGTGACAGAAGGTGTTCTCGTTGATAAATTTTCAGACCGTCAGCATTACAAGGGAGAACCAACATTTGTCAGCGAATACGGCGGAATTCAGTGGTCAATAAATCCCGGTGAAAGAGACTGGGGCTATGGTACAGCACCAAAAACTGAAGAGGAATTTATTGCAAGATACAAAGGTCTCACAGATGCACTTCTTGATAACTGCAATATGTTCGGCTTCTGTTATACTCAGCTTTATGATATTGAGCAGGAGCAGAACGGTCTTTACTATTATGACAGAACACCCAAATTTGACACAGAAATTTTCAAAGCCATAAATTCAAGAAAAGCAGCGATTGAGGACTGATTATGAAATATTTTATCGCATCTGACATTCACGGCTCACTTTACTACTGTGAAAAAATGCTTGAAAGCTACAAAAAAGAAAATGCAGATAGGCTTGTGCTTTTAGGTGACATTCTCTATCACGGACCGAGAAACGACCTCCCCCGTGATTATGCACCGAAAAAGGTTATTGAGCTACTCAATTCCATGAAAAATGAAATTCTTGCCGTAAGAGGCAACTGTGACACAGAGGTTGACCAGATGGTGCTTTCTTTTCCTATTCTTGCTGATTACGCAATTATTTCAGAGGGAAAGAGAATGGTTTATTTCACTCACGGGCATAATTTCAATGAGAATAATCTTCCGCCTTTAGGTGATGGGGATATTCTCCTTCACGGTCACACTCATGTGCCTGTATGCCGTGAACACGAAAATTATGTTTACATGAATCCGGGTTCAGTTTCAATTCCCAAGGAAGAAAGCCATCACGGATATATGATTCTTGAAAACGATGTATTTACATGGAAAGATTTTAAAGGGAATATTATAAGAGAGTATAAATTATAATTTGCACTACAAATTATAATTAAAGTAATAGGTAAGAAGTAAGAGTGAAGAAGTTCGGGTCTGCGACGCTATTATATAACAATGCTAACGTCAACACCGTAGGGGACGGGTTTCCCGTCCCGAATATGTATTCATAAAACCATGCGGGAGCCGAAACGGCTCCCCTACGATATAAAAATATGTACAAATAAATTACAATTTATCTGTGAAATCAAGTTTGAGCCTCCTCTTGAAAATGCAAGGGGAGATGTCTGTGTCAGCAGACAGAGGGGATTTTTCGTTGAAAAAGGTGAAAATTTATGTCAAAAATTTACAATTCAATTTACGAGCTTACAGGCAGAACACCATTGCTTCGCCTTAACAACATAGAAAAAGAATTAAATCTCAAGGGAAAACTCCTTGCAAAGCTTGAATGCTTCAACCCTGCAGGGTCTGTGAAAGACAGAGTTGCTGTAAAAATGGTTGAAGACGCTGAAAAAAACGGTACTCTGAAAAAAGGCTCGGTTATTATTGAACCTACATCAGGAAATACAGGTATTGGTCTTGCAATGGTTTGTGCATCCAAGGGCTACAGACTTATTATTGTTATGCCTGACACAATGTCGGAAGAGAGAAGAAAACTGATATCCGCTTATGGTGCAGAGCTTGTTCTCACAGACGGTGCAAAAGGCATGACAGGTGCAATTGAAAAGGCAGAAGAGCTGTCGAAAGAATTTCCCATGAGCTTCATCGCAGGACAGTTTGTAAATCCCTCAAACCCTGATGCGCATTACCTGACAACAGGTCCTGAAATTTATGAGGATACAGAGAGGAAAATTGACCTTTTTGTTGCAGGTGTAGGTACAGGCGGTACAATCACAGGTACAGGAAAATATCTCAAAGAACAGAATGCAAATATAAAAGTTATTGCTGTAGAGCCCTTTTCTTCTCCGGTTCTTTCAAGAGGTGAAAGCGGTAAGCACGGGCTTCAGGGTATCGGAGCAGGGTTTGTACCTGACGTGCTTGACACAACGGTTTTTGATGAGGTTGTATGTGTAACAGAAGAAGAAGCCTATGAAAGCGCAAGACTTCTGGCAAAAAAAGAGGGTGTGCTTGCAGGAATTTCATCAGGTGCAGCACTTTATTCAGCCATAGAAAAAGCAAAGCTTCCTGAAAATGAGGGAAAGACAATTGTAGTCCTTCTTCCTGATATAGGAGACAGATATCTGTCAACAGGTTTATTTTAAAAAATTGAGCCTTGGATTTCACTCGGATTTCCAAGGCTCTCTTTATTATAACTCAACAATTGTTTTTTCATTTACCGTAATTTCTTTTTGAAGCTCGTCTGTTTTTAATGTGTAAAATCCTTCTTCAAGAACACAGTCAAGGCTTCCGTCAGAATTCGTTTCAAAGATGAACAGGTTACCTTTTTTGTTAATGAATGTGATTTCAGTCTTTTTTGCTGAAATAATTTCCACCTCATGGAAATTATCTTTTTCTTTCAGTGCTGCTTCTACCGAAAGCTTTGCGTTCACCAAAGGATAAGCTCTGTAGTCAAGAAAATCAAAGTGCCTTTCCTCGGAAGGAAGAACCTCATCCTTTGTGCTTTCGCAGATGATTTTTTTTACTTTGTCTCCTGTAAGGTCAGGATTTACTGACCACACAAGACCTGCAATTGCAGTAACAACGGGGGCAGCCATGGAGGTGCCTGATTTTCTGCCGTAGGTGTTATCATTTGTACAGCTTAAAATATCAATTCCGGGGGCACAGATGTCGACTGTGTTTCCTATATTTGAGGTGGGTGACTGCACGTAACCGCTTTCTGAAAGACCTGCACTGCCCACAATAATAATCCGGTTCAGTAAATCTTCAGCTTTTACGTCGAAAAAGGGGAGAAAAGTGTTTTTTTCATTGATACTGCAGAAAACTCCGTTTTCGGATGCATCAATTGCGTATCCTTCATCATTTCCGTTACCTGCAGATTGCACTGCCACAAAATCGTAACCGTTACTGAGCAGCTTACCCATTGCATAAGAATAGAGCAAAGCATCGAAATTTTTTACAATTGAGGGGAATTTATAACTATTGCCGGAAACTGAGCCGGAACTGCCCACAGAGAAGTTGATAACCTTTGCACCTGCTTTTACAACATTTTTAAAGCCGTTGAGTATTTCAAGGTCGCCGATCCACAATTGGTTTGTACTTGGTGACCAGTCAACGCAGATGAGAGTAGATTCAGGACAGATTCCGCTGATGCCGATACCGTTATCCTGCTCTGCTGCAATGATTCCTGCAACATGAGTTCCGTGATGGTTGGGTCTGTTTCTTCTTTCCTCGCGGCCTGAGGGAAAAACGATTTTACCCCTGAGTTCTTCGTGTTCTGTGTCAAAACCACCGTCAACAACACCGATGTCGATGTTACTCATAAGACTTTTATATCCCCACGCAGAGCGGATATCTGTAGCTTCGATATGCCAGTTGTTACCCTCAGGACTTTCATCATCCCAATCAGAATTCCAAAAACCGTATTCGTCTTCAAAGGGATCATCAGGAGTGTATTGTGAAGAAAGCTTCTTTGCAGGACAGACCAACGCAAGGGACACGTTTTCAAGAGATGTAATGTTTCTTGAAATTCTGTCAGCCTCTTCAACGGTGTCAATATCTGTTCTGATTATGCAGATGTTCAGATCACGTATTGAGCCGATGTAGTAGCCGTCCGCTTTTGAAAAAACAGAAAGCTTATCCTAAAATGATGCATCTTCATCAAAAATAACCAGAAGAGTATCTTTCACAAAACCTGTGTTGTCAGAAAATCTGCAGACATCGTTTTCTTCAAGGTTTTCTATGTATGCAGGGATTTCTCCGAAGGGAATAAGCCCGGAAAAAGAAAGGGCAGTAATAACAGATAATAAAACGGAAAAAAGTTTATTCATAAGACGTCATCTCCTTGTAATGATTATAACAGTAATCACAGCCTTTTTCAATATGTACAGACTGCACAAAGTAACTTTATTGCTTTTTACGGACAGGTACAGTTTTTGTATAAACTGAATAGAATATAATATCCTAATATAGCAGATGTCACAAAACAGCCTTTTGTAATGGGCAAAATATACAAACATTGGGTTGTGATTTTGACGGAGTTTGTTTCACTCTATGAATTATTTGAAAAACCCATTTTTTGTGTTGACGGGGACAAGTTTTGTGATATAATAATTGCAAGATATTAAAGTATCTTCATGCGTATTTGTGCAAGAAATTTATTGGTGGGAGATTTCAGATATGTTTGTTAAAGACGTTACAGTTCAGAATCAGGTAGGTCTTCACGCTCGTCCTGCAACATTCTTCATCCAGAAAGCAAATGAGTTCAAATCATCAATCTGGGTTGAAAAGGAAGAGCGCAGAGTAAATGCAAAGAGTCTTCTCGGTGTGCTTTCACTCGGTATCATGGGTGGAACAGATATCCGCATTATCGCTGGTGGCGCTGACGAAGAAGAAGCAGTAAATGCACTTGTTGCACTTGTTGAATCAGGCTTTGCAGAGTAATATTGAAAAAACGCCTGTTTGGAATGAAATTTCCATAACGGGCTGTTTTTTATAAATGTACATATTGAAATATAAAAAATTTCAAAATGTATGGAAAAAAATCCCTTTCTGTGTTACAATGGAAAGGAACCGTGCAAACGGACAAAATTTGTTAATTATTTTATTGGAGGTATATAACCATGAGCAAAAAGTTTGTTTATCTTTTCTCAGAAGGTAATGCTGACATGAGAGAACTCCTCGGTGGTAAAGGTGCTAACCTTGCAGAAATGACACACATCGGTCTTCCTGTTCCCCAGGGCTTCACAATCTCAACAGAAGCATGTACACAGTACTATGAAGACGGCAGAAAAATCAACGATGACATCCAGGCACAGATTATGGAATACATCGTTAAGATGGAAGAAGTTGTTGGTAAAAAATTCGGCGATAAGGAAAACCCCCTTCTCGTTTCAGTTCGTTCAGGTGCAAGAGCATCAATGCCCGGTATGATGGATACAATCCTCAACCTCGGTCTTAATGAAGAAGTTGTAGAAGTTATGTCTGCT
>JAFXFI010000126.1 GCA_017520635.1 Clostridia bacterium
AAAATATAATCTTCAGCCTTTCGGTAGCGAAGAAAAACCTGAAGACACCGAAGAAAAGCAGATTTTCTACAATCCTTCCGAAGACAGCGAAATTGACGATTTCTTTAAAGAAGCAGAAGAAGGTTATACTGCTCTTTATGAAGAAGTTGATGCTAAAATTGCAGGTGTTGATGAAGAAGCTCTCAAGCACGAAGCAGAAGTTCTGGGCATTGAGTACGGTGCAAATGAAGAACCTGTAAAAGAAGAACCGATGGAGTTTGAAAATATTTATTCAGACAGTTCAGAAAGTCAGGAAACTGAAGATGTTTATTCAGAAAGTGAACCTGAAAAACACGAAGAAACATCTGAAACCGCAGAGTCCGAAACAGAAGAGTCTGTACCTGTAACAAGTGCAGAAGACCTTGCACAGGAAATTGCAGATGAGGAAGAGAAACCTGCTAAAAAGAAAAGCTCATTTCTCCCAAAAAAAAGTGATTCTACGGGAGAAAAGATCAGAAAAATAGTTTTCATTATTTCAATTCTTGCTATTATCGGAAGTGCAGCATGGCTCATTAATGACTACTTTATTCAGCCTTATCTTATTTCACAGCAGAATGAAGCAGTAGCAGAACTTATTGATAATACAGACGCAACTCCGGAGCAGGTAGTTGAAAAACTCAATAATCTTAATGAGGAAGAAAAGACAGTAACTTTTGAAACTCTTAAAGCTCAGAACAAAGATTTCAAAGGCTGGATTGCGGTTCCCGGAGCAAATATCAGTCTTCCCATAGTGCAGACAACAAACAATGATAAGTACCTTAACACAGGCTTTAACGGAAAATGGCTTTCAGGCGGTACAGCGTTTATTGATTGTCAGAATAAAGCAGCTTTTTCAGATATGAACACTGTAATCTACGGTCACAACATGCGTGACGGTTCTATGTTCGGTAAAATAAAGAACTACAAGAGTATTGATACTTACAAGAAAAACCCTCTCATTTATGTTTATACTGAAAACAAAAACTACGTTTATAAAATTTATTCGGTTTTCCTTACAAGTGCAGTAAAGAGTGACGACAACGGATATGTTTTTGCATATAATTTTATAAATCTTTCAAACAGCAATAACTTTGCAAGTTTTATGGAAGAAGTAAAACTCCGTTCTTATTACAACACAGGTGTTGATTATGCTGAGGGTGATAAAATCATTACTCTTTCCACCTGTGACAGAACAGTCATGAAAAACGGAAGACTTGTAATCATCGGCAGACTTGTCAGAGAAAACGAAGAAGAAAGCGTTGATACTTCATTGGCAACTGTAAACAGCAAACAGAAATATCCTGCAGGCTGGTATGCAAAGAAAAAGCAGAAAAACCCCTATGAAGATGCGATAAAATGGATAGCACAATAAGAGAGAGGATGACAAAAAGTGCAGATTAAACTGATTTCATTCAGCGAAAACGAATTTGTTTCCATGAATGTTGCCCATGAGGCCATTTTGAGTAAAATCAAGGAAATAACGGGTATTGATAAAAATTTCCTTTTCTGTCAGACACAGAAGGAGATGTTCAGGGAAGTAAAGGAGGGTATAGAAAGAGCCGACATAATTCTTGTGGCAGTTGATGTATCAAAATTTATTTCAACAAAGGCGGCTCTTATCAGAGCACTCGGACTCAAATGTAAGCTGGATGCTGAAATTTTAAATTTAATCAACAGCGATACTTGTATAGCTACCCTTAACGAAAACCAGACAAAAGCTCATGCAGCAATTCCTGTAAAAGGTGTATCTTTTATAACAAAAGACGGTTTGTTCTCAGGCTTTGGTGTTGAAGCGGGTAAACAGAAGCTTATTGTGGTACCAATTGACGAAAGACGAATCGGTTCAGTTCTTGAAAACGATTTTGATCGTTTTCTTGCAGCCGGTGTAAAGAAACAGGAAGCACCTGTTGTTGAAGAAGCTGTAAAAGATGACATACCTGAAGAGATGGAAGGCTATGTACAGCCTATCGAAAATTACACAGCTCCTGCGGAAGCTATTGAACCTCAGTATGAGGAAATATACAGAGCTCCCCAAGCTTCCTCGCCTGCAGATGAAGAGTCTTATGAAGATATTCAGTCATCTTCTTATAACGAGGAAGACATGGAAGAACAGCTTCCCGAATCCTCCTCAAGTGAAGTGGCATCTGTTTCTTCTCATGATCCTCTTGCAGCACTTGCATCAAGAGGAGTTAAAATTGCCTTTGTAAGACAGACTGAAAATGCTGTTTACACAAATATTCTTGCAGATTATGTAAACTCGGAAGCAGCAGATTTTGTAGATTTTTCACTTGATAAAACTCATGCAGATGATGTCAGTAAAAAAGAGGGCATTGCAGCCTCAGCAAGAGCTGCAATTAAGAGAACAGATGCGGACTATGCAATCGCAATGAGTGAAATTTGCAGAAATGAAGATGGCGAAAGCTATATTTTTGCAACGCTTACAGATGTAAATAAATCAAGCGTTTTCAAAATTTTCTCATCAGAGGATGAGTCTGACAGTGAGCTTTACAGCATAGGTCTTGAAAGCATGATCGAAAAAATCACAAAGAGCACAGAGTGTCTTGATTCTGAAAACGACAGTTTTGATTCTATGGGTGATGCAATTCCTGAAAACAAAAGTAAATTCACACCCTCAACACAAATTGCAATATGGGTTCTTGTTATTGTTGCACTTTGCGCTCTTTCAGCACTTATCATTGACTTTGCAATGTCATCAAATGCATCTCTTTCAGAATCATCAGGCGTGATAATCAAAGAGATTGGTAATATTTTGCCGAGGTAAAATATGAAGTTTTTAAGTTTTACTGACATGCACTATTCTGATGTTCAGATGACAGGCGAAAGAAATCGTCCTATGTCCCTTGAAAAGGTGAAGAGAGCCTTGTCTGAGCATCTTGACGGATGTGATTTTGTCGTCAATTTCGGTGATACCGCTGACCTTTTTGCGGAAGGCAAAAGCCAGACCCTTCTGTGGCATGAAACAGCAGATGTTCTGAAAACCTGCGGTAAAAAGTATTATTGTCTTATCGGTAATCATGATACGTCAACAGATAAAAACACATGGGCTGAAATAATGGATATGCCCTCAAGGTATTATTCCTTTGAGTATGACGGATACAAAGTACTTGTTCTTGATCCCAATCAGAATGACGAAAAAAATCCTTTTCCTGAGGAAGAAATCAAATGGGCTTATTGTTACATTGATGATGAGCAGTTTGAATGGATGAAAAAAGAAATTGAAACTGCATCAGGTGAGGTTATTATTTTTACTCATGAGTTACTGATTCTTGAAGAAAGAGATAATGACGATGATCATGTAATCAGAAACAGAGAAAAAATTATAGACCTTATCGAGAAAAGCGGTAAAGTGAAGGCTGTGTTTGCAGGACACTATCATTACGGCGACAGAGTTTTTCATAACGGTATTCATTACATAACCTTCCGTTCAATCTGTCTTAACGATGATTATGCACATTACGTTGTCACAGTCGATGAAAGCGGAATTGATGTTCAGGAATTCGGTGTAAAATAAATAATACAAAAGCAAACCCCTCATTGATTTATATATCAATGAGGGGTTAAGTTTATTTACACTCTTATTATTTTGCTGCAGATTTTTTCGTCATTGCTTTCATTACAAAGAGGAATGCAATTGTAAGAGCAGCACCGATGGGAAGTGTAATCCATGCACTCTGTACAAAACCTGCTACGATGTACATAACAAATGAGATTGCAGCAACTGAAACTGCATAAGGAATCTGAGTCGAAACGTGGTTAAGGTGGTTGCACTGTGCACCTGCTGATGACATGATTGTTGTGTCAGAAATGGGTGAGCAGTGGTCACCGCAAACAGCACCTGCAAGACATGCTGAAATACCGATGATAAGGATTGTTGAGTTTGCAGGGAAGATTGCTGTAACGATGGGGATGAGAATACCGAAAGTACCCCATGATGTACCTGTTGCAAAAGCAAGACCGCAAGCAACAAGGAAGATAACTGCGGGAAGGAATTTGTCAAGGCTTTCTGCTGAATTAGCCATAAGATTTCCTACGAATTCTTTTGCACCGAGAAGACCTGTCATATTTTTAAGAGCAGTTGCAAGGGTAAGGATTGTGATAGCGGGCACCATTGCCATGAAGCCCTGAGGAACACATTCCATAGCGTCTTTGAATGTGATAACGCGTCTGATAATAAGGAAAGCAACAATAATAACAAGTGCTATAATACCGCCCCAGGGAAGACCTACTGTTGCGTCTGTATTTGAGAATGCATCAATGAAGTTTGAACCGTCAAGGATACCACCGTTATAAACAAGTGCAAATATGCAGATGCCGATGAGCACAACGATGGGAAGAATAAGGTCAATAACTCTGCCTTTAGGGTTGGGAACAGATTCTTCTGCTTTATTTTCTTCGCCTGATGTGAAAAGGTCACCGTTTACTACTGCGTTGTGTTCGTGTTTTCTCATGGGACCGAAGTCAAATTTCATGAGAACAATACCGATAATGAACACGAAAGTAAGGAGTGAGTAGAAGTTAAAGGGAATAGCCTGAATGAAGAGCTTGAGACCCTGACCTTCTTCTGCATAACCTGCAACTGCCGCTGCCCATGAAGAAATGGGAGCGATCATGCAGACCGGTGCTGCAGTTGCGTCGATAAGATATGCGAGTTTTGAACGTGAAACTCTGTGAGTGTCTGTAATGGGACGCATAACTGAACCAACTGTAAGGCAGTTGAAATAGTCATCAATGAAAATAAGAACACCGAGAACAAATGTTGCAAACATTGCACCTGTTCTTGATTTGATGTTCTTCTGTGCCCATCTTCCGAAAGCAGCAGAACCGCCTGATTTATTGACGAGAGCCACAATGATTCCGAGAATCACAAGGAAGAAGAAAATACCTGCTGTATCGGAAATTGCAGAAATAATACCGCCTGATACTGCGTTGTCAACAACAGCAAGGGGGCTGAAGTTTGCGGAGAGAAGTGCACCTGCAATAACACCGATGAAAAGTGAAGAATAAACTTCTTTAGTGATAAGTGCAAGAGCAATAGCGATAATGGGAGGAATAAGTGCCCAGAAAGTTGAATAGAACTGACTGTCAGCCGGAACTTCGCCTGTGCCTTCACAAGTTGCACAGAGGTTTTCACCTGCACAGTCTGCACATTCTGCATCTTTACCGTAGCATGACATACATGCAAGAGAGCCTGCACAGTCGGGACATTCAACCATTACTGCTGTTTCTGCTGAAGTATCACTTGCTGCAGTTGCAACAAATGTCATTGTACCAAGCAGAACAAGAGAAGCAATGATAATGGTCAAAATTCTTTTGGGAGTCATTTTTTTCATCATTACCCGTCCTTTCATAGTGGGTTTATTTTTTTGCTTATAAAGTGAAAACAGACAGACCGGACGTCTGTCTGTTTCAGATATAAAATCCCTGTACCAAAAGGAAATTTAATTTCTTAAACTGACAGCGCTCCATGGCGTTTTGCCATGACAGTACATTACATATTCTGCAATGTCCCGGCACCGTGCATCAAGGCAATTATCACGGAACCTCGGCGATAATTCTCACGAAATAAGGCGATTTGCCCATGACCCCTATTTCGCAGTAATGACCGCACCTCGATCAATTGTTTTACAAACCGATTATATAATATATTCGACAACTTGTCAAACTTTTTTACAAATTTATTCATAAAATGTTCTTATTTTCGCCAATCGGTTGACATTCTTATATTTATAGTATTAAAATAATAAAAAAAGGAGGTTTTCTTAATGAAAAAAACTTTTAAAATATTATCCGTAATGTTGGTATTGACAGTTTTACTGAGTATGATTGTTTCTGCACAGTCAGGTTACGCACATACAGAAGAAGACCTGAATAACTTTATTCCAAAGTGGGAAGGTATTCAAGGTGATGATACAGTAATTTCCCTTGCTCCCGGTAAAATTCAGGGAGAAATAAATTTCTGTTGGCTTTCTGAAACGGAGGGAGAGTCATTTAAAATTTCAGAGAATGAAGATATGTCTGCATCTGTTTCAGTTGAGGTTAATCAAAGTGATGCGATAAACGGTCTTATTTCAAATAATGTTACTGTGTCGGGACTTGAAGAAGGAAAAATATATTATTATTCTTATACTGAAAACGGAATATTTTCTCAGCCTGAGAAAATTAAAATTCAGCCTGATGAAAAATTTACTGTCCTGTTCATTTCCGATGCACAGATAGGCCGTTCAGGAGATGAGACACTTGAAGAGGTTCTTGTCCGTGACACATGCGGTTGGAATTATACAGTTGATAAAATGATGGCAAAATATCCTGATGCTGCATTTGCGATTTCAGGAGGGGATCAGTTCCAGTCAGAAGACAGTCTTGTGCAGATGAAAGCATATCTTTCTCCTGAGGAACTTCGTTCACTTCCTGTTGCAAATACAATCGGTAACCATGACAGTGATGCAACACTTTACGGTGATATTTTCAACAACCCTAACGAGGTTTTTGAATTATTCAAATCAAAAGCGGGTACAGGGTATTACTATACCTACGGGGATGCGCTTTTTATCACAATTAACTCAGAAAACACTTCTCTTACAGACTCAGAAAGAGTTATCAGAAAAGCAGTAAATGCACATCCTGATAAAAAATGGAGAATCGTTACGATGCACAGAAATCCTTATTCAGCATCACTTTCTGATGATGATTTTTCAGATATAAGACTTCTTTTCTCATCTCTCTATGACTGCTACGATATAGACCTTGTACTTGCAGGACATGACCATCTTTATTCAAGAACGAATATTATGTACGGCGGTAAAGAGGCGGAAGAAGGTACAGTTTATCTGCAGACTTCTTCTGCATCAGGCAGTAATTATGACCCGCTTCCTGAAGAAACTGCGTCATTTATTGTGTCATCCTTTGATACAAGAGTACCTACATTCACAGCTCTGAATTTCGGAGAAGATACACTTGAAATTTCAACTTACAGAACAGATACAGATGAAGTAATAGATAGTTTTAAGGTTGAAGATAACGTTTCAGATTCAAAAGCAAATGCATTTACCGTTATCTTTTCAATTTTCAGAACATTGTTTTCAATGATATAAAATCTGTATTAAAAAACAAATTTATATTTTCAGGAGATAACTATGAAACAAATTACAGAACATATCCGTCATAGAAGAAGCGTCCGCACATTTGACGGTCGTGAGTTGAATGAAAAAGACAAGAGTAGTCTCTGCTCATTTATGGAAACAATAGAAAATCCTTATAAAATCCCCGTAGAGTTTAAATTGATGAGTGCAAAGGATAATGGGCTTGTTTGTCCCGTTGTAAGCGGTACAGATTTATATGTAGGCGGTAAAATCAAGTGTGTGCCTGGTGCAAATGTAGCCTTCGGATATTCCTTTGAAATGCTGGTGCTGTATGCTCAATCTCTTGGAATCGGAACAGTCTGGCTTGGAGGTACAATGAATCGCCCTGTTTTTGAAAAGACAATGGAACTTGCTGCAGATGAAATGATGCCGTGCGCAAGTCCTCTCGGTTATTGCGGCAAAAAGATGTCTTTTCGCGAGGGAATGATGAGAAAGGCAATTAAAGCTGATGAACGCTTACCCTTTGAGGAATTGTTTTTTGACGGCACATTCAATACTCCGCTGACTAAAGAAAGAGCCGGTAAATTGCTCGGGGCTCTGGAGATGGTAAGACTTGCTCCGTCGGCAGTAAACAAACAGCCCTGGAGGGTTGTTGTGGCAGACAATACAGTTCACTTCTATCTCAAACGCAGTAAAGGTTATAGTCATGAGGGAAAACTTGATATGCAGAAAATTGACATGGGCATTGCACTCTGTCATTTTGCACTTACTTCACAAGAAAATAATCTGGATATTACATTCGTGCAAGACGATCCGAAACTCGTTTCAAACGCTGAGGTTGAGTATATTGCATCCTATAGAGTTGAATGAGTGATGGCATATAATATTATCTGATAAAACAAAAAAAATCCTCTCGGTTCGCCGACACCACATAAGGAAGTTTTTGTTTCTCGAACAAAATTCCTTGTATTATCACCAAAAGCCTCGCAAGGCGGCAGCCTTGCTGCATTTTTGGCTTCAATTCAAGGGTTTGCTTTTCTACGAAACTGCGTAGCACTTTAAAATGTGAAATTGCGTGTGCAAGAAAAGGCGAAACCCACCGATAACGCTGTCGCGTATCGGTGGGTTTTAACGCATTATTGTGCCGT
>JAFXFI010000127.1 GCA_017520635.1 Clostridia bacterium
CAATGAGACTCGCAAACAGCAGAGGTGCAATGGTAATCGGCATTGTCAATTCTCTGCCGTCTACTATCGGAAACGAATGTGACATCTGTTTCCCCACAAAAGCAGGAAAAGAAATTGCAGTTGCCACAACAAAAGGATATACGACTCAGGTATTAAGCCTTTATCTGTTCGCACTACACATTGCTGACCTGAAAAAAACTCTATCCGACAGAGAAATCATATCTCTGACTGAAGAACTTTTATCCATTCCTGAAAAAATGAAAAAAGTTCTCTTTGACACCAAGTTCATTGAGGAAATCGCAAAAAAATACTCAGATGTTGATAATTTGTTTTTCATAGGAAGAAATGCAGATTATGCAACTGCAACAGAGGCTTCACTTAAACTTAAAGAAATAAGTTATATAAACTGTTCTGCATTCCCAGCAGGTGAACTGAAGCACGGCACAATTGCACTTATCGAAAAAGATACACCTGTTTTTGCAATATGTGCAAACGAAAGACTTTTCAAAAAAACAATGTCAAATATTGAAGAAGTTGTATCTCGTGGTGCTGATGTTATATGCCTGTCGAGAGAAAACAAAATTGATAAAGATAAATTCACGTCAATTGAAATTCCTGACACTCATGACCTGTTTCTTCCTTTGCTCGAAATTATTCCCATGCAACTCTTTGCATATTACATTGCAAGAGAAAAAGGCTGTAACATAGACATGCCGAAAAACTTGGCAAAGTCGGTGACTGTGGAATAAAAAGTGCGATATAACAGCGTCGCAGACCCGAAATCATTCATCATTCATTATTCATCATTCTAAAAAAGAAAAATCCCGTGTTATCATTTCTGACAACACGGGGTTTAATTAGTTTGTTAACGTATCTTCAGACAACTCAGATGAGTTCGATGATGCACATTTCTGCTGCGTCACCGCGGCGAGGGCCTGTCTTGATAATACGGCAATAGCCGCCGTTTACTTCCTTATATTTAGGAGCAACTTCATCAAACAATTTCTTAGCCACATCTTCTTTTGTAAGATAAGCCAATACCTGACGTTTTGATGCAAGAGAACCGTCTTTTGCGACTGTGATCATTTTCTCAGCCATTGAACGAACCTCTTTTGCTCTTGTAACGGTGGTTTCAATTTTGCCGTTCTCAATAAGATATGTTACCATTGCTCTGAGCATAGCCTTGCGATGATCGCTGGTTCTGCCGAGTTTTCTGGTACCTGGCATTTAAAATCACTCCTTTATTCTTCTTCCGCGCGGAGCTCGAAACCAAGGGAGGATAACTTAGCAACAACCTCATCAAGAGATTTTCTGCCGAGGTTTCTAACCTTCATCATGTCATCCTCAGACTTGTTAATCAAGTCCTCAACAGTATTGATACCCGCTCTCTTCAAGCAGTTGAATGAGCGAACGGACAGGTCAAGTTCCTCAATGGTCATCTCTAAGATTTTTTCTTTACCGTTGTCATCTTTCTCGACCATAACCTCAGTATCGTATGCCTCATCTGAGAGGTCACCGAAGAGGTTGAGGTGCTCGTTGAGGATCTTGGCTGCGAGAGAAACGGCTTCCTTAGCTGTAATTGTGCCGTTTGTCCACACTTCAAGTGTCAACTTGTCGTAGTCAGTAATCTGACCAACACGTGTGTTCTCAACTGTATAGTTAACCTTGATTACGGGAGTATAAATTGAGTCAATTGCGATTACGCCGATTGCAGGCTGCATAATTTTCTTATTACGCTCTGCTGAAACGTATCCGCGTCCCTTGTCACAGGTCAACTCCATATAAACATGAGCATTTTTGTCCAAAGATGCAATGTGATGATCGGGGTTGATGATTTCAACTTCACTGTCAGTCTTAATATCGCCTGCAGTGATTTCGCCTTCACCGTCTGCCTCGATATACATTACCTTGGGACCGTCACCGTGGAATTTAAGGATTACTTCCTTAAGATTAAGAACAATTTCTGTTACATCTTCTTTAACGCCCTCAATTGTCGAGAACTCATGGAGAACGTTATCGATTTTTACGGATGTGATTGCATAACCCGGAAGAGATGAGAGAAGAACTCTTCTCATGGAATTACCAAGTGTAAGACCATAACCTCTTTCAAGGGGTTCAAGCACAAATTTACCGTAAGTTCCATCGGCCTCATGTGCGAGTGTTTCTATTTTCGGTTTCTCTATTCCAATCATGTGAAAACCTCCTTCGTTAATGATAGATTACTCTTTTAGCTTATGCGGCAAAGCATCTTTCCCTTACCGCAAAACCCCATATCCGAATTCTAAGCGGATTATTTAGAGTAGAACTCAACGATAAGATGTTCTTCAACGGGAGCACCGATCTGATCACGCTCGGGAAGAGCAGCGATTTTAGCTGTTGCAGCATCTTTGTTAAGATCGAGCCACTGGGGAACGGGACGAGATGCGTTTGCTTCAAGTACTGCCTTGAATTTTTCGCTGTCCTTACTCTTGCTCTTGATAGAAACCGTATCTCCTACTTTAAGAAGATATGAGGGGATATCAACTTTCTTTGAGTTTACTTCGTAGTGTCCATGAATTACAAGCTGTCTTGCTTCTGCTCTTGAATTTGCCCAGCCGAGAAGATAAATTACATTATCAAGTCTGCTTTCACAAATTCTGAGAAGGTTTTCACCTGTAACACCCTGACGCTTTTCAGCCATCAGGAAATATTTATGGAACTGAACTTCGTTTACGCCGTAGTAACGTCTTGCCTGCTGCTTTGCACGAAGCTGAAGACCGTATTCAGAAATCTTCTTACGGCTCTGGCCGTGCTGACCGGGAGCATATGAACGACGTTCAAAAGCACATCTCTCAGTATAGCATCTTTCGCCTTTGAGGAAGAGCTTTTTGCCTTCACGGCGGCACAATTTACATACCGGACCGGTATATCTTGCCATAATATTACACCTCCAAAATTTTGGTTATACGCGTCTTCTCTTGGGAGGACGGCAGCCGTTATGGGGAATAGGAGTTACGTCCTTGATCATTGTAACATCAAGGCCTGCTGTCTGCAATGCTCTGATTGCAGCTTCACGTCCCTGACCGGGGCCTTTAACGTAAACCTCAACTGTTTTCATACCGTGATCGATAGCAACTTTCGCTGCTGTTTCTGCTGCTGTCTGTGCTGCGAAGGGAGTTGATTTTCTTGAGCCTCTGAAGCCCATTTCACCTGCGCTTGCCCATGATACAGCATTACCCTGTGTGTCGGTAATTGTTACGATAGTGTTGTTGAAGGTGGACTGAATGTGCGCTGCTCCACGCTCAATGTTCTTGCGCTCACGGCGACGGCGTGTTGCACCGGCTTTTTTAACTACTTTTGCCATGTTCTTATTCCTCCTTCAATTATTTCTTCTTGTTAGCTATTGTCTTCTTCGGACCCTTACGTGTACGTGCGTTTGTCTTTGAACGCTGTCCTCTTACGGGAAGACCCTTACGATGACGTACGCCACGATAGCAACCGATTTCGATAAGCCTTTTGATGTCAAATGCTGTTTCTCTTCTGAGGTCACCTTCAACCTTAACGTTGTGGTCGATGTACTCACGAAGTTTAGAAACGTCTTCTTCAGTCAAATCCTTAACTCTTGTGTCAGGATTGATACCTGTTGCTGCTATAATGTCACTTGCAGTTTTGCGACCGATACCGAAGATATATGTGAGAGCGATTTCAACTCTTTTTTCTCTCGGCAGATCAACACCTGAAATACGTGCCATTTGTCAGTTGCACCTCCATTAAGTGGTTTGC
>JAFXFI010000128.1 GCA_017520635.1 Clostridia bacterium
TAATTTTCAAGGTTCGTATAGCTCCGAAATCCTGTTCAATTTCGTCTCCAGCGTTTCTCTCTCGAGAACGCTCATATATAATACCAAATCATCCCCCTTTTGTCAACACTTTTTTTAAACTTTTTTCAACTTCTCCAACCCTCCCGCGCGTTTACCACTATACCTACACTTTTTATTCTATCCCATACCTTATTTTGTGGTTTTTTACTATATACCTCTTTCCCTTTTGTTCCTATTGCATAAAAAATCGGCTTCCCTTTTGATTGAAAAGCCGGTTTTTTCTTATTGGGTTTTATTGCTTTTTCAGGACGGACGCCCGATGGGCGCCCCTACGATGTTTTCTTGGGTTTTGTAAAATCAAAAACCTCCACCTAATGTCATTGTGCATGAAACATCCATCATCATATCGTATTCAAGACTTAATTCCGGGATAAAAGTATATTTACCTGTAACATTCATAAGACATAATGCATCATAAAGCCATGTTCCATATTCAACTTTACCCGAAGAGTTTATCCTAACTTTCGCTATAGCGTTTGAATAATCAGCGGTTGCATCATTAATCTTCATAGTCATGCCCATCATATTAAAACGAGATAAAGCCGGAGTCAGCTTGCCGAAATCAAGCATACCGTGGCTGACTGTTATTTTATCTTCACTATCATCGACGCTATCAAACTGTTCTTTGAATTTAATCTCAATAACTGTGTAGTCGTCCTCTGTATAAGCTTTAATTGATTTACAATCACCAACTGTCAATTTTTTATAGTCTCCCATAACATTACCTTTGACACCTGCTTCATTAATCCCTTCGAAAACCGCAGGGAAATTCTGAGCGAAGTCTTTGTCTGTGATTTTGTCACCATCTGAAAAATATCCGTCAAAAGAATAATCGTTAAGAATATACTCTCTTTCAGGCTTTTCCCACCTTGCTTTTCTTGCTGCTTTCTTATAATACTCGATTATTTCTTCATCTGTCCACTCAGAAACATCAGGAAGCTCTGTCTGAAAATCAAACAAATCGGTTATGAAAGCAATTATATCTGAGAAGAAAGCAATAATATCATCAAAAAAGCTGATTTCTGCTTTGTCTTCAGTTACCACAGGCAAAGCTTCGCCTGCTGCCATAACAGGTGTTGCATTAAACACAGAAAAGATCATTATTGTCGTCAATAAAATTGATAATATTTTTTTGTTCTTCATAATCTTCACTCCTTCTCAATTTAAATTACTTTTTCTTTCGATTATTTATTAAAGAACTGTTAGCCGTACCGGTATAACTACCGTCCCACTCTTCTGCTTCCTTTCCCACATTTTTTACAAAGTAGATTGACAAAACCGTCAGACTTCCTATCGAATACGGTATGAAATCAAATTTTTCATTTCCGCTTAAGAAAAGGAGATGAAAAACGAACACCAAAACCGCCACAATAATTATCATTGCATAGGCAAATTTTTTGTGTTTAATTTCTCTCATCTTTTTTCTTCCTTTCTATGAATTCAACTATTCTGCCGTCAATATAAGCATCGGGATTATTTTCTTTTACAACATCACATAATTTCTCACACAGCTCCATGTAGTCAACAAAGCAAAAGGATATGGGAATAGGATAAGCAAAACCCTGGCATCCGACTTTAATGTTCCAAACTCCTATTACAGGCAACCATGATGCTTTTATACTTGTAATATCCCCATATTTGAAATTGAAAGACAACACCTTTCTTGCTCCGGCAATTCTGAATGAATTAAACCTGATGCTTTCGTCAAAAAACTCTACATACCGTTTAAAATACTCATTTGAAAACGTCAGCATATAGAAAAGGATAAATGTGGCACAAAGTATATTGTTCTGTATAAAGAGATCCTCTTTTTCAGTAAAAAGATAAAGTAATATATTCGCAACAAAGCACAACAAAAACGAGAGACCGATTTCTAAAGCAAACCACTTCCTGCTATATTTATATTTCATACAATCCCTCTCTTTCGTTTTTTTGTATAAAATTTTATTTGTTTTTACAATTTTATTGTATCACTGTGACAAACTTCTGTCAATGACAAACTGTCATATTATGGAAGAATATTTATGACACAATGTCATCGGGTGATAAGAGTGTGCAGAAATAATTTAAAAAATTTAAGAAAAAACAGACAACTGACTCAGATAGCATTACAAATGAAAACAGGCATCGAACAGGCTCTCATATCCAAATTTGAAAACGGAGAGAGAATACCTCCAACAGAAACTCTTATTATTCTTGCTGACTTTTATAATGTCAGCATCGACTATATATTAGGAAGAACCGACAATCCTGAGATAAACAGATAAAAGCATAAAGCCCCGATTTCAGATCCTTCGCTTATGCTCAAGGATAAAAAATCGGGGCTTTCGTTTAAATCTTCTTTTTACAAAAACTATTTAAATTACATTCATCACATTTTGCTTTTCTTGCGGTGCAGGTATCTCTGCCATGAAGAACACATCTGTGGCAAAAATCATTGCTCTCTTCGGGGGGTAATATTTTTTTCAGTTCAAGCTCAACTTTTTTAGGGTCTTTCGTTTCAACAAGACCGATTCTGTTTGAGATTCTGATAAGATGCGTATCAGCTACAACTGCAGGTTTTCCGTAAACATCTCCGCAGATAAGATTTGCAGTCTTTCTTCCTACACCGGGGAGTTTTGTTAAGTCTTCAATATTGTCGGGCACTATACCATTATAATCTGATAATATCATCTGAGCCATACCAACAATATCAGATGCCTTTGTTCTGAAAAAGCCACAAGGTCTGACAAAATCTTCAATATCAGAAACGTCTGCGTTTGCAAAATCCTCTATTGTTTTATATTTTTCAAACATAGGCGGTGTAACTATATTCACACGTGCATCTGTACATTGTGCAGAAAGCCTTGTTGCCACAAGAAGCTCAAAAGGATTTGATGCCACAAGAGAACAGATAACCTCAGGATATTTTTCTTTTAATGCTTGTACTGATTTTAAAGCAAGTTCTTTTTTAGTCATAATCTATCTCCCTTTGGGGAAAAGTTTCGTTTTTGATATTGCCACATAAAGAGGAGTTCCCAAGAGATAACAAACAACAAGTTCTCCCAGACCTACCCACAATGCACTTATGAAAAATCCCACAAAAGTGAAACTCTCACCTTGCGGCAGAAAGAAAATATTTATTTCAAGACCGATTATTACCGCATTGAAAACAACAGGAAAGAAAAACGATAAAAACGGTATGTCTTTCAATTTTATATTACGTGTATAATAGGTGCAGAGTGATGCAAAAAATGTTGCGAGCGTTCCGAAGATTGCATCTATCCATGAATAAGGGCCTGTAATATTTGCAATGAAGCAACCGATTGTAAGACCGGGAATTGCCGCAGGGGTAAACACAGGCAATATTGTTAGTGCCTCGGAAAATCTGAACTGTACCGCACCGTATGAAAGCGGATAAATCATAACGGTGAGTGCCACATAAGCCGCAGCAACAATCGAGCCTTCAACAAGAAGACGCATTTTTTTGTTTAACATATTTAATTCATCTCCGTAGTTTTGTTTTAAGTCAGGATGGTTTCGAACTGACTGTAACCAAAGGAGTGAGTTTCCTCACTCCCCTGTTGATTTAAGTTAATAACTTTTTCTGACTTATTTAACCTGTGAAAGTTCGATGTCACCGTTTACAACTGCATAGAGTGTTGTAAGGTCATAAGTATCTGCAACTTCATCATTGTTTTCGATATCTGCTGCAAATGCTTCAGCTGAACCGTCTTCAAGTTCAATATCACCGTTTACAACTTCAGCAAGCTTTGTTGAGTCAAATGTATCAACAACACCATCACCTGTGATGTCACCAAGGATTACGATTGTGTATGTGTAGAGAACTTCGCCGTTAACGATGAAGTTAACTACTGTACCTGTACCAAAGCCTTCTGCTGTCTTAACGTATTCTACAGTACCGCCTTCATATTCTACAAAATCTTCAAGGTCTGAAATACCCTGTTCAAGACCATAGATGAAGCCTGTTTCATCGTCGATGATTGTTGTTGTACCTTCTTCTGCGATAAAGTATGCTGAGATTGCAGGAATTTCTTTTGTATCCAACACTGCATCACATACTGCACAGAAGAGAGTTTCTTCACCGGCAACGCCTACACCGGCTTCTTTAGTTACTTTCCATTCGCCTTCTGTATGGCCTTTTGCAGAAATTACTTCAGATACAAAATCACCGCAAGCACACGTCTTTGTTTTAAGACCCTTTTCTGTACATGTTGCATCAACTACAACCCAATCACCGTATGAGTGACCTGTTGCATCAACATAATCGTCTTCGTATGAGTCTCCGCAAACTGAACATGTGTATGTTGTGTAACCTTCATCTGTACATGTAGGAGCTGTTACAACTGCATCATAGCTGTGAGGAATTACAGGAATTTCAAATGTTTCGCTGTTTAATACTTCACCGCAGATTCTGCAACGAACCACTATGTCGTATGAACCGGGAGTTATACATGTTGCTTCAACTCTGTTTTCTTCTTTTGCCACATCATTTCTGTGACCGAGTGTAGGAACCGTTATTGTTTCACGCATCAGTTCCTCATTACAAGCTGTACAGTAAATTACCGCATCATACGAACCGTTTGATGTACATGTAGTGTCAACTTTGTTTTCTTCTTTCACTTCACCGTGTGTATGACCTGTGGCGGGAGCTTCAACAGTTTCACGGCTGAGTTCAACTTTTTCTGCACAGCATGAGCAGTAAACAACAAGTTCATAAGAGCCCTTTTCTGTGCATGTTGCTTCAATTATATTTTCTTTTACTGCCTCTGCAGGTGTATGTCCGAGAGCCGGAACAATAACAAACTCTCTTGAAAGTTCTTCACCGCATCTTGAACAGTAAATTACAGCCTCATAAGAACCCTCTTCATCAGGTGTAGCAGGAATTTCTTTTTCTTTAACTTCATCTGCAGGTGCATGACCGAGAGCAGCAACAGTCACTGAATTACGTGAAAGTTCTTCATCGCAAAGGTCGCAGTAAACAACCCTATCGTAAGAACCTTTCTCTGTACAAGCAGGGACTTTACTATTTTCAATAGAAATTTCTTTTTCTATATGAAAATTGATGCTGTTGATCGCATTGTTGATTCTTTCTGTTGCTTCAGCTACTCTCAATATATTTTCTTCATTTTCGATGAGATTTTCTTCGCATATTACCCTGCCTTCTGCAACCGCAGCTTCAAGCTCTGCCATTGCATCATCGTTACAACATGCGTTTCTGTCAATTTCTCCTGCTGATACAATTGCCTCACTGAGCTCTGACAGATTCACCAACGGAGGAAAATACATTGACATCAGCTCTGCATATTTCATAGCGATTGCATTTGTCATTGCATCAACTTTATCCTGATCATAAATGGTGAGACCTGAATCATTGTACATTTCCGTACCGTCTTCTACAAGTGCCTGATATTCTCCAAGCACCTTCTGATCATAGTGCTGAAGTTCACCGGGAATCTCAGCGTCAATTGCCGCCTTAAGCTCAAGCTTATTCAAGCTTTTCAAAATAAGTCCGTCAATTGCTTCTCTGAGATTTTCAGTAAGCGTATCAACCTCTTCCTGTCTTGAAAGAAACCATTGATTTGATTTGTTATCTGCAACAGCCTCTTCTGCTTTTCCTACAGGTTCATCAAGAATAGACGCATTTATATAGTATTTTCCTTCAATTTTCTTTGCTTCATTGAGTGTCTCAACAAGTTCTGAAAAATCTGCCAAAAGGGGAACCAGATTATTCATTGCTGTTCTGATTTCTTCTTCCCATGCATCCACCTGTTTCTGTTCAAGAGCAGTAAGTGAATAATCAACTTTAGCAAATGCATCTTTTACAGCCTGAATCGAGTCAGAATTATAATCGGGTTGGTAAATTGCATTGAATTCATTTTCGAGATTTTCAATCTCATCATAATTTGCCGCAAGAGGTTTGGCCCTATCAATAGCAAATCTGAGGTTATATGCCATTGTATCAACTGCACTCTGATAAAAAATACTGTAGTTCTTTTTAACCATAGACTTTGCTTCTATGATAAGTGATATATGTGCATCAGAATAGTATGCCGAGTTTTTGAGAATATTATCTGCAATTTTTGTAAGCTCGTTAACCTCTTTATAGTCAGCACCCTTGACAACAAGATCATCGTACGCTTCATGGAGATTTTTTGTCTTTTCATCTATTTCCGGTTGAGGCACTTTCGGATTATTGAGAACAGCAAGTGCTTCAGTATATGCCTTCTGGAATGCAACAAAGCCTGAATTATAGTACCATGCCTGAGGATTAGCCCCTTTCCCGGTTGCGTTATATAATAAGGGGTCTTCCGGATCAGAATTCATAACAAAATCCATTTTCTCACGAAGGCCTCCCTTATCAACTATGTGGAAGGTCATCGACGTAGGAACAGTCATTGACGACGTAATGTTGAATTTTTTTACAGGGCCATCATTAACCCACATATACGAATAGTATTTTGTTATAACAGTGTAAGATGAACCGTCTGCAAGGTTTGCAACATTACCACCGAGTGAAGCTGTGAAAATGTTGCTGTGCTGTGCTACCTTTGGAAGAATTGTTTCCATAGGTGTGTCTTCGCTGTGCTGTGTTACACCGTAATCCAGTTTATCAGGAATATGAAGACCTATTGCAGACTGAGCTGTCACATCGTTTTCAAAAGCTTCAGGTTGTTCGGTAACTGAACCTGCAAAAACCCACGCATCTGCAAGAGTTGTATACGGGTCTGAATTATTTCTGTCTGCAAGTGCACCTGTGTCAGCATTGAGTCTGATGTTTGTATCAGCAAGTGTTGTAATTACAGAAGAATCAAGATAAACGTGAGCAGTTGTTGTACCGGCAGCAAAGAAATCGACAGTCTGATCTCTTGTTCCTGCCGGTTTAGAGTTTTTATCATCGGTCATAATAAATGTGTTATATCCTGCAGAACTATTTTCTATAAAAGTATCTGTTGCTGCATTATAAACACCGTATGCTTTGTACGGGTCTTCTGCGCTGGTTTCAATTTTTTCAGGCTGTTCATAGTACACACCTTTGCCAAGAAGACGCGTGAATGCGGTTGCGTGTACACGATAGATACTACCCCAACCGGCGTTTGAAAAAATCTCATTATAAGCCCCTGCAAAAGAACCGCCTGTTGCAATACTTTCTACATGAGATACACATTTCTGCTGATATGCATTGCCGTCATCACCTGTATAATCAACTGTAAACACAAGAGGATTATATGCACCATCTTCATTTTTTGTGGCTGTACCACTTTCAACTGTAACAATGTATTTACTGTTTGAATACATCACATCTGAAAGAACAACAGTTTCATTATCACAGGATATTCCTTTAACCTGAACCCCTACAGGAGCAACAAAAGTAACCGTTGTCTTGACAGGCGTTTCACCTGCATAAGCCAATTCAACATAAGAACCTGTAAGCTCAGGCACACCTGACGGTGTCGCTTTCACAATTGTATCACCGGGTTCAACAGAGTCAACAGCTTTAGCAACTCTTGTAATCTCTGTGCAATAAAAATCAACTTCCGGACGTTTAACAGGTTCAAGAACGATATCTTTAAGACCTCCGCTGGCAGCAACTGTAACTACCGATGTAAATCCTGAACTGCAGACTGAAAGCATTATCATAAAAACAAGAACTGTGCTGATAACTCTTTTTATGAATTTCATCCGCATTCACCCCCATAGTAAGTGTATATTAAAATTGTAACATAAATTTCTTTATTTTGCAACGCTTTGAAAAGTCTTATCTTCGGAAAAATCTGTTTTTTTTGAAAAACGAATTACAAATCAAAAGCAGAACATGGAAGGACTCCGTCACTGTCATTATTCAGAAGTACTTCCGAATGTGAATTGATGTTGCTTTAAGACCTTGTTTATGGTAAAATTAGAAGCGGTGATGTGAAATGAAAATAAAAAAAGACGAAAACAGCCTTATTGTATATGACCTTGACTGCATAAACCTTGATTACACCCTGGACTGCGGTCAGTCCTTCCGTTGGGAAAAGAATGAAAATATCTGGTCTGCAGTTGCTTTCGGAAAGAAAATCCGCATAGAACAAAAAGACGAAAATACTCTTGTTTTCTACAACACATCAGAAGAAGATTTTGAAAATTTCTGGAAAAATTATTTTGATCTTGAGAGAGATTATTCTGTAATAATCGCAAGATTTCAAAATGATAAATTTCTCAAAGAAGCATCAAATGAATATTACGGAATACGAGTTCTTAATCAGGAGCCGTGGGAGGCTCTCTGTTCTTTCATAATTTCACAAAACAACAACATCCCCCGTATAAAAGGCATTATAAAAAGGCTTTGCGAAAGCTTCGGGGAAGACCTTGGTGACGGATTTTTCACATTTCCCTCAGCAGAAAAATTAAGCACACTTACACCCGAAGACCTGTCATCTTTACGTGCAGGATTCAGAGCAAAGTATATTATTGATGCAGCAAAGAAAGTAACATCAGGTGAAACAGACTTTGAAAAAATCCTCGCGAACGATATTTCTTTCGGCAGAGAAAGTCTGATGAAAATCTGCGGTGTTGGACCAAAGGTTGCAGAATGTTGTCTTCTTTACGGACTGAAAAAAGCAGATGCTTTTCCTGTTGACGTGTGGGTTAAAAGAATTATGTCTGAGCTTTACGAAAAAGGTCTTCCCGAATGTGCATACCCCGAAATCGGCATTGCACAGCAATATCTTTTTCATTGGAGAAGAAATGTTGATAATAAATTGACAAAGTAGTTTTTTTGATGTAATATAGATGTAATATATTAAAGCGAAAGGGAGAGACGCTTATGAAATACAACATGACATTGACCCCTGAAGAAGAGGCTATACTTAATGGCTCACAGGGCGAAACAATGGCAAAAGTTATGAAAACTCTTGTGCTCTACGGTGATGCCTTCGGAGCAACAAAAATGGTTCCCGTTGACAGTGAAAAGGGACATCTCGTTACAAGCTTCGGACTTAAGGTTATGAAGCCTGTTTACAGCCTTATGGATCAGCTTATTGAGGGCGGTGCGCTTTCAAAGCAGAAGTTCTCTGTAGACCCCAAGCCCCTTGACCCCAACGTTCCTGCAAACTTCCTTCAGAAAATTATTTTCAACAAGTTCATGTATTCAATGCAGGACAGCTATGACAAACAGCTTTCTGATATGGGACTTATTGATGACAAATCCTACACATGTACCTGCTACATGGACGAAGTAGGCAACATCCCCAATAAAGGCGAAATTCTTTCATGGGCAGAATCATCAGCAGTTGTTTACGCAAACTCGGTTCTCGGTGCAAGATGTAACCGTAACTCGGGTATCATCGAGCTCTTCGGTTCAATTGTCGGTAAAGTTCCTTATTTCGGTCTCCTCACAGACGAAGGCAGAAAAGCAACATGGATTGTTGAAGTTAAAACCACAAAGAAACCTGAAGCACAGATTCTCGGTTCTGCAATCGGTATGAAGGTTATGGAAGACGTTCCGTTTGTTAAAGGTCTTGACAAGTGGATCGGCACAGAGCTTGACGGCGACACAAAAGCATACCTTAAAGACTTCGGTGCAGCAACTGCATCAAACGGTGCTGTAGGTCTCTATCACATCGAAAACCTTACTCCCGAAGCAGTTGAAATGGGAGAAAGCCTTATTGCTGAAAACGCACAGGTTTACGTTATTGACGATGCTGAGCTTGCAAGAGTTCAGGCAAACTATCCCGTTATGTGGAAAGATAAGGAAGCAACGCCTAAGCTTTGCTTCGTAGGTTGTCCCCACCTTTCACATGCACAGCTCATCGAATGGACTGACAACGTTGTTGCAGGACTTAAGAAAAACGGTCTCAAGAAGGTTTCAATTCCTACTGTATTCACTGCCGCTCCCGGTGTTATTGAAGAATTTGAAAAAACACCTTATGCAGCAAAACTCAAGGAAACAGGTGTTGTTCTCAGCTATATCTGTCCTTTGATGTATATGAATAATCCTCTTTGCAAGTCAATGCCCGTTATCACAAACTCAAACAAATTGAGAACATACACAACATCCCGCTATTACAGAAGCGATGAGATTCTTGATATAATCACAAAGGAGGCAAAATAAAATGAAACAGTTTAAAGGCAGACCTGTTGTAGCAGGTAAATGTACAGCTGATGCACTTGTTTCCCACGGCGGTTTCAACACACTTGCCTCATTCCAGAACGCTCTTCAGTTCGGCGATATGCCTCTGATCGGAGATAAGGATAAAGAAACAAAATGCGGCGACCAGAATAACGCCGACCTCTACAATAAACCCATGGCACGCAAGGCACTTTGCCTTCCTCAGACAATCGGTTCAACAACAGGCGGCATGGTTCTCTACTGTGCAAAGGTTCTTGAAAGAAACCCCGCTTGTATGCTTTTCTCTGAACACATTGACTCTCTTGCAGCAGCAGGTGCAGTTCTCGGTGCAGTGTGGACAGATTCCCCCATGCCCGTAGTTGACTGCCTCGGAGATGAATTCCTCTCTTATGTTAAAGACGGAATGAAAATCACAGTTGACGAAGACGGTACAGTTACAGTTGAATAATTTTCAATGAAAAATGCGGTTCAGACCGAGAAAGTCTGAACCGCATTTTTGTTTTATGATTTTATTATTCAGGAATTTTGCTGATAATCTTTTTATAAAGATAAATAAAACAGATTGTACTTACTATAACTGACATGATTTCTGCAATGGGGAAAGCCCACCACACATTGTCAAGCACACCTGTAAGAGAAAGGAAATACGCTGCAGGAACAAGCACAAGAAGCTGTCTTGAAATTGAAACAAACATAGAAAGCGTACCTTTTCCCAGAGCCTGGAAGGTTGAGCCGATAACAATACAGAAGCCTGCAAAAACAAAGCAGTAACTTATTGTTCTCAATGCTGGCACGCCGATTCTAACCATTTCCGCTGAGGCATTAAAAATTGAAAGAAGCTGTTCGGGGAACAACTGCATAACAACAAGTCCTAATGCCATAAATGATATAGCATAAATAAGTCCCAGCTTTACCGCTTTCATCATTCTCTTACGCTTCTGTGCACCGTAGTTATAAGCAATTATAGGAATAATTCCGTTATTGAGTCCGAAGATGGGCATAAAAATGAAACTCTGAAGCTTGAAGTAAACTCCGAAAACCGCAGCCGCAGTTTCTGTGAAAGAAATAAGAATTTTATTAAACAGGAAGTTCATTACCGAACCGATTGCCATCATAAGAATTGAGGGCACACCTACTGTAAAAATTCTGCCGATGATTTTTCCGTCCGGTCTGAATTTTCTCAGAGACATTTTAATATCCTTGTTGTATTTTGCATTGAGAATAAGAGCAAGGATAAATGCGAAAATCTGTCCGATAACAGTCGCCCATGCAGCACCAGCAATACCCATTTTCGGGAAACCGATTAAACCAAAAATCAATATGGGGTCAAGAATAATATTGATGATTGCACCTGCACCCTGAGTGAACATTGTATAAATTGTTCTGCCTGTAGACTGCATAAGCCTTTCTGTCATAATCTGTCCGAAAATACCAAAAGAGAAAATTGAACAAATTGACAGGTAAGAATATCCAAAATCTGCAATTTCAGTAACATCAGTCTGTACATTATAAAAAAGATTTACACCGAAAAGCCCGAAGATGAGAAAAATAAGATATTCAACAAGCATCAGGAAAAGTCCGTTTTCAGCCGTCTTGTTTGCCCTGTCAAAATTCTTTTCACCTAAGCTTTTCGACAAAAGTGCATTAACACCTACCGCAGTACCTGACGCAAAAGAAATCATAAGATTCTGAGCAGGGAATGCAAGGCTTACCGCCGTAAGAGCATTCTCGGAAATATAAGAAACGAATATACTGTCAACAACGTTGTAAAGTGCCTGAACAAGCATTGAAATTATCATAGGCAATGACATTGTAATAAGAAGTTTGTTGACAGGCATAACGCCCATTTTGTTCTCTTGACGTGTATTTTCCAATTTATCATACCTCACTTTCACAAAAATTTGCCGCAGAACCCACAAGTCTGCGGCAAATGATTTTTATTATATAAATTAGAAATTACCTGAATAGTTAGGTGCTTCCTTAGTAATAAGAACATCGTGAGGATGGCTTTCGATAAGACCTGCGTTTGTAATTCTTACAAACTGAGCCTTCTCCTGAAGCTCTGCAATTGTTGCACATCCGCAGTAACCCATACCTGAACGAAGACCGCCCATCATCTGATAGATTGTGTCAGCAAGAGGTCCTTTGTAAGGTACACGGCCTTCAATTCCTTCAGGAACGAACTTCTTGTTGTCTTCCTGGAAGTATCTGTCTTTACTGCCGTTAGCCATTGAAGCAAGGGAGCCCATACCACGGTAAACCTTGAACTGTCTGCCCTGATAGATTTCTCTTTCACCGGGAGCTTCTTCACAGCCTGCAACGAGTGAGCCAACCATTACTGTGTTAGCACCTGCAGCAAGAGCCTTAACAATTTCGCCTGAATATTTGATACCACCGTCAGCAATAACGGGAATACCGTGTTTTGATGCTTCGTTTGCTGCATCGAATACTGCTGTAACCTGAGGAACACCGATACCTGCAACAACACGTGTTGTACAGATAGAACCGGGGCCTATACCGACTTTAACGCAGTCAGCACCTGCATCAATAAGAGCCTTTGTAGCTTCTGCAGTTGCAACATTACCTGCAATAAGAGCGATATCCGGATATGCTGCTTTAACCTTAGCAACAGCTTTGAGAATGTTTTCTGAATGTCCGTGTGCTGAGTCGAGGCAGAATGCGTCAACCTGTGCTTCTGCAAGACAAGCTGCCCTGTCAAGAACATCTGTTGTAGCACCAATAGCTGCTGCGCAGAGAAGTCTGCCCTGAGAGTCTCTTGCTGTGTTGGGATACTGAACTGCTTTTTCAATATCCTTGATTGTGATAAGACCCTTGAGAAGACCGTTTTTATCAACAAGAGGAAGCTTTTCAATCTTATGCTTCATAAGAATTTTCTGTGCTTCATCAAGGGTAGTATTTTCATGAGAAGTTACAAGATTTTCTTTTGTCATAACTTCGCTGATTTTAACATTATAGTTTGTCATGAAACGAAGGTCGCGGTTTGTAAGTATACCTACAAGCTTACCTGCTTCGTCACATACAGGAATACCTGAAATGCTGAATTTTCTCATAAGTGCATCAGCATCTGATACAAGGTGATCGGGAGAAAGGAAGAAGGGATTTGTAATAACGCCGTTTTCTGAACGTTTTACTCTGTCAACCTCTGAAGCCTGAACTTCCATGGGAAGATTCTTATGGATAACACCGATACCGCCTTCACGAGCGATAGCAATAGCCATTTTTGACTCTGTAACAGTATCCATTGCAGCAGTCATCAACGGGATATTAAGTGTTATGTTTTTAGCAAGAGTTGTTTTAGTGCTTACGTCACTGGGAAGAATATCTGACTTTCTCGGAATAAGAAGAACATCGTCAAAGGTAAGACCTTCCTTTAAAAACTTTTCTGAAAATTCCATACTCTTTTCCTCCTTGATCTTTGTTGGCACACCTGTGCCGATGGGTACGGTTTCTTATTAAAAGACATTATAACATTTTTACCCACAATTTTGCAAGATGTGTTTCAAAAAAAAATGACGATGTATTGACCTTTTTATGAAAATAAGTTGTTAAATTTGCTATGCTGTCATAATCGAAACCACTACCGTTATATCGTCACGACGTTCAACCTGGTTTTTATCGCATACCGTACCTGCAATTTTCTGGGCAAGAATATCAGGATTTGATTTGTTGAATTGTTCAATTTCAGAAATAATCCAATCTGTTTTTCCGTTTGTAACTCCGTCTGAAACCATAACAACAACGTCACCTTTTGAAAGCATATACGTATCTTTTGCAAAAGAAACATCTGTAAGAATACCTGCCGGTAAGGAGGATGCCTCAACAACAAAACATTTGCCGTTTTTCCTCACAAAAGAAACTGCTGCACCCGCTTTGTAAAATTCCACCTTTCCCGAAAAAAGATTGAACTTTGCCGCATCAATAGTGGCAAGTGATTCATTTGTTGATTTCATTTCAAGAACTGAATTTACAATTTTAAGTGCATTGTCAAAACTCACGGAGTTTTCCGTAAGTCCTCCGAAATATTCTGCAGTCATCGCAGCGTCAACTGCAGCTCTGCCTCCTGTTCCCATACCATCGGAAAGTATTATTGTTCTGTTACCGAACTCATCTGAAAACTCTCTGAGACAGTCTCCGCAAATCGGTGACTCTTCACTTGACAACTGGATTTTTCCCACTTTCATTTTCATCCATGGCTTTTGCCTGAAAGTAACAACCGTACCTGTATCGGTAAATTCAATTTCAGGGTCTGAAAATTTTCTGAGAGATATTTTTTCAATTTCTTCTTTCAGTTTTTTTCTGTCTGTTTCTCTGTCAATTTTTTTGCAATGTGCTTTTATTGTCATGTGACCTTCTGTCTCCACGATGCACAATACTTTCGTACATCTTATGGAAAATGAATTGAAAACGTCCTTGACCTTAGGCGACAATTCATTATCAACCATTGTACATTTGCTGAAGCTTTTTGCAAAATCTTTTAAAATTTCGCTCATGCAATTCATTTGTGAGGTTACGAGTGTTCTTTTTTCATCAAGAAGAATTTCCTCCCTCTGCTTTTCATCATACTTTCTGAAATTATTTGTAAACGACTCCTGTATAAACGGACTTTTCACACATTTGCTGAGAAAAAGCTTTGCAAAGGGAGTCCCGTCATAATCTCTGTCCTCGCGATAATTTTTTGTCAACTCCTCAAAGCTTCTTAATGTATATTGAAAACCGTTGTTCCAGCATTTTTCTCTGTTTTCACATTCACTGCATACCTCCTGCCTTACACGGCAGAAAATGTTTTTATCGTAAGTTGTATCTATTTTTTTCAGATCTTCCGATATTTTGTTCATGCCCTGACAGACTGATGTTACTGTCTCTGCTGTTTTTGAAAGCTTTCCGGAAATATCTTTTCTGTATGCACTTTCCTGAACGCTTACCTTTCCTTCTCTGAAAAATACAGCCCATTTTCTGTAAACCTTTTCGGGAATTGCAACAAACACCACAGCTGACAGCACTGCACATATTATATTCTGGAATATGTATAAGCCTCCTGTGAACAATTCTGTCGCCGAAAAAGCAAGCAAAAAAGAAAGTGCACATCCTAATTTCCCTAAAGGAGAAAAAACTCCCGAAACTGTTCCCGAGAGAATCAACGGCACTATATTATATCCCTCTGACATTGAACAGGAAAGAGCTGTGGCACTCGCACAGGCACAAAATCCACCGCCTGATGATGCTGTAATATGAGCCATTACAAGAACTGCAAAAAACACTATCGGTAACACGGGATAAAAACCAAAAAATTCAAAACCGCCAAGAGATGCAATTACCGTGGCGAAGGCAAGATAAAAGCACGGCATTTCTCTTGAAGAAAAAATCTTTTCACCTCTTTGCAGAACAATATCTGCTACTCTCTTATAAAAGAAAACAGAAACTCCTGCAATAATTCCCTCCGCTGTAAAACCGATAATTTCTGCAAAACCTCCTCTTGCGGGTAAGGTTACCGCAACACCCGTAAAAAAACAGACAAGAAAACAAACTGCCGTTTTCACAAACCAGATTTCTCTGAATTTAGAATGTGAATTCAGCACACGACTTCTTATAAGCCACAGAGAAAATGCACAGACTATGTATCTGAAAATGTAAACGCCCGTCTGAGAGAAAAGAAAGCCTATGCTTGTCCCGATAAAAGCAAAAAAAGAAAATGTGGCAGGCAAAGCCATAACAAGTGCAAATCCGAAAGGATATAATGTCTCAAACACAGACCCTTGTCCCAACAAAACAGACAGGACTATAATTCCTATTCCCTGAGAAATAAGTTTTCCGTTAATTTTTATTGTCGGTTTCTTCTTTTTCAGAATCTCTGCAGTTTTGATATTTTCCATTTTATACAACTCCTTTTAAAGAAGTGTACTATTCACAAAAAGAAAAAAACGTCACACTCTGCTGTAACAATTGAACGAAAAAAATATTTATTTGTACTTTATGTGAAAATCTGTGAAAATAGTGCGATTTCCTTGCAAAGAAAATGTTTTTATGGTAGAATAGTATGAATATTTATGTGTAAGGACTTATGAAAATGAGAAACAACGAGAAAGAAAAAAATCAGATACCTGAGGACCTTGTTATAGGCAGAAACACAGTGCTTGAAGCCATTAATAGCAACAGAACAATTGACACTCTTTTTGTAGCCAAAGGAGAAAGAAGCGGTTCAGTTGCAACAATTCTCCGTGCATGTAAAGACAAACAGGTTGTAATAAAAGAAGTTGACATAAAAAAACTTGATTATATGTGCTTTAATGCAAACCATCAGGGCGTTGCTGCAAGATGTGCAGTAAAAGAATATTCAAGCGTTGAGGATATCTTCAGACTTGCTGAAGAAAGAAACGAAGCGCCTTTCATAATTATCTGCGATGAACTTGAAGACCCCCACAATCTCGGTGCAATAATCAGAACTGCAGAAATTGCAGGTGCTCACGGAATAATAATTCCCAAAAGAAGGTCTGTTTCTCTTTCCTTTGCAGTAGGCAAAACCTCTGCAGGTGCAGTTGAATATGTTCCGGTTGCAAGAGTAGGAAACCTTGCGGCAGAAATTGATGCCCTCAAAGAAAGAGGAGTATGGATTTACGGTGCAGACATGAACGGCGAAAACTGGTGCTCCGTTGATTACAGTGGTCCTTGTGCTCTCGTTGTAGGTTCTGAGGGAAAGGGAATCGGCAGACTTATCAAAGAAAAATGCGATTTCCTTGTAACTCTTCCCATGAAAGGAAAAATCACTTCACTTAATGCCTCTGTAGCAGCAGGTGTTATGATGATGGAAATTTCAAGACAAAGAAGCAATATAAAAGCAAGGTAAAGGAGGATTAACGTGACTGACAAAACAGAGAACAATGATTTTTTTGATGAAGACATCGAAAAATACCAAAAGAAATACGGTTCATATTCGGATGATGCAAACGACTCTGATTTTGTTGATGAATTGTTTGAATCCTCTGACGGAACGCCCATTACCGACTGGTCAATGGACGATATCAATAAGCTTATAAACGAAGTTGACAATCTTCCCGACATTGAAGAAGCAGGAGAAGATTTCAACTTTGACAGGTATGAGAAATATTCAGAGCCTGAACAGCCGTCTTCCTTTGAAGCAAAGAAAATTGAAAAAGAAGATATCCTTGATGAAGGTGCAGTTTATTTCTCGTCTGAATACAAAGACTCTCTTATTTCAAAATATGAAGCAGCAGACCCTGAAGAAGATGAAAGAAAAGATTTATCCTCATTCAGAGACCTCTCTTCAATTGAAGGTAATATCAACGAAGCTCGTGCTGACGGTGAATTCCGCGAAATTGATGAAGATCTTGACGTTGACGGCTTTGAACAGGACGAAGTAGTTTATGACGGAACTTTTGACAGAGGAGATTATCTTAAAATAAAAGATATTTTCAAAAACTCAAAAATTCTCAGCAAAAGACGCGCCGAACGCGCAGAAGTAAGAGAAACTGCTTTCGAAAGCGTAAAAGAAAAATACGGTGAAGCCGTTTTCGATGCAAAAAAGAGAGAATCAGACTTCAATGATATTCTCAGAAGACAGAAAACTGTGGAAAAGAAAAAAGAAGAACAAGAAAGAGTTGTCAGGGAAAAGAAGTTTGATATTGACAGCGAAGACTATGTTGTTGCTGCAACACCGAAAGAAGAATCTCTTCCCATAAAAGAAGATGAAGAACTTGACGATACAATTTTCATCAGCGAGCTTTCACATTTTGAAGAAGTTGCTAAAGATAATGTATCTGCCGTCGAAGACCTTTCTCAGACAAAGGTAATCGGTGACGATGTTCCCGAACAGCATAACACAAGAAATATTTACATCACACCTCAGAGCAGAAGAGAACCTGACGATCAGATAAGATTTGAAGGTTTTCCCGAAGAAGATGAATATGACCTTATTCCTGAAGAAGTAAACGATACTGAAATTCAGGAAAACTTACGCAAAACAAGAGAAGAAAAGAAAAACCTTTTCAGAATGACTAATCTTCCCGATGATTACGATGATATTGACCCCAACTATTTCTCTCCCGAAAAAGGAAAATACGATGAGGAAGAATATATCGTTCTCAGTGATGAAAATAACCCCACCTCATTCCTGACACTTTTTAAGAATTTCTTCATCCAGGAAAAGAACAAGAAGATGACGGAATATACTTCCCCCAACGAAAAGCCTCAGGTTTTCAAAGAACTCAGCGACCGCAGAAGACGTTATGTTTTCGGACTCATTGCAATGAGTCTGGTGACTTTGATTTTTGTAATTCTCGGACTCATAGCAAATGCAGTTGACGCGCTTCCAATTGATGCACAGGCCTCAATCACCGCAGTAGTTTCAATTATCTGTCTTGTTGCCACATTTATTTTCGGCTCATGCATAACTCAACCCGGATTACAGGGAATCATGAAGAAAAAGCTGACTTACGATTCTTCTGTTACAATTCTTCTTTTTGCAGGAATACTGAATTCACTTTCAATGTTTTTTGACATTTCAGCTATGGGGGAACTGTTCCCTGTTTATACCACAGCAATCCTTTCAATTGTTATTATCACATGCTTCTCACGTGCGGTTGAATCTTCAAGAGCTATCAATGCACTTAAAGTCACAACTTCAAAAAGAGAAAATAATCTCTATACTATACAGAGCATTGATGATGAAGACACGGCACAGAATATAGGAAGAATTTTTGCAGGCAACAATCCCGACCTTAAATATTCCTGCAAAACAACTTTCCCCTCAGGCTTTGTTTCAGGTGCATTCTCACAAAATCCCTCTGACAGATTTTCAGCTACATTTTTCCCCATACTTGCAGGACTTTCACTTGTAATCGGCATAATCAGCGGAATTGTAAGCAAGAATGTTGCTGTTGCATTTTCTTCGTTTACTGCTTGTCTTCTTGTAAGCTTTCCCGTTTCACTTATGCCGGCTCTGAATATTTCTCTCTATTCACTCAATAAAAAGCTCAGCAAGAAAAATGCAGCAATCGCAGGTTATGCATCCTCAAGAAACATCGAAAAAACCAATGCAGTTGTTATTGATTCAACAGACCTTTTTGATATAGGAAACTGCAATTTCCACGGTATGAAGGATTACGGCACGGTAAGAGTTGATGATATTATTCTCTACGCTGCTGCAATGCTTACAAATTCAAGAGGTCCTCTTGCAAACGTTTTCGATAAAGCTATCATAGGAAACAAAAATGAACTTCTCCCCGAGGTTGAAGACCTTCGTTACGAAGAAAGACTCGGTCTTTCAGGTTGGATAAGAGGAGAAAAGGTTCTCATCGGTAACAGAAACCTTCTCATAAATCACAATATGGAAGCACCGCCAAAGGGAGCTGAGGTTGCTTGTCTTAAAGAGGGAAAAAAAGTTCTCTACATAGCAATTGACGGTCAGGTTGCCGCAATGCTTGTTGTGGGTTATGCTAAAAACGAACAGATGAAAAAATACCTCAGCCGTCTTGACAGACACGGAATTACTGTTGTTGTAACTACAAACGACTGTAACATTGACGAGGATTTCCTTTCTCTTGAGTTCAATATGCCCAGAGAAAGCTTCAAGGTTGTAGGCGACTATGAAGGCGGACTTCTTGACGGAATCATCCATGAAACAAGAAAAACTGCACCGGCAAAAATGATACATGACGGAACAAGCAGTTCATTTTTCGAAACTTTTGCTTCAGCAGTTGCACATTCCTCAAGCATAAAAATTTCTCTCGCAGTACAGAGTGTTCTCATGTTCCTTTCTCTGATTACCGCAGCGATATTTGCTCTTTCAGGCAACCTTACAATGCTCGGTGCAGGAGTTGTTATTCTCATACAGTTGCTTACCTCACTGTTCTTGTCACTTACCGCTATTCTGAGAACAAAATTTTAATTTAAAGAAATAAAAAATCTCCTTTTCGTGCATACTAAAAACGAAAGGGGGATTTTTTACGGATATTTTTATAACTTTTTTAAAAGTTTTCTGTACAGGCGGACTTATATGCGTCGTAGGTCAACTTCTTATTGACCTGACAAAATTAACTCCTGCCCGTATACTTGTGGGATTTGTAGTGCTTGGCGTTATACTTTCTGCAATCGGAATATACGAGCCTTTTACTAAATGGGCAGGTTGCGGAGCTACAGTTCCTCTGACGGGGTTCGGAAACGTTCTCGTTCAGGGAACAAAAGAACAGATCAATAAAATGGGTTGGCTTGGTATTCTGACAGGTCCTCTGTCTTCGGGTGCTGTGGGAATAACTGCAGCCATCCTCAGCGGACTTGTTGTATCCCTTGTAGCTAAACCGAAATCAAAATAAATTAAATAAAATCGTTTTTTGTCACTTGACTTTTGACACTCACTTGTATTATACTATCTGTGTAGATACTGAAAGTATAATATTGGAGAGAGGAGGATCTACACAATGGAAACTGTTACAAACATTATCACAAAAGTTTTCGATTTCCTTGGCGGCATTAACTATGCTGAAGCATTTGACAAGATCGAAGCAGCTCTCACAAAGTTGATTGAATGGGTAGCATCAATTCTTGCATAATCAATTGAAATCAACGAAACCACATCACTGACGATGTGGTTTTTTGCTTTAATACCTTTTAAAAAGTTAACTATTGATTTTAATGCAAAAATCTGCTATACTTGTCCCGTAAAAACTTTTTGTTTTTATTTACGGGTTTTCCCGATACATAGAGGAGGTGTAAGAATGGAAGGTTTTGATTTCAATGCTATTCTTGATGTATTCAAGAAAATCGGCGAATGGCTTGGTACTGTTGACTGGGAAGGTGTTTTCAACACAGTTAAAGACGTTATCGGCAAAATTGTTGAATTCGTATCCGGTATTGCAGGCAAATAATTATTTATTCCAAACATAAGGAAGCGGCAAAAAATCCACTCAGCCTATGAGTGGATTTTTTGTATTTACATATATATGATTGTGTTCATGAGAAGTTTTTTCAATAACGCTGCAACATCTTTTTCACTTTTTTTCATCCCGTTATTCATCCATTCTGAAATCACACCGGTGCAGCCGCTTGATATATAGTAATATGTACTGACACGCTCGTCCTTACTTATTTCAGGATAACATTTTTCCACATATTCATCAAAATATTGATAATTTTTACGGCAAAGCTTGATAACTATATCTCCGACATCGTTCTGTTTTGTAAATGCATTCAAAGCATCCGCGTTTTCCTTTATCCTTGACAAAAGATAAATTAAATTTTTCTCAAGGTCATAAGGTACCTTTTCTGTGTGCTCCATAAAAAAGTTTTCAACAATTTCATCCTTCAGCTTATTATAAAGATCAAAAACATCTTCGTAGTATCTGTAAAAGGTTGCTCTGTTTATTCCTGCCTCATCACAAAGCTTTTTTACTGTAATTTTATTGATAGCATATTCTTTTAAAAGCTTTATAAAATTTTCCTTTACTACTTTCAGAGTATAAACCACCCGTGCATCGGTTTTCATTTATTCTTCCCCTCTTTCGTTGCCTTAATTGAAATACAACACTTTTGTCAATTTTGTCTGTTGATTTTTCTTGACAATGATATTATACTAAAAGTATAAAGAAAAAGCAACACTTGTTTAATAAAAAACTTGTTGTTGTTTTAATCCTTTTATACTTTCTCAACACACATACAAAACCCACACCGAAAGCTTCCCGGGGTGGGTTTTGTGTTTTAGTTTCCTTTTATTCTGTTAAGTGCTCCTTTTTCAAGGCGTGAAACCTGTGCCTGAGAAATCCCCACTTCATTTGCAACCTCCATCTGTGTTTTGCCCTGCATAAACCGTAGATGGAGTATTTTCTTTTCACGAGGGGACAGTTTCTTTATTTCTTCTCTCAGTTCAATTTCATCAAGCCAGTTTCTGTCATCATTCTGATCTCCTATCTGATCCATAACGTAAATTGTGTCACCTCCGTCATTATAAATAGGCTCATACAGACTTACCGGTTCAACAATAGATTCAAGTGCAAGAACAACCTCTTCTTTTTTTATGCCAAGCTCTTTTGCAATTTCCTCTACAGTCGGTTCCTGTCTGTTTTCAAGGGAAAGTCTTTCCTTTACCTGCATTGCATGATAAGCAGTATCTCTCATTGAACGTGAAACACGAACGGCGTTGTTGTCTCTGAGATAACGTCTTATCTCTCCTATTATCATGGGAACGGAATAAGTTGAAAATCTCACTCCCAAATCAACATTGAAATTGTCTATAGCTTTTATAAGACCGATACAACCAACCTGAAAAAGATCATCAGGATTTTCTCCCCTGTTTGAAAAACGCTGAATAACCGAAAGTACAAGCTTTAGGTTTCCGCTTATCAGTTCATCACGTGCTTTCATATCGCCCTCTTTTATTCTGGCAAGCAACTCCATTTTTTCTTTTTCTTTGAGCACTTTCAGACTTGATGTATTAACACCGCAAATTTCAACTTTATTGAACTGCAAAAAAATCCCTCCGCAATATCTTTACAAATAGTATTGTCAGATATTGCGGAGTTTAATATTTCCGTTATATTATTTTTTTGCCTTTGATGTAAACACCTTTTATTTCCATGTTTTCATCAATAAGCAGGAGGTCAGCATTTTTTCCTTTTTCAATAGAGCCGGTTACCATATCCTGCTTGATTGCCTTTGCAGGATTAATTGTACAGGATTTCACTGCATGCTTAAACGGGATTCCGAAAGAAAGAAGATTCTTAAATTCATCAAAAATGTTTGATGTACTTGCAGCAATTGTACCGTCTGCAAGGAGTGCCTTTCCGTCACGGACATATACCGTCTGACCGCCAAGCATGTATTCACCATCTTCACAGTCTGCAGCTTTCATTGAATCACTTATTACAATTGTTCTGTCTTCACCTAAAAGCTTGAATGCCATTCTCAATGTTTCAGGTGCAACGTGGAAACCGTCACAGATGATTTCTGCTCTGACTGAGTCAGAATCAAAAACAGCACCTGCAACTCCGGGTACACGTGCAGAAATACCTGTCATCGCATTAAAGAGATGCGTTGCATGAGTAATTCCGTTTTCAAAGCCTTTTCTTGCGTGATTGCTGTCTGCAGAGGTGTGTGCCGCAGAAACTGTACAAATTTTTGAAATCTCCTTTGAAAAAGCATTGTCATCATCTTCTTCGGGAGCAATGTCAACAAGTGAAACATTACAGATATCATTTAACTTTTTAAATTCATCAATGTCAGGTTTTCTTACATACTCTGCTTTCTGAGCACCCTTCTTTGCAAGAGAAATATACGGACCTTCCATATTAATGCCGTGTATGTATGCACCGTTTTCTTTACCTTTTGCCTGAGCAACTGTTCTGAAAATTTCTTCAAGCTCTTCTCCCGATAAAGTCATTGTTGTAGGACAGAAGGATGTAACACCGTGACGGGCAAGATTTTCTGACATTATCTGAAGTGATACTTCTTTTGCGTCAGATGTATCTCCGCCTTTAGTACCGTGAATGTGAATGTCAATAAATCCGGGAAGGATTTTAAGCCCTGTACAATCAACTGATTCTGTATTATTATTCTCACAGTCAATGCCAAGAATTTTTCCGTCTTCTACACACAGATTTCCTTTTACAAATTCAAAGTTTTCATTTAATATTTCAGCATTTTTAAATATCATTTTCATCACCCGAAGATATTGTAACACAATTATTTTGAAAATTAAACAATTTCTATTGATTTTTCTTTTCAACTATGAGAAAATTAGGAAAATAACTATTCGAGGTGCAATATGAAAACCTTATATCCTCTTAAAACAAAACACAACCGCTGCTGGAGATGTTACCTTGGCGGCAAGCTTATTGACGTAATGTACGGAAATAAAAATCCTGCTGACGGATATTTTCCCGAAGACTGGCTTGCAAGTACTGTTGTGGCAGTCAATCCCGACAGAGAAGGTAAACCTGAATTTGAAGGACTCAGCGTAGCAATTCTTGCTGACGGAAGCGAAAAATATCTTCGTGATTTAATAGAAGAAAATCCCGAGGCATATCTTGGTAAAGACCATATTGAAAAATTCGGTACAAACTTAGGCGTTCTTGCAAAATTTCTTGACTCTGCAGAAAAGCTTCCCGTTCAATGTCATCCTGATAAAAAAGCGGCAAAGGATTTCTTCAATTCCGATTACGGCAAAACCGAAGCATGGTTTATCCTTGACGGCAGAACAATTGACGGCGAAGAGCCTTATATTTTAATGGGCTTCAAAGAGGGCGTTACTAAAGAAACATGGCGTGAGCTTTTTGAAAAACAGGACATAAAAGGTATGGACAACTGCATGCACAAAATCCGTGTGAAACCCGGTGATGTTTTCATCATTGAGGGCGGATGTCCTCACGCTATCGGTTCAGGATGTCTTCTTCTTGAAATTCAGGAGCCTACAGATTATACAATCAGCATGGAAAAATTCAATTCACAAGGCGAACCTAATCCCGAAGAGCTTGTGCACATGGGAATCGGTTATGACAAAATGTTTGAGTGCTTCCACTATGACAACTTCACACCTGATGAGGTTCTTGCAAATTATAAGCTTGAACCCTCTGTCGATGAAGAAAATGAGAACTATAAAATCACAACTCACATTTCTTATGAAAGAACACCTATCTTCTCTCTTAAACGCCTTGATGTTTTTGCGTCTTACACAAGAGATGAAGCAGAAAGACCTTCTTCACTTTCAGTAATTGAAGGTTCAGGTAAAATAAAGTGGAGTGGCGGAGAAATTGATATCACTAAAGGCGACTGCATCTTCATCCCCAAAGAAACTGTAGCATTCACAGTTGAAGGAAATGTTTCACTTATCGAATGCTTACCCCCTCAGATATAAAGGAGAATTACTATGAAAGTTATCGCTAAAAAACAGGTTATAAATCAGGCAGGTACCCCTACAGACAACTGCCATGCATCAACAGTTCTTCCGCTTGACAATGGAGAAATCCTTGCTTCATGGTTCGGCGGAACAAAAGAAGGCAAAGACGATGTAAGAATTTTTGTCAGCAAGAGAGTTGAAGGCGTCTGGCAGACACCTGTAAAAATTACAGTTGACGAAGAAACACCCCATTGGAACCCCGTTCTTTTTAAACTCAATGACGGAAGAATTGCTCTTTATTTCAAATATGGTAAAGCAATTAAGCTTGTATGGACAACCTACGTTTCATATTCCGAAGACAACGGTGAAACATGGACTACTCCCGTAGAGCTTGTTGAGGGTGATGCTTCGGGCGGCAGAGGCCCTGTCAAAAATAAGCCCATTTATATTGCAGACGGAACACTCCTTGCACCTGCATCCCACGAACCGTCCTTTGAAACATGGGCTTCTTTCTGCGATATTTCAAAGGATAACGGTAAAACATGGGAAATGTCCGCTTATGTTCCCACAGGTGAAGGCGACGATTTTGTTCCCATGATTCAGCCCACACTCTGGCAGGATGATAACGGTGACGTTCATATGCTTCTCCGTTCAGCAAAAGAAAAAGTTTACAGAAGTGATTCTTCTGACGGTGGCAGAACATGGTGCAAAGCTTATGATACAGGTCTTCTCAATCCCAACAGCGGTATTGACCTTGTAAGGGATGGCGATGGAATATTCCTTGTATATAACCCTACAGACAAAAACTGGGGAGACAGAACACCTTTACTCCTCGCAGTTTCAAAAGATAACGGAGACACATGGGAAACAGTTCTCACTCTTGAAGAAGCAGAGGTAGGCAGAGAAGAAGACGTTGAATATTCTTACCCTGCAATTACTGCACATGGCGGAAAGCTTCACATTACATACACCTATAACAGAGTAAGCATCGTTTATTGGGAAGTCGAAATCAGAGATTAAAAAGATGATTTGCACAATTGAACAATTCACGAATTGCCCGTAATGAATTTTCATAAAATCTTGCGGGAGATTCATGAATCTCCTCTACGATGATACAATTAGTTTCACTTATTAACTGCAGCTATTCCACCCAATGCTCCTCCGAGCATCATAAGAAGTGACATAATAATTGTCCTTACTCCCACATTGTCTGCAACTGTAAGAAGAACAAAACACACAATGACTATTACAGGCAGACTTGTAATTACTCCCGACAAAAGTCCCTTTTCACGTGTTTTGCGAAGGGACAGAAAGGTTCCTGTAAAGGTTGACAACAGAGACACAAAGAAAACAAGAATATTCTGCATTGACTCTGAAATTCCTGATTTTACAACAATAAATGCTAAAATCAGCATCATCACAAAAAAGGATATAAGTGAAAACAGACCTCCCCACATTATTTTTTTCAAAAAAGCTACACGGGGATTATCGTTTTCTTTTGATGACACTCTTCTCTTTTTGTTTTTTGGCATAAAAAACACCTCCATATCAATTGATATGGAGGATTTTTCATTGTTATGACTTAGTCTTCTTTTTTGCTCTTTTTGTTTTTAGCTTCTTCGATTCTTGCCTGTTTAGCTTCTTCCTGAGCTTTCTTAGCTGCTTCTCTTTCAGCCTGAAGTTTTTCTGTAGCTGTGTTGTTTGTCTGAACAGCCCAGCGCATAACTCTCATTTTAACTCTGTCAGCACCTGTTTCGATGATGATTGAATCTTCTTTGATTGTTACGATTCTGCCCATGATACCACCGATTGTTGTGATTTCGTCACCAATCTGGAGATTTTCACGAAGCTGCTGTTCTTCCTTCTGTCTCTTCTTCTGAGGTCTGATTGATGTGAAGTACATGAGAACAAAAAGACCACCCATAATGAGGAGCATGGGAAGCATTGACTGTTTGCTGCCGTCGCCTGAAGCGTTACCGAATAAGCTGAGTGCGTTATAAAGCATTTTAGTTTTTCCTTTCTTTTCCAAAGTGTACTATGATAGTATAAACGAAAACTGAAATATAATCAAGTCTTTTTTAATAAATTAACAATTTATGCAAAAAATAATGCGACAAACCTTGTTGGAATGTCGCATTATTAAAAAACTACTTACCAATTAATTGTATAAGTGAACTTTGTTGCAAAGGGAAGAGATGTTGACATCTTGTCAAAGTTGATTGTCCAATGTGCATCATAAGTTGCTGTAAGAACATGACCTGTTGCTGCATCAACTGTGATTGTTGCTGTACCTGAGGGGTAGTTCATTGCTACTTCACCTGTGATACCCTTAGCAATACCGGGAATGTTATCGTTGATTGTTGCAGGAAGAACTACGCTGAACACTTTGGGGTTATGACCCTGACCGTGCTTAACTGATGTAGTTTTTGCATCAGCCTTTGTCTTTATTACAATTGTATAAACACCGTCTTTTTCTGTGCATGTAGCTGATGAAACATCATCTGCAGTAAGTTTACTTGCCCATGATTCAGTTTCAACAGGATAGTTCTTTTTGATGTCTGAACCTGTGTATGTAGCTTCGCCTGTGCTGTTTGCCTGAAGTGTTTGATCGAGCCATTTGTCGCCACCAAGCATCTTGTAAATACCGCTGAGACCGTCACCGATTTTTGTGGGCTCTGCAAGGTAGTTTACGATTGAATGCTGTTTAACTGATTTTGCACCTGTCTTAACGCCGTTAACTGCTTTGTTGAAGTATTCAACAATTTCTTTTGTTGTTGAGGGTTTCTTTGATTCTTCTTTTGCGGGTTTGTCTTCTTTAGAAGGCTTTTCTTCCTTAGAAGGTTTTTCTTCTTTGTCTGTAGCTTCTTCTGCTTCAGTTTCATCTTCAGCTTCTGTAGCTTCTTCCGCTTCAGTTTCATCTTCAGCTTCTGTTACATCTTCAACATCAGCTTCTGTTTCATCTTCACCTTCAGCATCTACGGGAGCTGCTGTTGTGATTTCGGGCTCTGTTGTTGTTTCTTCTTCATTGTTGTTGCCACCACATGCTGCAAATGAAAGGAGCATGATGCCTGCAAGGAGAAGTGCAAGTAATTTCTTCATAATAAATTTCCTCCAATTTCTTTTTTGCAATTTATCGCTCATACATTATAACTCTTTTTTTGAAAAATATCAAGTGTATTTTATATATTTGATAATTTTTTGAAAATTACAGCAGATGCGAAATCATTTCTTCATGTGACATAGGTGACAGGTCTGCAGGAGCAATATCAAAAACAGTCTTGCAACCTGTTTCACCTTTTTTGTTGAGCTTGTAAACTGCTCTTGCATAAGCTACAAGAACACTTGCTGTAAACTCAGGGTTAGAATCAAGGTTCAGCTTATATTCAATAACATGCTTGTTCTGCTTGTCAATTCCCGTAACACCTGTACGGATAACAGAACCGCCGTGAGGAATTCCCTTATGGTCACGGTCAAGCTCTTCCTGAGAAATAAAGTTTACTGTTGTATCGTAATCTGAAAAGTATTTTGGCATCGTCTTGATTTCATTTTCAATTCTTTCAAGGTCTGCACCTTCTTCCGCAACTACGAAGCAGAGTCTTGTGTGCTTCTCTCTCGTTGTAAGCTCAGGATTTTCACCGTTTCTTACCCTCTCCATTGCTTCTTCAACGGGGCAGGTATACTGTCTTGCATCAAGAACTCCTTCAATTCTTCTGATAGCATCTGAATGACCCTGACTTACCCCCTTGCCCCAGAAAGTATAGTCTTTACCCTCAGGGAGAATTGAGTTTGCATAAAGTCTGTTCAGAGAGAACATACCCGGGTCCCAACCAACAGAAATTGCCGCAGTTTTTCCGTTTTCTTTTGCAGCTTTATCAACTCTTGCAAAATGAACGGGAATATCTGCATGTGTATCAAACGAATCAATAACATTAAAATTTTTAGCAAGTGCAGGTGTCATTTCGGGAAGATCTGTTGCACTGCCACCGCAAATGATAAGCACATCAATTTCATCTTTATATTTTTCGATATCGGCTGCAGAATAAACTCCTACGCCATCCGTCATAAGTTTCAGACTTTCAGGATTTCTTCTCGTAAATACGCCGAAAAGCTCCATATCGTCATTCTGACGTATTGCAAGTTCAACACCTTTTCCTAAA
>JAFXFI010000129.1 GCA_017520635.1 Clostridia bacterium
GAAATTGTAATGGGTAATATTCTCAGAGAATATCCGAGAGAGAGTTACTATATCGCAACAAAGTTTCCCGGTTATGATGCATCATGTTGGGATAAGGTTGAAGAAGTTTTTGAAAAGCAGATTGAAAAAACAGGCTTGGAATATTTTGATTTCTATATGTTCCATAACGTCTGCGAAGTAAATATTGACGCATATCTTGACCCAAAATACGGCATTTTTGACTACCTTAAAAAGCAGAAAGAAAATGGCAGAATAAAACACTTAGGCTTCTCTGCACACGGAGATTTGCCTGTTATGAAACGTTTTCTTGAAGCCTACGGAAAAGATATGGAGTTCTGTCAGATTCAGCTTAACTGGTTTGACTGGACTTTTCAGGATGCAAAGGCAAAAATGGAACTCCTGAAAGAATGGGACATTCCCGTATGGGTTATGGAACCACTTCGTGGCGGAAAATTTGCAGAGCTTACCGATGAAGACATAAACGAACTGAAATCGCTGAGACCTGATGCAAATATCATCGAGTGGTCATTCCGTTTTCTTCAGCAGTTTGACAACGTAAAAATGGTACTTTCAGGCATGTCAAACTTTGAACAGATGGAAGAAAACATTTCCGTTTTTGAAACAGAAAAACCTTTGAATGATGAAGAAACAGAGGCGCTTCTTAAACTTGGTAAGAAGATTATTGAAAGAAATTCACTTCCTTGTACAGAATGCAGTTATTGCACGACTCATTGTCCTATGGAGCTGAATATACCGAGATTTATTTCTCAGTACAACGAAATCTGTTACAGAGGACCCAGCTTCCTTGTGTCACTTGAAATTTCATCTTTGCCTGAGGATAAACGCCCATCAGCTTGTATAAGTTGTAAATCCTGCGAAGCCGTCTGCCCACAGCAGATCAAAATTGCCGATATGATGGCAGACTTTACAGAAAGACTTAAATAAGAATTATTTATAAAAATGGCTCCCCTTGAAAATGCAAGGGGAGCTGTCACGTTAGTGACTGAAGGGATTTTTCGTAGAAATAACCGCTTTTCCAAATCTCGGAAAAGCGGCTTTCTTTTTCTTAATCTAACTCTTTATTTTTCTCTATCTCTATCTCTATCTCTGTGTCACAATGTGACTCTTTGGTGTTACATTGTAATGCTTAACTGTTACAAAATATAATCAGTAATACAATCAAACCAATGAACAAAAACTTCATCGTTGATTATCAACTTTTCATTATCAGGTAACATTTCATCCCATGTTTTATTGTATCGTTTGAATGCCCAATTATTTTTATTGAATCTTCTCCAAAGAACGGTTCTGCCGTTTTTATCAATATACTGCTCTATTGCAAGGCAATTGTCAAAATGACCAACATTCATTACGCAAACAGTATCGTACTTTTTACCGCAAATTTCAACTGTATATCTGCCCGTAATGTCACTGACTTCTTTTGTGTTGTTTGTTGTAATATTATCATCTATTCTGTTAATAAGCCCATTTGGTTTTAAATGAATTTCATTTCCTATGTTATTTTCACCGAATGCCCAGTTTTTCATGAATATGTCATCAAGAAAAGTAAATTGCTTTTTGGTGTCTTTGTCATAATGTGTAGCAGCAAGGTATCGGCAATGAGTATCCGTTAATTGTGCCACAAAATCCGTTCTGCGTTGGGTGTTGCTAATCAGATTATGCTGTACACTTGTTATTTCTACACCTTCAATTCCGTGGATTTCGGCTTTACCGCAAACTTTTGTCTCGGTATAGTCTTCGCATTTTCCGGTTTTTCCGTTGTATGTTCCCCATATAGATTTTTCTCCTGTTTTCGGAATAATGCTCAATCCTTTTAGTTCTTCACATTTTACCTCAAAGGGAGATAATTCTGATTTTGTTATTTTATATGCAGGTAAAATATCAGGCAACTTTTTCATAATTTCATCAACCTTTCTATGTGGATATTTTTCTTTGAAATTTTGTTTCGCTGCATGTAAACGGCTTTTTACTGTTCCTACGGGAATTCCCAATTTTTCAGAAATTTCTGACTGTGAAAGGTTTTCAAAGAAAGTAAGCCTTAAAATTTCCTTGTCTTTATTGCTTAACAAATCGAAAATTTCTTTGGTCAAGGAAAATTCATCAATACCGAATTGAGTGTGACTGAAAAGATTTTCCGTAAACTCATCAACGGTAATTTCAATGCTCTTTGATTTCTCACGGTAATATCCGTTGCATTTGTTTCGGGCGATGCCGATTATCCAGGGTCTGAAAGATTCTTTGTTTTTCAGTTGTTCAAAATTTTTAAATGCACTGAGCAAAACTTCCTGCAAAACGTCTTCTGCATCAGCAACATTTGATATTTTAAATTTTACAAAACGCTCAACCGCTGATAAATTTTCTTTTATCAGCTTTTCAAACTCTGTCATAGCACCACCTCCTTAAACCGGTTTCACATATATAGTTGAAAAAATTATGTTAAAGGTTCATTTGAAAATGAAAAATTATAATTTACTACAACAATTCCAACGCGTCTTTCTCGAGCGAAGCGAAGAATCTCGTTTGGAATTGGTTCATGAGTTGCCATTTTGAGATCCTTCGCTTACGCTCAAGGATGACGACAAAATGGCAAAGTAGGTTACATATAAATTATAATTTATATGTGTGTTTGCTTATGGCTCCCCTTGAAAATGCAGGGGAGATGTCACAAAGTGACAGAGGGGATTTTTCAATGAAAAAAACCGAAAGCGTTAAAACTTTCGGTTTCATTTATATATTACATTGACGCCACGATGTCTTTCATTGAATACATGCCTGCACTTTTACCTGCCATGAACAATGCGGCATTGAGTGAGCCGTTTGCAAAAATCTGTTTTGACATTGCGCTGTGGCTGATTTTAATTACCTCATCCTGACCTGCAAAGATAATTTCGTGTTCGCCGACTATTGTACCGCCGCGGACTGCGTGAAGACCGATTTCATTCTTCGTTCTCTTTGCACGTTTTGAATGTCTGTCAAATTCGTATTTAGGAGCGTTTTCAAATTCTTCGCTTATTTCATCCGCAAGCATTAAAGCTGTACCTGAGGGAGCGTCAATTTTCTGATTGTGATGTACTTCCACAATTTCAATATCAAACTGATTTCCCAAAACTGCAGTTGCTTTTCTTGCAAGCTCTGCAATAAGGTTAACACCGAGGGACATGTTCGCACTGAAGAAAATCGCAACCTTTTCTGATGCATCTGCGATTTCCTTTTTCTGAGCTTCGTCAAGTCCTGTTGTGCAGATAACTGCAGGTGTGTTTGTTTTTACTGCATAATCAAGAATTCCCTTTAATGCGCTTGGATGTGAAAAGTCAATGATAACATCAACCTTTTCTTTTACTTCGGCAGGTGAGGAATAAACGGGATATTCAGAAGATGTTGTGTTAACGTCTGTTCCGCAGACAATTGAGAGGTCAGGGAAATTCTTTGCACACTCTGTAATTGTCTTACCCATTTTTCCGTTACAGCCGCTTAATAAAATCTTTACCATTTTAAAATTCCTTTAATTTAAAACTTAGATAAGGTTATATTTCTGAAGTACTTTCTCAAGCTTTGCTCTGCCTTCTTCTGTCATACCTGTAAGAGGAAGTCTGCATTCGCCAACGTTCATGCCCATCATGTTCATTGCTTCTTTTACGGGGATGGGGTTAACGTCTGAGAAGAGAGCGTTGCAGAGTTCTGTATATTCAAGCTGAAGCTTAACTGATTCTTTTGTCTTTCCGTCAACACCAAGCTGAGCAATATCATGTGCAACTTTGGGGCAGATGTTTGAAAGTACTGAAATTGAACCCTTACCGCCCATTGCTGTGAATGCTGCAACCTCGTCATCGTTACCGCAGTAAATGTCAAGGCTGTCACCGCAGAGTGACATTGTTTTTGCAAGTGCTGAAATGTTAGCATTTGCTTCTTTTGTTGCAACGATTTTTTCATTTTCAGCAAGGATAGCGTAAGTTTCGGGGAGAATGTTCACACCTGTTCTTGAGGGAACATTGTAAAGGATAATGGGTGTGTTTACTCTCTCAGCAATGTAGTTGTAATGCTCAATAAGACCCTTCTGAGATGTTTTGTTGTAGTAGGGTGTTACCATAAGAAGACCGTCAACACCTGCGTTTTCGCATTCGTTAGCAAGTCTTACTGCATATTTTGTTGAGTTACTGCCTGCACCTGCAATAACGGGAACTCTTTTGTTTGCAACGTCAACAGCGTATTTTACAACATCAATATGTTCAAATGTTGAAAGAACTGATGCTTCACCTGTAGTACCTGCAATAACGATAGAGTCAGTGCCTTCTTCAATCTGCTGGTCGATAAGTTCGCCGAGACGTCTGTAGTTAACGTCCATGTTCTTGTCAAAGGGAGTGACAATAGCGACACCGGCACCTGTAAATAAAGTTTCTTTCATGGGAAAAGCCTCCTAAAAGTTAAAACTGAATTAGTCCATGTAACCTTCTGCACAGAGGAGTTCTGCCATAAGAACAGCACCGCCTGCTGCACCTCTTAATGTGTTATGTGAAAGACATACGAATTTGTAATCGTACTGAGTATCTTCACGGAGTCTGCCGATAGAAATTGCCATACCGTTTTCAAGGTCACGGCAAAGCTTTGTCTGAGGCATGTTATCTTCTTCAAAATAGTTGAGGAACTGTTTGGGAGCAGAGGGAAGCTCAAGCTCCTGTGCTCTGCCTTTGTATTCTTTCCAGATTTCTTTGATTTCTTCAATTGAGGGTTTGTTTTCGAATCTTGCGAAGACTGCGCCCATGTGACCGTCAGAAACGGGAACACGGATACACTGTGCTGTGAAATTGGGAGAAGTTGCGTTTTCGATGTGGTCGCCTTCAATTTTACCCCAGATTTTGAGAGGCTCCTGTTCACTCTTCTGTTCTTCACCGCCGATGAAGGGGATTACGTTGTCAACCATTTCAGGCCATGTGTCAAATGTTTTACCTGCACCTGAGATTGCCTGATAAGTACAAACAAGAACATCTTTGATGCCGAATTTTGAAAGGGGGAAGAGTGCGGGAACGTAGCCCTGAAGTGAGCAGTTGGGTTTAACTGAAATAAAACCGCGCTTTGTGCCGAGACGTTTTCTCTGTGCTTCAATGATTTTTGCATGGTCTGCATTGAGTTCAGGAAGAAGCATGGGAACGTCGGGAGTGCCTCTGTGAGCACTGTTGTTTGAAACAACGGGACATTCAGCTTTTGCATATTTTTCTTCAAGAGCCTTGATTTCGTCTTTGTTCATATCAACTGCACAGAAAACAAAATCTACCATTGAAGCAATTTTTTCAACATCTTCTGTAGCATTCATAATAACAAGGTCAGCCATTTTTTCAGGAATGGGAGTGCTCATAGCCCAACGTTTCTCTACAGCTTCTTTGTAAGTTTTACCTGCAGTTCTGGGACTTGCAGCGAGAACCTTTACGTCAAACCAAGGATGGTTTTCAAGGAGAGTTGCAAATCTCTGGCCTACCATACCTGTAGCGCCGATAATACCTACGTTAAATTTTTTCATAACTTTACCTCCGATTTTGCAATTTGGCATTGAAAAATCACACAACAAGTGTTAATATATTAAGTGCCAACATTTTGCAACAATTATACTCTAATATAATACCATTATATGATATCGTTGTCAAATATTTTTATGTACAAATATCTTGAATTTATTGAGGATTTATTATGAAAAAAAGCGACTTTTTTTACAATTTACCACCTGAACTCATTGCTCAGACTCCCATTGAAAGACGTGAGATGTCAAGGCTGATGAAGCTTGACAAAAAATCGGATGAAATCAAGCATTGTCATTTCTATGATATCGTGGATTATTTTGAGGAGGGAGACTGTCTTGTTCTCAACAACACAAAGGTTCTTCCTGCACGTCTTTATGGTGTGAAAGAAGAAACAGGAGCAGTAGTTGAATTTCTTCTTCTCAGTCAGCGTGAGCTTGATGTATGGGAAGTAATTGCAGGTCCCGGTAAAAGGGCAAAACCGGGCACAAAATTCACTTTCGGTGAAGGTCTTCTCAGATGTGAAGTTCTTGAAATTCTTGAGGGTGGTAACAGAGTTGTAAAATTCTTTTACGAGGGTAATTTCTATAACATTCTTGACGAAGTAGGGGAAATGCCTCTTCCTCATTATATAACTGAAAAACTTGAAGATAA
>JAFXFI010000130.1 GCA_017520635.1 Clostridia bacterium
GGACGCCCGTCCCTACGAAAAGTCGCATAATATCAATGGTTATACCGTAGGGAAGACCTTTACGGTCTTCCGTAAAATTATATGCAAATTAACGGTTGACCGCCAGGGTCAACCCTACGATATGAAAATAAACATACTGACAAATTATTAATTTGTCGAGCAAATTAATTAATGCAAAATGCAAAGTGCAAAATGCAGAATGTCGGGTCTGCGACGCAATAATGATACCAATGGTTTTATCGTAGGGGACGGGTTTCCCGTCCCAAATAAAATTTTATGAAACCTTGCGGGAGCCAAAACGGCTCCCCTACGATATAACAATTAACGCACCAATAAATTATAATTTATATGTGATTTTGACTCAGGGTATTTTTCCTTAAAAATTAAACGTGGCTGATACACAAAATATCAGCCACGTTGTCTATTGTATTATATTATCATTTAATTGGTGCAATTTCAAAGCTGAATGAAAGCTCATCATCGCAAAGCACACGGTATTTTTCCAGAGTATAGGGACCGCATGAGCCTGAGCCTGTACCTGAAAGGAATCCGTCAAGGTTGAGATGTGAGGTTTCAGAATAAACAATTTCTTCCTGATGCGTAGCATCCTCAAGAGCCTGAACTGTATAGTCGTGAATGTTGAAGCTGAAGTTGCCCTGACAGTTTGCAAAAATAAGACCTGAACCGTCGTTATCTTTTACTTCAAGGAAACGAACCTCTGTGTGATATCCGTTTTCCTGAGGGAAGATGTAAGGCTCGTGAGTATCTTCAACCTTTGCTTCGTAAATACCGAGAGTTGACTGTGCCTTGAAGTCAGCAAGGTTTTCTTTTTCACCGAGACCGAAGTATCTGATGTTTTCCATTGCCTTGGGCATTTCAAAGCTTAAACCGAAACGGGGAAGGTCAGCTTCAATTTCGTCATTGACTTTCTTGAGAGAAGACGTAACCGTGATTTTTCCTGATGAGAAAATTGTGTAAGTGATGTTTGAAGTGAAGAGTTTTGCATTTTCACTCGCAATATCGTAGTTTACGGAAATAATTACTTTGTTTGCAAACTTTTCTACTGAAACATCAGAAACTTTTGTTTCTGCCTTTGAAAGCTCACCCTTTGTCCAGTATTCTTCTTTTACCCATTTTTCATTGTCGTGGTAAGCACGTTTGATGTTGGGAAGGAAGCCTTTTACATTTCTTGCAGGTGACTGATTGATAAATTCTTTACTGTCTGAAACAAGGCTTGTCATTTCACCTGTAGTTTTGTTGAACTGAACTTTAATTGTTTCAGTTGTAATTTCAACCGTGTCAGCACCGTCATTTACTTCAATTTCTTTGTCTGAACAGGGGATTAAAGTAAGCTTTTTGTAAGTTTCCTGAAGTGTGCACTGCTGTTTTGAAACTTGTTCGCCGTCTTTAGTACAAACAAAAGTGATATGATATTCCTCGGTGTTGAGCATCTTTGTCTTAATGGGAAGAATAACTCTCTTTTCAGTATTAGGAGCAATGTCAACTATTAAATCTCCGCTTTCTTTTACTTCGCCGTTTTCAAGAAGATTCCATGTAAAGGAGTAAACGTCAGCGTTTGTGAAATAGTTTGTATTTTTGAAGAAGAATTCATTTGCTTCGTAGTGACGGATACGGATAGGTCTGTAAGCTTCTTTCATTTCCCATGCACCTGTGTGAGGAGTTCTGTCAGGGTAAATCAGACCGTCAACACAGAAGTTTGAGTCGTGAATTCTTTCACCATGGTCGCCACCATAAGTGTATTTAAGATTTTTGTTGTAAGTTGTTGCTGCGTGGTCAACCCATTCCCAAATGCAACCGCCCATGTACTTGTCGCTTGAGTAGAATGCATCCCAGTATTCTTCAAGTGAGCCGGGGCCGATACCCATAGCATGAGCATATTCACAGAGGAAGTAAGGTTTATCAAGGTTTATAATGTCCTTTCTTACATATTTCGGAGTGAGATTTTCTCCGTAGAAAGATGTAATTCTTTCGTACATGTTTGATGCAATATCGTAAGCTTTTCTGTCAGATGCGTTACAGCTTTCATAATGTACAGGAATTTCGGGAGAAATTGCCTTTGCAACACCGAATGCAGCATCGTGGCAGATGCCGTGGCCTGTTTCATTACCAAGTGACCACATTGCGATACAGGGGTTATTTCTGTCACGCATAACCATTCTCTTTACTCTGTCACAGAAACGTGGAAGCCACTGAAGGTCATCTGCAATAAGGTTCATGTATGCAAGGAAATCTCCGCATCCGTGAGCTTCGATATCAGCTTCGTCACAAACGTAAAGTCCGTAAACTGAACATGCAATAATAAAGAAGGGATCAGGGGGATAATGAGATGTTCTGACTGTGTTTACATTCAGGCTCTTCATGAGTTTAATATCCTTGAGAATATCTTCGTAGCTCATAACATAGCCGTTTACGGGGTGGGAATCGTGATGGTTCACACCTTTCATCTTGATAGGCTGAGAATTGAATTTGTAAATGTCTTTTTCAATTTCAATTGTCTTGAAGCCGATGATTGTTCTGACAAACTGAATGTCTTTGCCATTCTTGGAAAGTGTTGCAACTGCTGTGTAGATTTTCGGGTTTTCAGCGTTCCATTCTTTTACATCAAGGCAGGGGAAGAAGGCATAGAAAGTATCTTCGTCTTCACCGATAATTTTTTCATTATCTGTACTGAGAGATGTTTTTGCGATTTCTTTATCACCATCGAAAATTGAAAGTGTAAGCTCGTTTGAGTCAGCACCTTTAATCTGAGTCATAACGGTAAGAGAATATTTTTCTTCACCGATTTTCTTAGGCTCGTAACTGATATCAAAAATGTAACTGCTTTCACATTCTGTGAGAAGAACATCTCTGAAAATGCCGTTTTCTCTGAACATATCCTGACATTCAAGGTATGTAGCATTTGACCACTTATAAACTGCAGCCACAAGCTCGTTTTCACCTTTTACAAGGTAATCTGTAATGTCAAATTCAGCAGAGTTATGTGCACCTTCGCTGTAGCCAACGTATTTGCCGTTGATGTAAAGGTCAAGGCTTGAAATTACACCGAGGAAAGTAAGGATATACTTTTTATCTGTGTTTTCAATGTTGAATTTCTTACGGTAAACACCGCATGATGAGTCGGGTACAGAAGGATAAATTGAATTGTCAACGTTGTTGAAGGGGAAACGTGTATTAAGATAGCAGGGCGGTTCATAACCGATTCTTTGCCAAGTAGAAGGAACAGTTATTTTGTCAAACACGAGCTTGTCTGTATCAAAATTTTCTTCAAGCTTAGTACAGTCAGCATAATATCTGAAATCCCATTCACCGCTGAGAACAGTTACAGCGTCACTTGAATATATTTCTGTTATAATATCAGTTGAATCAAGTTTTTCCTTTGTTTTGAAAGGTATAAAATATGCTCTTCCGGGGAGTTTGCCTATTTCAACAACGGAAAAATCCTTGTAATTTGATTTGTTCATTGAATAAATCATAATTTATCCTCCTGTTTTTTCTTGATAATCTTTTTAACAACGGTACCGACCGCAGCAGCTGCTGTAACTGCCGCTACGCCGAGACCGATTTTTTTAGCAGTGTTTTTTACATTCTTTTTCTGTTCTTCTGTCATAATCTGATGTGGGAGAACAGCACTTTTGCTCACAAGGCCAAAGTCATTAAAATAATAATCCTTTGTTTCAAAATCAGGAATATCATTTTCATTAATGGTAATTAATTTTAATCCTGTTTTGATACCGTCGGAGTAACCGTTGAAGCCTGTGCCTTTAATCTGTGCTAAAAGCACACCGTCAAGCTCACCCTCAAAGTCGTTTTTATGGTCGTGACCGAAAAATGCACCCTTTACTCCGTGACATTTCCAGCTGTCAAACTGTCCGTTATTGTAGTCAGGAGGACAGGGTCCTTCAAGAAGGTCTCCTTTTACGCCTTCCTTGAGAACGAAGTATTTATTGCTGAACATTCCCTGGCCTTTTATTGCACCGCTTACTTCAAGGCCTGAAACCTCGTCAAGAAGATTGTAGATTTCAGTTACGGGCATGTGCTGAAAAACAATAGCCGGAACATATTCGTTATTATTTTTTTCTTTGAATTGGTCGCAAACTTTTTCAAACCATTCAATCTGGTCGTCCTTTACCCAGTCATAGCCTGAAAGTTCAGGGAAATCACTTCTTGATTTTCCTGAGTCAATAAAGAAAAGAAGATATTTATTTTTGTTTCCTTTACCCTTGATGCTTATGTAATGGTTTGCGTATCCTGAAATTCCTTTTTTGTCTTCACGGACAAGGGAATTTTCATAAGATGAGAAAATCTTAACAGGCATTTCAGGAGGAAGCTCTCTGTCATCATGTTCGTGGTTTCCGAGAACCATAGTGAAAGGAATATTAAGTTCACGTACAGTTTTGGTAATTGCATCAATAGTTTCTTTCAGGTCCTCCTCAGTTTTGCCGAAAGCATTGTCGCCGTTATATACAACAAGGTCAGGAGACAAAGCTTTTACTGCAGTTTCCACAAGGAGAAGTGCATCTTCCGTTTTGTTCTGAGTTTCTTTATCGTCAGATTTATATTCGTGAAGGTCTGTTAAAACAAGAATTCTGAATTTGCCGTTTTCATTGAATTTAAGAGTACGTTTTTTCATTCAGATTCACTTATCCTTTCTTGCTTTTTCGATTATTTTTTTAGTTATATATCCTGCTGCCAGAATACCGCCTGCAACAAGAGCTGCATTCCTCACTTTTGTCAGATTTTCGCTTACTCTGTCAGTCATCCATGACCTGATAGGTCCGAGTGAAGAGGGCGTAAGTCCGAGTTCTTTGAAACGAATCATTTTTGTTTCAAAAGCATAAGGATTGTTTTCATCAAGCGTGAGAAGTCTTACACCTGAACGGCAGCCGTCTGTGTAAGCAAAAAATCCTGAAAGCTTGTTCTGTGCAAGGTAAATTCCGTCAACGTAGCCTTCAAAATCGTTCATGTGGTCATGACCGAAGAAAGCACCCACAATATCGCCTGTCTTTTTCCAACTTTCAAACTGTCCGTTGTTGAAACATGGTGAACAAGGTCCTTCGCCCATGTAACCTTTTATACCTTCTTTGAGAACGTAATATTTATCGCTCCATATTCCGTGACCGGGAACTGCAACGGGGATTTCCCACGGTTTTGCAGGTCTGAGAAGCTCGTAAACTTCCGGTACGGGAATGTGCTGAAAAAGTATGGAGGGGAGAGGTTTTCCGCCATTTTTTTCTTTCATTTGTGATGCTCTTTTTTCATACCATTCAATCTGGTCGGTATGCACCCAGTCATAAACAGAAATTGACGCATCTTCGCAACGGTTGTTGGAGTCAATGAACCACAGATTACATTTGGGAGTATCATCTTCTGATGAAAGAATGTTTGCATAGTAATTTATGCAACGGTCAATCTCAGGTGTGTCGTTAAATGCTATGCAGTTTTCATACTCATTGAAAACGGAAAGAATGTCGTTAACATGGAATTTATCTTCTCTGTCGTGGTCATGGTTTCCGTTGACATAGGCTAAAGGAATGTTTCTCTCTCTTATAGCCTCAGTGTAATGCAAAAAACACTCAAGATATTTTTCTCTGTTGTCAGCGGTGATAATGTCACCCATAATAACTACAAGGTCGGGGTTTGTTTCTTCAATAGCCGCTTCAAGCAAAGCACGGGTATCAATATCTTTTCTTATCAGCAGATCGGTGTTAAGATTTGCCTTAACATGAGGGTCACCGCAAATCATTATTTTGAATTTTCCGTCTTTTGAAAATCTGAGTTGATTTTTCATAGGTTTTACCTCAATCAATTTTTGTTTTAAGAATACCTATTATCATTTTTGCTGCTTTGTAAATGTCTCCGCAACCGAGCGTTATTACAAGGTCACCGCTTTCTGCGTTTGATACAATGTAGTCTGCAATTTCTTCAAAAGTATTGAACCATACACTGTCGGGAATTTTTTCTGCAAGCTGAGAAGTGTAAATTCCGTAGGTGTTAATTTCACGTGAACCCATAATTTCACTCATTACACATCTGTCGGGAATGCTCAGTACACGTGCAAAATCGTCAAAATGGTTTTTAGTTCTTGAATAGGTGAAGGGCTGGAAAACTGCCCATACTTTCTTGTAACCCATTTTCATTGCAGAATCGAGAGTAACCTCAAGCTCTGTCGGATGATGAGCATAGTCGTCAGCAACAGTAATACCTGCATATTTGCCGAGAATTTCAAATCTTCTGCCTGCACCTCGGAAGCTTTCAATACCGAAAATGCATTCGTCAATTGTAACACCGCTGTGCATAGCAGTAACAATTGCAGAAAGAGCGTTGATAACGTTGTGCTTGCCGGGAATAGAAAGCTTTACTCTGCCTAAAATTTTACCGTTTTTGCATACATCAAAGCTGTAGAATGCACCGTCTGCAGTTATATTATCGGCATAGAATGTGTTTGTATTTCTGAAGCCGAAGGAAATCATTTCCTTACCGTCAATTCCCTCAATAGCCTTGAGTGTATTCTCATCATCACCGTTGTAAATTATTGATTTTGTTGCTTTGAGAGAGAATTTGTTAAATGATTTTATAATATTTTCAAGTGTGCCGAAATAGTCAAGATGGTCGGCATCAATGTTGAGAATTACTGCAGTATCGGGGAAAAGATCAAGGAAAGTATCCTTGAATTCACAAGCCTCACAAACCATGTGTTCGCTGTTACCTGCAAGACCGTAGCTGTCGGTGAGAGGAAGTTTTCCGCCGATTACGGCAGAGGGGTCTTTCTTTGACGCCACAAGAATCTGTGTGAGCATGGATGTAACCGTTGTTTTACCGTGAGTACCGCATACACACATGCAGTTATCATACATGTGAGTGATAGCACCTAAAAGCTCTGAACGCTTGAAGGTTGGGATATCGGAATTAAGGGCGGCAACAAGCTCAGGGTTATCTTCCATGATTGCTGCAGAATACACAATCATTTCAGCACCTTCAATGTTCTCGGCTTTCTGACCGAGAATAACTTTTATGCCCAGTTTTCTTATGCGATCAAGAATATCGCTTTCATTGTTATCAGAACCTGAAAGCTCATATCCTTTTGTGTGAAGAATTTCAGCAAGGGGACACATACCTGAACCGCCGATGCCGATAAAATGAATTTTTTTTACTTTACTTAAAAGTATTTCGATGTCCGACACAGAAAACACACCTTTCAGTAATTTTACTGTATTTTATTTATTATATTACATTTAAAAGAAAAAATAAACACTTTTGTGCAAAAAAATAAGCATATTTCAGGAATGGCTTTCACAGAGCATGACGGAAATACATATTATATTTTAAGAAAGCGGTGAAAACTATGAAACTTCTTATAATAAAAGCCGATAAAAGGCAGGAATATATGGCAGAGCGTCTGAGAGAGAAAGGTTTCCTCTGTGAATTTTACAAGCCGAACATGTCTGTGAATGATATGGAAAGACAGTTTGACGGTGTTGTTTTTGCATTACCGGGTATAAAATTTTCAAGAGTGAACTGTGAATATGATACACGGCTTGAAAGCATTCTTTCTCTTGTGAAAAAAGGCGGTTATGTTTTTTCTTCTATGGCAGATGAAATTTTCCTTGATGCAGTAAATGAGGCAGAGCTTCTGAATTTCGATTACTACAGCCGTGAAGAGCTTGCTGTTCTCAATGCATACCTTACTGCAGAGGGCGTTCTTGAGCTTGTCTTGGTCAACAGTAATGTTACATTGAGAAATCTTAATATTCTTGTGACAGGCTATGGCAGAACAGGTGAGGCAGTTGCAGATATTCTTTCAAGAAATTTTGTTTGTGTGACTGTAGCGGCAAGAAAAGAAAAAGACAGAGCACGTGCAATTTCACGTAACATGAAAGCAGTTTCTTTTTCACAAATCAGAGAGCAGGCAGAAAGCTTCGATTTTGTAATAAATACCGTGCCTCAGACCGTAATCGGTGCAAATCTTCTCGGTAAATTCAGAACGGATTGTGTCTTTTTAGAGGTCGCATCAAAACCTTACGGAATAGATATCACATCTGCAGAAATGCAGAAAAGAAAGGTAATAATCGCATCATCTCTGCCCGGAAAGTATGTGGCAAAATCGGCAGGTGTTTTCATCGCAGATGCTATTTGTAACATTGTAAAGGAGGAAGGCTTAAATGACTGAAATCAAGGCAGGCTTTGCACTGTGCGGCTCCTTCTGTACATTTTCGAAGGTAATACCTCAGATGAAAAGCCTGAAAGAGAAGGGTGTGGAAATATACCCCATAATGAGTGAAATTGCTTATTCTACAGATACACGTTTCGGAAAAAGCGAAGATTTTGTAAAGGAAATTGAAGAAATATGTTCAAGGAAAATTATCGCAACAGTAAAGGATGCAGAACCAATAGGTCCTAAAAAAATCCTTGATGTTCTTATTATTGCACCGTGCACAGGCAATACTCTTGCAAAGCTTTCAAACGGTATTGCAGATACGTCCGTAACTCTTGGTGCGAAAGCACATCTGAGAAACGGACGTCCTGTGCTTATCGGAGTTTCAACAAACGATGCTTTGGGCAATGCAGCAAAAAATATCGGTAATCTGATGAATTATAAAAACATATATTTCATCCCCATGAGACAGGATGACCCTTATGATAAGCCTAATTCAATAGTTGCCGATTTTACTCGGATTTATCCTGCAATGATGAAAGCTCTTGAAAACAAACAGCTTCAGCCTGTTCTGACAACTCTCACTTGACAGAAGAAATATAAAAATGTAAAATATTTCTGATGAAAAAAGTGAGGTGCTGACAATGAATAAAATATTTTTTCGAATATTAGTTGTACTGCTTACGGTTTTTAATTTTATTTTTTCTTCTTCATTGAATATAAGCTACGGTATGCTTCCCGTTAAATTTGAAATTGAAAGCGTGAATGATATATATGTACCTGAGGATGAAAGCAAAGGTACTGTGTGCGAATATCCCACAATTATCAGATTGTGTCATCAGGAAAAGGAAGAAAATAACGGAATACTTCTGGCATCCTTTGAAAAATGGGGAGACACGTATCCCGTTTACAGAAGTCTTGATGACGGTAAAACATGGCAGTATGTAAGCACCGTAAAAGATAATCTGAACGAAGGCTACTGGAATGAATGGATGCCGTTTCTGTATGAGCTTCCATGTGACATGGGAGAATTTAAAAAGGGTACTGTAATCCTTGCTGCAACCTCAATTCTTGGTGCAGGGGAGAACGTTTCCAAAAGCACTATAACACTTTATGAAAGTACAGACCTTGGTGAAACCTTCAATGCTTTCTGCAATGTTGACGAAGCGGGAGGTGTTGATTGGGGAGTATGGGAGCCGTATTTTATTTTTGAAGAGGAAACAGGCAGGCTTTTCTGTTTCTATTCTGACGATTCAGACCCTGAACATTCGCAGAAGCTTGTTTATAAGTATTCAACGGACCTTGTAAATTGGAGTGAAAAATTCGAGTGTGTTGCATGTGACGACCCGTCTTTGAGACCCGGCATGGTGTCCGTTGTAAAACTTGGTAACGGTGAATATTACATGGTGTATGAAATGGTAGGTATCCATGCGAATCCCATTTACTGTAAGAGAGCAAAATCTCTTGATGACTGGGGAAATGTGGCTGATTACGGAGAAATAGTATCGGCAGCAAGCAAAACACTTGGCTCATCACCGTATATTGCATGGACTCCCGAAGGTGGAGAAAAGGGAACGCTTGTACTTGTTGCACATCATCCCGTAAAATGCGGAAGTAAAACGGGCAGTGACATGTTCCTCAGCTTTGATTACGGAAAAACATTTGTCCCTGTTGACAATCCGTTACCTTATTCTCATGACCCTTATGAGAGATGCTCATACAGTCCGTCGCTTTTCTTTTCATCTGACGGAAATACACTCTATTATGTAAATAATCAACCATGCTTTGACAGCACATATAAAGTGACTCTCGCCAAAATCAGAATAGACGAATTATCATAAAACAACGGGACTGTAAAAAGACATAATCTTTGAAAAGTCAATGAAATCAGGTGTTTGAATAAAGGGCTTTTGAGATTCCCTAAAGCTAAATGCATCAGAAGTTTTAAATTTAAACTTCTGATGCATTTTTTACGGTTTATCTTTATAAATTATAATTTATATGTGACTGACCTTGCCATTTTGTTGTCATCCTTGAGCGTAGCGAAGGATCTCAAAATGGCAACACATGAAACAATTCCAAACGAGATTCTTCGCTTCGCTCAAGAATGACGCGTTTGGAATTGTTGTGGTAAATTATATTTTAGCGGTGTACTTAAGTTTCAGGCTCCCC
>JAFXFI010000131.1 GCA_017520635.1 Clostridia bacterium
ACTTTCTCAGCTTCATCAGTTAAGAGGAAGAGTTGGCAGAGGTAAAGAAAAATCAACCTGCATTTTAGTCAGTGATGCACAGAATGAAGAAGCGCAGACTAGACTTAAGGTTATGTGTCAGACTTCAGATGGATTTAAAATTGCAGATGAGGACTTGAAACTCAGAGGACCGGGTGACTTTTTCGGCTCACGTCAGCACGGACTTCCGAAAATGAAAATTGCAAATTTACTTACCGACATGAAAACTCTGAAAGAAGCACAGGCAGAAGCGAAAAATATTCTCAAAGATGACCCCTCCCTGAGAAAAAAAGAAAATGAAGTTTTAAGAAAAGCAGTAATAAAGCTTTATGAAAACATGAAGGAGTAAAGATAATGAAAAAAATTGCAAGTTTTACAATTGACCACACAATTCTCCCAAAAGGAATGTATACTTCACGTGTTGACGGTGACGTTACAACTTACGATATCAGAATGAGAAGACCTAATGTTGAAGAAGTTCTTACAAACGGTTCAATTCATACCATTGAACATCTTTTTGCAACTTATGTGAGAAACTCTGAATTCACAGATAACATAATTTATTTCGGCCCTATGGGTTGCAGAACAGGGTGCTACTTCCTTACGCGCGGTATGGATGGTCAGGATGTTATTAAACTGGCAAGAGAAGCATTTCAGTTTATTGCTTCTTATGAGGGCGAAATTCCCGGTGTAAGTGCAATTGAATGTGGAAATTACCGTGACCATGATTTAGCACAGGCAAAAATTGATGCGGCAGACATGGTAAAGGTTTTGACCGGTTATACAAATCTTGAATATCCTACAAAATAAAAAAATTACCGCTGAAGTTAATTGAAAACTTCAGCGGATTTTTATCTTTTCGAACACCAATATTTAATTGTACCTCCGAGACGTTTCAATGTATTCGGATTGACCAGTTTAAGGTCTGCGGGATTAATTTCCTGTGACTTGAAATAAGGATAAAGATATTTAAGATTTTCATAAAATCTTTTGTAATTTTTGTTTTCATTTTTAGTCCAGCCAATTTCTGCAACTGCACAGATACGTGGAAAAAGCATATATGAAAGCTTATCAAAATTTCTTATGTATTCAGACCAAGCAGGTGTTTCTACGCCGAGAAGGTTTTTGGATTTTTCTGCAGAAAATGAATAAACTTTTTTAAGCGGTGTCATGTGGTACGGATAATCGGAATAAAAATGGAAGAAATCTGACTCGATATATTTTCCACCATCTGAAATAAAATCTTCCATGATTTTTTTATCGTGAAGCCAATGCTGGATGACTGTTGTTTTGCTATTTATTTTTCCGCTTTTCAGAGTGTCGTTCCACATGATGGGAGTCTTGTTTCTTGACGAAAGAAAACTTTCAATTCTGTTCATGAAATAACCCTGAAGCTCATCAAAATTTCTGAGATTTTCTTCGCGAAGTTTTCTGTTACAGCACTCGCAGTTTTTCCAGTTTTTTCTCGGTACTTCATCACCGCCGATATGAAAATACTGTGACGGGAAAAGCGGAATGATTTCATCCAGAAGTTCAAAGATAAATTCATAAACTTTTTCATTTCCTGCACAAAGAATTTCAGGGAAGATTCCCTGTTTCATGCACACGTCGATTTTTTCTTTTTTGCAGGAAAGCTCGGGATATGATGCAATAATTGCAATTGTGTGACCGGGAAGGTCAATTTCGGGGATTACTTCAATATGTCTTTCTCCGCAATATTTAACCACATCTTTTATTTCTTCCTGAGTAAAGAAACCACCGTGAGGTTTACCTTCGTTTGTTCTGCCAAACAGAGAATTTTTTCTGTGAGAACCTATTTCATTTAACAGGGGGAATTTCTTGCTTTCTATACGGAACCCCTGGTCATCACTTAAATGCCAATGAAAAACATTCATTTTAAGATAGGCTGCAGCGTCGATGATTTTTTTGATTTCATCCACAGTCAGAAAATGACGGCAAGGATCAAGCATAAAACCACGATATGAAAACTGCGGTTTATCTTTGATGATACAATCAGGGATTTTTTCTTCTGAGTTTTTTAGTTGAAGTAAAGTTTTTTCAGCATAAAATTTTCCTTGCTCATCTGAAAATTTTACAGAAATTTTTCCGTCTATTATTTTAATTTCATATTCATCTTCCTGAAAAATATTTTCAGCTTTTTCAAAAGATATTTCAGAAAATTTTATTTGGTTTTTATTTTCAAAAATTTCCACATTGTTCGGATATGGTATGAGGGGTAAATTATTATTCATAAAAACACCTTCAAAAACAGGGTTGCGTGAGCAACCCTGTTATACGTTAAATTTGTTTTAACTTGCCAAGATTCTTGATAAGGTTGGGAACACCCTTGAAAATGATTCCAAGTCCTTTACACATTTTGTCTTCGTTAAGAATAACAAGAAGACCTTTTGCCATTTCAGGGCTGAAGAGACCGAAACTCATGGAGATGAAATTCTTAATAGGTGTCTGAAGTGCAACTGCACCCATAAGCGTATCTTCACCAAGGAATTTTTTGAGCATTCTGTTAAGTCTGCCACCCCATTTTCCGTCTGCAGCATCTTCAAGAGTGTTGAGTATTGTAAGAGGCTGACTCTTATCTCTCTGTGAGGGAGGTAATTCTTTACCGTAAACTGCTACAAACTCCTGGTCTTTAACATTTGTGATGTCAGCACCGTAATAGCAGGGTGCAGTTTCTCTGTAATCAGGAATTTCTGCTTCAACTGTCGATTCTACAAAAACAGTTGCTTCGAGTTTTATGTCACGGCTTGATGCACCAACGAGAATTCTGAAGTCACCGCTTTCAACATGCCAATCGTTGATGTTTACGTTGTAATAAGCAAAAGCACGTTTATCAAGAGTGATTGAAACTTCTTTTTCTTCTCCTGCTTTCAGGAATACTTTCTTGAAGCCTTTAAGCTCTTTTACAGGACGGTAAATTGTGCTTTCAACGTCACTTACATATACCTGCGCGATTTCTGCACCGTCAACAGTACCTGTATTTTTTATCTTGAATGAAACTGTAACTGTGTCTGTGTCCTTGATTTTATCTGCAGAAACTTTTACATCGCTGTATTCAAATGTTGTATATGAAAGACCGTGACCGAATGGGAAACGAACTTCCTTTTTTGCTGTGTCGTAGTATTTATAACCTACATAAATGCCTTCTCTGTATTCAACCGAAACAGATGTGCCGGGAAAATATTTGTAGCTTGAGCAGTCTTCAAGTGCATAAGGATATGTTTCAGCAAGCTTACCGCTGGGGTTAACTTTGCCGAAAAGAATATCACAAACGGCACTGCCACCGGCCTGCCCTGTAAGGAACATGTTGAGAATAGCAGGAACCTTATCTGCCCAGGGCATTTCAATTGCTGCACCGCCGGAAAGAACAACGACAACATTTTTGTTCGCTTTGAGAACTTCTTCTACAAGCTTGTTGTGGCTTGCAGGAATGTTCAGATGCTTTCTGTCGTTACCCTCAGTTTCAAATTCATCAGTAAGACCGATAAAAAGAAGTGCAACATCTGCATTTTTTGCAGTATCAACAGCTTCAGAAATGTAAGCATCATCACTCTTCTTATCTTTCTTATTAATTGAATAACCTTGTGCAAAATTGAAATTGATACCCATATCCTTCAATGTTGAGTATGCAGAATCAAGGTCGATAGGATTGATAAGAGATGAACCTGCACCCTGATAACGGGGAGTTCTTGCCATTTCACCGATAACTGCAATGTTTGCATCCTTCTTAAGAGGAAGAAGATTGTTGTCATTTTTCATGAGAACCATACACTGGGACGCAATGTCACGTGCAATTTTGTGATGCTCTGCAGGGTCGTATGTAGCGTCATTTTTGAGATTTTTAATACCTTTATCTATAAGAGTGAGTATTCTTTCACAGGCAGTATCAAGAACTTTTTCGTCAAGAGTACCGTTTTTAACTGCTTCCACAATCTGACGTGTACCTTCGCCTGATGATGTGGGCATTTCGATTTCCTGGCCTGCAATGAGACCGGGAACACGTTCGTTTTCTGCACCCCAGTCTGTAATAACAAGGTTTTCATATCCCCAGTCATTACGAAGAACATCTGTAAGGAGCCACTTATTTTCAGCACCGTAATATCCGTTAATACGGTTGTAACAGCACATTACTGTCCAGGGCTGTGCTTTTTTTACTGCTATTTCAAAGGGAAGAAGGTATGTTTCGCGAAGTGTTCTTTCGTCAGCGACAGTGTTGATTGTCATTCTGCGTGATTCCTGGTTATTGGCGGCAAAATGCTTGAGAGATGTACCGATTCCTTTTGACTGCACACCGTTTATAAATGCGGCAGACATTTCGCCTGCAAGAACACCGTCTTCTGAAAAATATTCAAAGTTTCTTCCGCAAAGAGGAGAACGTTTTATGTTTGTACCGGGGCCGAGAAGAACTGAAACCTGTTCCTTAAGGCATTCGTCACCGAGAGCCTGACCCATTCTGTAAATAAGGTCTGTGTCCCATGAACAAGCAGTTGCTGATGCTGTGGGGAAGCAGATTGCAGGAACACCTTTGAGGAGATCTTTACTTTCTTCGGGATTACCTTTTTTGCGGATCCCGTGAGGGCCGTCATTGAATGCGATTGATTTAAGACCTAATCTTTCTATGGGCTGACTGTGCCAATAGTCAAGGCCGTCACAAAGACTTGCTTTTTCTTCAAGAGTCATCTTTTTAAGAAGTTCCTGACATTTATTTTCTGCCATTTGTATCACCGTTCTTTCCTGTTATTTCTTCACTGATTATGATAACAGTTATTTCACAAAAAGTCAATTAAATATCCTTGACACATTTAAAAAGAGGTGATATAATTCATGTATATTGAAAATTATCCATGAATATTGAAAAATCGTTGACGGAGAAGGCTGTTTTCGATTACTTTTTTTCAGAGAGCATCTGACATAGGCTGAAATCGGATGTAAAAAAGTGAGAACGGTTACCGCTCCCGAGAGTCACCGAAAGCATAGATTAAGGTGAACGTAAAACTTGCGTTAAAGGTTATTGAGTGGTCACATTTTTGTGGCAATACGGGTGGAACCGTGGGCAGACTTCATGCTCATCCCTGATTTTTCGGGGATGGGCTTTTTTATTTTATAAATTATTTAAGGAGAGATATATATGATTAAAGTAAAACTCAGAGACGACATACGTGAGTTTGAAGCGGGCATCAGTGCAATGGAAGTTGCCAAGAGTATTGGTGCAGGTCTTTATAAAGCAGTATGCGTATGCAGAATCAATGGTGAAGTAAAGGATTTAAGAGAAACTCTCAACGAAGATTGCGAACTTGAATTTGTAACTTTTGATGATGAAGAGGGCAGAAAGGCTTTCCGTCACACAGCATCTCATATTCTTGCTCAGGCAGTAAAACGCCTTTATCCCAAAACAAAGCTTACAATCGGACCTTCAGTTGAAAATGGTTTCTACTATGACTTCGACAGTGACATTTCTTTCACTCCCGAAATTCTCGAAAAAATCGAAGCAGAGATGAAGAAAATCGTCAAAGAAGAACTTCCTCTTGAAAAATTTGAACTTGCTCCCGATGAAGCAATCAAGCTTATGGAAGAAGCAGGAGAAACTTACAAAATCGAACTTATCAAAGAACACGCTGACAAGGGTGAAAATATTTCATTCTACAAGCAGGGTGAATTTGTTGAACTTTGCGCAGGCCCTCACGTACCTGATACAGGCAGAATCAAGGCTTTCAAGCTGACATCCTGTACAGGTGCTTACTGGAGAGGCGACTCAAACAACAAGATGCTCCAGAGAATCTACGGTACAGCATTCACAAAAGCATCACTTCTTGAAGAGCATCTTACAATGCTTGAAGAAGCAAAGAAGCGTGACCACAACAAGCTTGGTCGTGAGCTTGAAATTTTCACAACGGTTGACTGTATCGGTCAGGGGCTTCCCATTCTTCTTCCCAAAGGTACAATTATTGTTCAGCTTCTTCAGAGATTTGTCGAAGATGAAGAAGCAAGAAGAGGTTGGATGAGAACAAAAACTCCTCTTATGGCAAAGTCAGACCTTTACAAAATTTCAGGTCATTGGGACCATTACAAAGACGGCATGTTCGTTCTCGGTGATGAAGAAAAGGACGACGAAGTTTTTGCACTGCGTCCTATGACATGTCCTTTCCAGTATCAGGCATATCTTAACCGTGCAAGATCTTACCGTGATCTTCCCATGAGACTTGCAGAAACATCAACTCTTTTCAGAAATGAATCTTCAGGTGAAATGCATGGTCTTATCCGTGTTCGTCAGTTCACAATTTCAGAAGGTCATCTTATGTGCCTTCCCGAACAGCTTGCTGATGAATTCAAGAGATGTCTTGACCTCTGCATATTCATGCTCAAAACACTTGGTCTTTATGATGATGTTTCATATCGTTTCTCACAGTGGGATCCTAATGATACAGAAAAATATATCGGCACAAAAGAACAGTGGGATGAAGCACAGGGCATCATGAAAGAAATTCTTGACGATATCGGCATCAACTATAAAGTCGGTATCGGCGAAGCAGCATTCTATGGTCCCAAACTTGATATTCAGATTAAGAATGTTTTTGGCAAAGAAGATACACTTATCACAATTCAGATTGACCAGATGCTTGCTGAAAAGTTCGGTATGGAATATGTAGACCGCGACAGTACAAAGAAAAATCCCTACATCATCCACAGAACATCAATCGGTTGCTATGAAAGAACACTTGCACTTCTTATCGAAAAATATGCAGGTGCATTCCCCATCTGGCTCTCACCTGAGCAGGTAAGAATTGTTCCGATTGCTGACAGACATCAGGATGCAGCTTACGCAGTTAAGAAAGCACTTGAAGAAGCAGGTGTTGAAAGAATCGACGTTGACACAAGAAGCGAAAAACTTGGTTACAAGCTCCGTGAAGCACAGCTTGAAAAGATTCCTTACATGCTCGTTATCGGTGATAAAGAAGCAGAAGAAGGTACAGTTTCTGTTCGTAAGAGAGGTCAGGGCGATATCGGTTCAATGACATTTGCTGAATTTGCTGAAAAGGCAGTTCAGGAAATTAAAGATAAGGTTATCGGCTGATTTGTGAAAAACCCTCTGCCTGTTTTTCAGACAGAGGGTTGATGTTTTTTATTGACAATCACTTTAAACCATTATGAAATTTAATTAAAAGTAAAAGTGAGGTATATAAGTTATGTGTCAGAAAATTTTATCGTTTTTCCTTTCAATAATTATGTGTATTCTGAATTTTTTCGGCATCCCGCTGAATAAAAATGAGATAAGAAAATTTGAAGAGGTTTCCTACGGCTCCCACGAAAGACATACCCTCAATCTTCATCTTCCTGCAGGTAAAAAAGAAACAGGGCTTGTTCTGATGATTCACGGAGGTGCGTGGATTGGAGGCGATAAGGCTGAATTCAATGCAAAGCTTGAGGAAATATCAGAAATGGGTTATGCTGCAGCTGCCGTAAATTACCGCTATATTTCGGATGATGTTGATCTGATTGATATTATGGACGACCTTCAGGCAGCAACAGAGAAAATCAAAAATATCGGAAAAGAAAACGGAGTTGATATCAACGGTATGGTTCTTACCGGCGGTTCAGCAGGCGGACATCTTTCCTTGCTTTACGCTTATTCCCGTGACCGGGTTTCAGCAATCAGACCTGCAGCTGTCATAAGCTATTGCGGACCTACGGACCTGAGCGACGATGCTTATTATTTTGACAACGGAATCGGTGATGAGGAATATGTGGCTCAGGTTCTTTCTTGGGCTTGCGGATATAAGCACACTTTTGCAACAAGAGCCGATGCCAAGGAAGCCTTGTGGAATGTTTCACCTCTTAAATATGTTGATGAAAACACAGTTCCTACAGTCATCAACCACGGTATGGTTGATGATATTGTTCCTTTTGCAAATGCCGAAGCACTTAATCTGAAGCTCACAGAGCTTGGCATTGCTCACGAATTCAATGCTTATCCGAACTCGGGACACGGACTTTTTGAGGATGCCGAAAATGTAGCAAAAGCCGATAAGCTTTACTATGAGTATATCAGAACATATCTTGGCTAAAGCCTCAAATAAGAAAAAACAAATTTAATGTAATAAACTCCACCTCGTCATTCTCGGAAGCAAACGAAGGACTGAGGTGGAGTTTTTCACTATATGCGTTAAAAAATATCAATTGATAAGTAGTTGAAAAAACATAATAAAAAATATAA
>JAFXFI010000012.1 GCA_017520635.1 Clostridia bacterium
AATATTCTACACACCTTTTCTCTGTCGGTTATAACTATTTTTGCAATTGACGAATTTATTGAGAAAAAGAATAAAGTTTCCTTGTTATGTGTATCGGGTGTTGTTTTAAGTGTAATTTGTGTTTCTCTGATTTTTCCCGTAGTTTTCAAAGAAAATGGTTTTGATATTGATTACGGCTTTCTCGGTGTGTTATTACCTGTAGCAGTTTATTATTCCCACAACAAAACAGCGAAAATCATTTCTGCTGCAGCAGTTTTAGTTTTAATGGCTTTTATCTCAGGAAGCATACAGTTTTTCTCATTATTATCAATTCCCTTACTTATGCTCTATAATGGTAAAAGAGGAAAACTGAATATGAAATATGTATTCTACATTTTCTATCCGGCACATCTGGTAGTGATTTATCTTATTGATGAATTATTACCGTGATATCGATGGCTATACCGTAGTAAAATCCTTATAAAGCTAACGGTTGACCGCAAGGGTCAACCCTACGATATGATGATTAATTACAAAAAAGGAGTTACCTCATACGAGATAACTCCTTTTACTTTTAATTTATTCACTTATCAGAATGTGAAAAGATTCGCGAAGAAATCAATGATGCTTCTAAAGAAGTTTATAATTGACTGGAAGAATGAAATATTGACTGTAACTTCACATTCTGCAACCTTAGCTCCGTCAAAGGAATAAACCTCAAGTATTGCCGTACCGCCCTTGACACCCGTGAGTGTAATTGTGCCGTTATCGTTTATAACATAAGAAGCAACTGCGTCTTCTGTTTCTTCACCGGGGATATAACAATAGAAATCTTTATATGTTGCATTTGAAGGCTTGACTGTTACGGAAATATCGTATGTTTCACCGTAACCGAGTGTTACTGCAGATTCGGAAAGAGAAACAGATTCAACATTTACCTTTTTGTATGTAATCGTATATGCATCTGATGCACTTTCTGTTATGGGGTATTTCACTCCGGCCTGAGATTTATCCTTGTAATTTGACTCCTGCTTCATAACAAAAGATTTAAGAAGACCGCCTTTTGAGGTTTTTGTTGTTATTGTGATATCGTTCTTACCGTCTTCCCATGTATCAGCAAGCTTGAAGGTAATTGTAATATCACCGTTATCTGCTTTTTTGAGACTTGCACTTTTGAATGTAAATCCGAATTCCTTGATTCTTCTCTTTACACTGAACATCCATACTGTGTCGGGCTGACCGTCAACATATTCACTCTTATCAGAGGTTCCGTAGAGGTAAGACGTTGTTTCTTCAACATTCCAGTCTGTTCCGAAAAGCTCTTCGTTGAACTCTTTTGTCTTTTTAGCATCAGAAGCAGAAAGTCCTGAATAGTCTGCTGCTATTTTAAACTTCCATGTATTATCAACTTTTATAAGACCTTTTTTTGCAGTTGTTGTAAGGCAGCTTTCATAATAACTGAGCATTTCCTCTTTTGTAGATGATGTGCTCACCGCACCTGCCATCATACTGCAAACAGAAAACATCATGATAGCAACAAGAAACACTGATAAAATTTTGTTTGCTTTTTTCATTTCATAATTTCTCCTTTATATTGGTATATCTTTACATATTCATTTTATCATTTTTCAGATTTCTTTTCAATGTATAATTTCTTTTTTAACATATTACACAAAAAATTTTTATTTTTTTGTAGATTATAACGGCTTTTCATATGCTTTCCTGTTGATTTTTCTTTTTTAAAGTAGTAGAATAAATTTGAAGGAGTGGTACAAATGAGTTGTTCAGATTGTCATAAAAGCGACTTATCACTTTTAAATGAAACATTGGAAAAATACAAAAATATAAAAGGTAGCCTTATTACGGTACTACAGAAAGCACAGGAAATTTACGGTTTCCTTCCTACAGACGTTATTTATAAAATTGCAGAAGAAATGAACCTCACCCCTGCTAAGGTTATGGGTGTTGCAACATTTTACACCCAGTTCAGATTCAAGCCTGTAGGAAAATATCTTATCATGCTCTGTCAGGGTACTGCATGTCACGTAAACGGTTCTGAAAGAATTGAAAAAGCAATTACGGAAGAGCTTGGAATTTCTGATAGTGAAACTACTGAAGACGGACTTTTTACACTTAAAAATGTTGCATGTCTCGGTTGTTGCAGTCTTTCTCCCGTCATGATGATAAATGAAAAAACCTATGGCTCACTCACTCCCGAAACAGTCAGGGAAATATTGAAAGAACTTAAGGAGAGAGAAAAATGAGAATTGTTGTAGGTAAAGGCAGCTGCGGTTTTGCCGCAGGTGCAGGAAGAGTTTACTCTGCTCTCGAAAATCTCATTGATGATAAATCTGTACTTTCGATTACGGGTTGTATAGGAATGTGTTTCCTTGAACCTATTGTTGATATTTATGAAGGAGAAAAGCTCCTCAGAAGACTTGTTAAAGTAACAGAAAATGACGCTGAAAATATCATTATTGCCGTGAAGAATAATGATTTTTCACTTGTTGATAATCTCACAATTTCAGAAAAAGATGAAGAATTTCTCACAAAGCAAACAAGAATTGCACTTCGTCATTGCGGTATCATAAATCCTGAAAGCATTGATGATTACACAAATGATAACGGTTACAAAGCTCTGAGAAAAGTGCTCACCTCAATGAGTCCTGAAGATGTTATTGAAGAAATTAAAATTTCAGGTCTTGCAGGCAGAGGCGGTGCCGGTTTCCCCACCTGGTTTAAATGGAATGCTGCAAGAAATTCAAAAGGCGACGAAAAATATCTTATCTGCAATGCTGATGAGGGTGACCCCGGTGCATTTATGGACAGAGCAGTTATCGAAAGTGACCCTCACACTTTAATCGAGGGTATGCTCATCGGTGCTTATGCTATCGGTGCAAAAGAGGCAGTAGTCTATGTAAGAGCCGAATATCCCCTTGCAATAATAAGGCTTGAAAAAGCCATAAAAGATGCTGAAGAAAAAGGCTTTATCGGCAAAAACATTCTCGGCTCAGCTTTTTCATGCTCTTTCAGAATTAAAGCAGGTGCAGGTGCATTTGTCTGTGGTGAAGAAACTGCACTTATCGAATCACTTGAAGGCAGTCGCGGTATGCCCCGTTTAAAGCCCCCTTTCCCTGCAGAGGCAGGTTATTGGCATAAGCCTTCAAACATCAACAACGTTGAAACTTTTGCCAACGTTTCATGGATAATCCTCAACGGCGGTAAAAAATTCAGTGCAATGGGAACTGAAGACAGCAAAGGCACAAAGGTTTTTGCTCTCACAGGCAAAATCAGACGTGGCGGTCTTGTGGAAATTCCCATGGGTAAAACTTTACGCGATGTTATTTTCGATATCGGTGGCGGTATCAAAAACGATGCAAAATTCAAAGCCGTTCAGATGGGCGGTCCTTCTGGCGGTTGTATTCCCGAAGAGCTTCTTGACACAGTTATAGATTACAAAAAATTAAGTGCTACAGGTGCAATCATGGGCTCAGGCGGTATGGTTGTTATGAGCGACAGCACCTGCATGGTAAATATGGCAAAGTTTTTCCTCGATTTCACAACAAAAGAATCATGCGGAAAATGTGTTCATTGCAGAATCGGTACCAAGAGAATGCTTGAAATTCTTACAAGAATTACTGAGGGTAAAGGAAAAGACGGTGACATTGAGCTTCTCGAAGAGCTTTGCCTCGGCATCAAAGACGGTGCATTATGCGGTCTCGGTCAGACTGCACCTAACCCTGTTCTTACCACTCTTAAGTATTTTAAAGATGAATATGTGTCTCATATAAACGAAAAAAAATGTCTCGCAAAGGAATGTGCTTCACTTCTCACCTACTCAATTAATCCTGAAAAATGCGTAGGCTGTTCTCTCTGTTCAAAGAAATGTCCTACCCAAGCCATTTCAGGCGAAATCAAAAAGACATTCTCAATTGACACCGAAAAATGTATTAAATGCGGACAATGCAAAGCAGCTTGCAGATTCGGTGCGGTAAATGTAGATTAAGGAGGTGGAAAGATGGATAAAATCAAGCTTATAATTGACGGTAAAGAAATCATTGCAGATAAAGGAACAACCATTCTTTCTGCCGCTAAAGATAACGGAATTGAAATCCCTACTCTCTGTCACAGTGACCGCGTAGCACTTTATGGTGCCTGCGGTCTGTGTACAGTTGAAGCTGAGGGAATTCCAAAGCTTCTCCGTGCATGTTCAGCAAAAGCCTCTGACGGCATGGTAATTCATACAGATTCCGAAAGAGTTAAAAAATCAAGAAAAATTGCACTTGAATTGCTTATGAGTGATCACACAGGTGACTGCGTAGGTCCTTGTTCACTTAATTGCCCTGCAGGTACAGACTGCCAAGGGTATGTAAAACTTATTTCTCAGGGAAATTTCCACGAGGCAGTTGCCCTTATAAAAGAAAAGCTCCCCTTACCTGCATCAATCGGCAGAGTCTGTCCTCATCCTTGCGAAAACGCCTGCAGAAGGCAGATGGTAGAAGACAGTATTTCAATCGCTTATCTCAAAGCCTTTGCTGCTGATGAAGATATGAAAGAAAACACTTTTGTTCCCGAAGTTGCACCTGACTCAGGCAAAAAAGTTGCCGTAATCGGTGGCGGTCCTGCAGGTCTGACTGTTTCTTACTTTCTCAGAACAAAAGGTCATTCCGTAACAATTTTTGATGCAATGCCTTATATGGGCGGTATGCTCAGATACGGAATTCCGGAATACAGACTTCCCAAGAAAATTGTTGAAGCCGAGGTTCAGCAGATAGCAAACCTTGGCGTTGAAATGAAAAACAATGTAAAAATCGGCAAGGATATTTCTTTTGAAACTTTGAGAAAAGAATACGACGCAGTAGTTGTTGCAATCGGTGCATGGAGCAGTCTTTCAATGCGTTGCGAGGGAGAAAATCTCAATGGTGTTGTTGGCGGTATTGACTTCTTACGCGAAGTCAACGAGGGCAAAAGACCTGATATCGGAAACCGCGTCGCAATAGTCGGCGGTGGTAACACAGCAATGGATGCCTGCAGAACTGCACGACGTCTGGGTGCTGAAGAGGTTTATGTAATTTACAGAAGAACACGTGACGAAATGCCTGCTGAAAAAATCGAAATTGATGAAGCGGAGGAGGAAGGAGTAACATTCAAATTCCTTACAAACCCTGCTGAATTCATAGGTGAAGACGGGAAAGTAACATCAGTAAAGCTTCAGGTTATGGAATTGGGAGAGCCTGACTCTTCAGGCAGACGCTCCCCTGTTCCCGTAGAAGGAAAATTTGAAACTCTCCCCATTGACACCGCAATCATGGCAATCGGTCAGAAAGTAAACACATCCGGTTTTGAAGAAATAGAGCTTAACAAAAAAGGTATTATTTCTGCCAACGAAAGAACCTTCAGAACTTCACTCGAAGGAGTTTTTGCAATAGGCGATGCTACAAACAGAGGTGCATCCATTGCAATTGAGGCTATCGGCGAAGCAGAAAAAGCATCCAAGGTAATTGACGCTTATCTTTTCGGAATGGACATTCCTTACAGAAAGCCTTTTGTTTCAGAAAAGGAAGTTACTCCTGAAATGTTAAAAGACAAAGAGAAAGCTTCGAGAGCAGAAATGCCTGTTATGAGTGCAGAAAAGAGAGTGAAAACTTTCGATGAAATTGCTCTGGGCTTTACAAAAGAACAGGCGATTGCAGAAGCTTCACGCTGTCTTGAATGCGGTTGTCACGATTATCATGACTGCAAGCTGATAAAGTATGCAAATTGGTATGATATTAAACCCGAGAGATTTGCAGGGATGAAAAACATTTTCCCGAAAGAAACAAAATTAGTTTCCATTGAACGTGACCAAAGCAAATGTATTCTCTGCGGACTCTGTGTAAGAATATGCGATGAGGTTGCAAAGAAAGGCATTTTAGGTCTTGTTGGCAGAGGCTTCACAACAACAATAAAACCTGAATTTGATAATGACGATGTGATTTCCTTCTGCAAAGACTGTCACAAATGTGCAGATGCCTGCCCCACGGGAGCATTGAAAATAATTGAAAAATAAAAGAAAAACCGACAAAAAGTTTTTAAACTCTTTGTCGGTTTTTTTTATTCTGTTACCGTTACTTCTTCTTTATCGTTCATTTCGTCAAGCGTCTGCTGACGGCGTTTGTTCAGTTCTTCAACCATTTCTTTCTGCTGTTTACCGCCAAGCTTATAGAAGAGCATGGGAATAATTGCAAGAAGTGATGAGAACGCAGGGAACGCTGCAAAGAGTACCACAAGCCACTGTTTTGTGTCAGTTGTGATATTTGCAACTTCTGTACCATACTGAACATAACCGATGAGAACAAGACACCATGAAGATGCATAATTTCCGAGAGAACCGATAATCTTTGTAAGCGTTGATTTAAGAGCACTTACTGTTGCTTCGTTACGTTGACCGAATTTATATTCACCGTAGTCATAAGCTGTAAGCTGGAGCATTCCGGGAACAACCGAATAAAGACCTGTTGTAAGCCCGTGGAGTGCATACCAGAATGTGATTCTCAGGAAAAGTGATGTGGGATCATATTTTGTAATGGGAAATGTTGTAATGAGCATTCCCGTATAACAGAAGAATGTCCAGAATTTAGTGAAAATAAAGAGAGGTTTGTCAGGAATCCATTTTCTGATTATGGGTGCTAAGAAAAGTGACGTTGCAGTAGGCACGATTGTTGCCGCAGAACATGCTGCCATAATTGCCTCATAGCCCTGAAGCTTATCACCGATTTCAAAACCAAAAAGTGAAAGCTGTAATGTAACATCTGAGAAGCATGCTCTGAAAACGTAAATCAGGAAACCGTAACCGATTGACATACCTGATGAAAGCACATCTGCAATTGTGATAAGCACAAGAGGTTTATTTTTTATAACCTGAGAATAAACGTCACGGAGTCTGGGTACTTCCTGACGGGGTGGCTCAACAATTCTTTCTTTTGTTGCAATGATATTAAAGAGTGTCAACGGAATTGATATGATACTGAAGAAAAGCATTCCGTAGAAATATCTCTCCGCCTCAGGTACACCGGGGATAACTGCCGCAACAATTGCTGCGATGTATGTACCGCTGCCACCGATTACAGAACCGATAATTCCGCCGATACCTGAAAGATAACCACGTTCTGTGTTATCTGTTGACTGTCTTGCAGAAAGAGCTGTCAGAGCTGAATTATAGAATGTACCTACAAGGTCATTTACAAGGTAAAGTATTACAAGATATATAACCTTGAATGTATCTCCCATCTGAGGGAAAAAGTCTTTGAGAGGTACTGCACCTGCAATTGAAAGAAAAGCCATGGGGATAAGAAGCCATAGAAGTACAGGCTTGAATCTTCCCCAACGGGGATGATTTTTCTGTCTTCTGTCAATTACGTTACCAACAAGAATATCATTGAAAATGTCCCAGAAGCTGAGAACAAATGCAATTGATGTGTAAGTAAGATAAGCACTTTCGCTGAGTCCCAGATAAGTTGAAACAACAAGACCACCGAAAACACCTGACAAGGCAGATTTCAGATTCTGTCCTACCCTATCCACGGTGTACGCACCGTATTCAAGAAGACCTAATTTTTCGTTTACGTCTGTCGCTTTGGAGTTTCTGATTTTCATAGTAAACTCTCCTTATGTGTCGTTTTTGTCACGTTCTCTGATTACATAGTTTGTGGGGGTGCCTTCAAGACCGAAAATCTCTCTTATCTGATTGTCGAGATATCTCTGATAACTGTAATGGAACAAATCCTTACGGTTGACAAAGCAGACAAATGTTGGCGGTCTTGTTGAAGCCTGAGTCATGTAGTAGATTTTCAGTCTTCTGCCCTTGTCCGTAGGAGGCTGAACTCTTGCTGTTGCTGCTGCAAGAACATCGTTGAGCTTACCTGTTGAAATTCTCATAGCGTTCTGTTCATCGACAAACTTGATAAGCTCATAAAGACGGTCAATTCTCTGACCTGTTTTTGCTGAAATAAAAATAATGGGAGCATAGGGCATAAATGAGAAATCGTTCATCAGCTTCTTTCTCTGTGCATCCATTGTTCTGCCGTCTTTTTCAACGGCATCCCATTTGTTTACTGCAATGATACACGCCTTGCCCATTTCATGAGCAATGCCTGCAACCTTTGAATCCTGCTCTGTAAAGCCCTCAGTAGCGTCAATCATAATAACACATACTGTTGCTCTTTCAACTGCCATTTTGGCACGGATGATACTGTATTTTTCAATTGCATCATCAATACGGCTTTTTCTTCTCATACCTGCAGTATCTATGAAAACAAATTTGCCGTGTTCATTTTCAACAATTGTATCTGTTGCATCTCTTGTTGTACCTGCAATGTTTGAAACAATTGCTCTTTCTTCGCCTGAAATTGCATTTACAAGTGAAGATTTACCTACGTTGGGTTTACCGATAACTGCAACTCTGATATATTCGCTGTCAAATTCGTCTTCTTTTTCTTCTTCCTCAGGGAAATGTGAGCACACTTCTTCAAGAAGATCACCTGTACCGTGACCGTGAACAGAAGAAACTGCAATAGGGTCCCCCAAAGCAAGATTGTAAAATTCGTAATATTCAGGGGGCATATCACCTATACCGTCACATTTGTTTACACAAAGAACAATAGGTTTACCTGATTTGCGGAGCATTGCTGCAACCTCTTCATCAGTTGCAACAACACCTGTTTTTACATCTGTTACGAAAACTATAACATCGGCACTGTCAATTGCAAGCTGTGCCTGACGGCGCATCTGAACAAGGATAATATCGTCAGATGCAGGTTCAATACCGCCTGTATCTATCAAAAGAAAATTATGTCTCTGCCATTCGCAATCGCCGTAAATTCTGTCCCTTGTAACACCGGGAGTATCATCAACGATTGAAAGACGCTGACCTATAAGCTTATTGAAAAGTGTTGATTTACCAACGTTAGGTCTGCCAACAATGGCTACAATCGGTCTTGACATTTTCATTCTCCTTTCATTTTTTCGAGAAGCTCATATCCGTCTGCACCTACAGGCACAATACGGCAGGAAAGAATTTCCGCTGCCTGTTCCACAGTCATACTGTCAAGGAACATGTCTCCTTCACTCCTGAGCATAGATGAAGAAATGAGCAACTCATCAAATTTATATTTCCCTTTTAATTGGGATGTTAAATCTTTTCCCGTCACAAGTCCGCTGACTGTTATTGTGTGACCGAAAAAATCATTTTCTATTTTGACAACAGGGATTTCTTTTCCGTATTTTTCATAGAACATATCTGATAATTTTTTCAACAACGGATATGCCGCTTCACCTGTTGCAATAAGCTTTTTGGTTTCTGTGGGTACACCTTCATCGTCAGAAAGTGCGTTTTTGAAAGTGTATTCAAGGTCTGTCCACAAACCTACGCCGTTTTCAATCTGAGGATAATCCTCGTATTCTTCGTTCTGAGGCAAAGGTAAACCTGCTTTCAGATAAAATTCATCTGATGCATACACAAGACGTGTGCCATGTTTTTCAAGAAACTCTTTCTGATATTTTTCTATTATTTCCACAACTTCTTTTGCACTTTCAGGTGTATAGGAGTCAAGGTCAGGTAATTTTTCCCTGAATTTTGTAATCCCCACAGGTACTGCCGCAATCGACTGCACCGCAGGATAAAGTGACGCCAGCTTTTCAATGCTGAATTTAAACTCATCACCGTCATTTATACCGGGACAGAGAACAAGCTGAGTGTTGAGATGTGTGCCGTGATTTGCCAGAATATCAATGTATCGGAGAACTTCCCCCGCTTTTGGATTTTTCATCATCTTAACACGGAGTTCGGGATTCATTGTGTGCACGGAAATATTGACGGGGTTTATGTGCATTTCAATAATTCTTTCAACATCACGGTCTGTAAGATTTGTCAGAGTGATGTAATTTCCGAAAAGAAATGACATTCTTGAGTCATCATCTTTAAAATAAAGGCTTTCTCTCATACCCTCAGGCAACTGGTCAATGAAACAGAAAATGCATTTGTTTTTACAGGTTTTCTGCTTATCCATAAGGTAAGTGTTGAAAACAAGACCTAAATCTTCGTTTTCTTCTTTCCTGATTTTCTTTTTTACAGCTCTGCCGTTAGGCTTTGAAAGTTCAAGCATTACTTCTGATTCATTTGCGTAAAAATTATAATCGAGGATATCGTTTATGGGGTGAGTATTGATTTTTTCAAGCACCCAGCCTTTTTTTATACGTTTTTTAGATGATGGTGATTTTTTAATAACATCAATAATTTCAGCTGACAAAATGACATCCTCCTTTCAATAATTATAACATTTATTCGGGACGGGAAACCCATCCCCTACGATAAAACTATTGGTATATCCGTATACAATAGCGTCGCAGACCCGAACCTCTTACCTCTTCACTCTTCCTTCTTACCTTATTTTATTGCCATGCAATAAAAATAAATGGGTAGAGATTTTCCTCTCTACCCATTGTTTGTTATAAGAGGATTAGTCCTCAACTTTGATAACTTCTACACCCTTATATTTGCCACAAGCTGTGCAAACTCTGTGAGGTCTCTTGTATTCGCCACATGCAGGGCACTTAACGAGCTCGGGAGCTGTCATCTTCCATACATTTGAACGTCTTTTATCTCTTCTTGCTTTTGAAACTCTTCTCTTAGGTACTGCCATTTTTAAGTTCCTCCTTATAATAAATCAATAAATTATTTACTCATCATTTTCCAGCAACTGCTGAAGAATCGCCAGTCTTGGGTCAATTTCTTTTTCACAGTCACATCTACCGTGGTTTAAATTTTTACCACAGGCTGTGCAAAGTCCTGCACATGTTTCACTGCAGAGAATTTTCGTTGGTAGCGAAAGAAAAATATCCTCAATTGCCAATGGGTCAACTTCAAAATGAAGGTCCTCAATAAGCATCAAGTCATCATTTTCCTCGTTATTGAGTGACAAAACGAGAGTGTGTTCAAAACTGTAGCTCAACTCTCTTTCAATTTCTTCGGCACAACGGTCACAAAAGCCATTGTAACGCAAATTCACATCATATTCCAGAGTGACAATGCCAGACGAATTTTTAACGACACCCGCTACCATAACAGGTGTTTTGAATGGAAAAATTCCGTCAAACTCCTCATCTGAAAGGTCGATGTTAAAATTGAATTTCTTTTGTTCACCTACATTATTAAAAATAGGCTCAAGCTCAATAAACATAATTCACCTCAGTTATACGCTTAAATATTATATACTCGAAGTCACTTTTTGTCAAGCAGTTTTTCAATATTTTCAATATTCTCCAAAAAAGCCTACTATACACTCGGTACAGTAGGCATTTTGTTTAAAATTTACTTATTCGGCCTCTTTGCAGAATTCAAAAATCTCTGTAGGAAGTTCCTCTTTATCAGCTGAAACTGTGAAAACAAAGTTATTGTTTGTAAGTGCTGACAATTCTTCAACTTTCTTGAGGAAAGCTGCAAGCTCTGCATAATCACGTGAACCGATACGAAGTGTTGCATCAACAAGGATATCTGTGATATCGTGGTCACCTGCGCAAAGTCCGCTGAGGAAACCGTAGAATGCGTCGTAACCTTTTATAGAATATTCATTTGCGGATACAAGACGTGCACGATAGTTAACTTCAGTTCTGAGCTGTGTGCCCTGTTCAACGCAAATTACATTACCATTTGATTTCTCGATAGCATCGTTGACAGCCTGAATCAATTTCTTTGTTTTGCCTGATCCTTTGTGTCCGATTATCAATGTTACCATAAAAAACAACTCCTTTTAACTTTATGTAAAGACCCTCAGGTCTTTTTTCTTATTTTATTTTCCGAGCCTTTCTTCAAGCTCTTTTTTCATTTCTTCATATCCCGGTTTACCGAGAAGTGCGAACATATTTTTCTTGTAGCTTTCAACACCGGGCTGGTCAAAGGGATTTACACCAAGAATATAACCGCTGATTGCACAAGCCTTTTCAAAGAAGTAAATAAGTTCACCCAGAGAATATTCATTCATTTCTTCAAGTGAAATAATGTTGTTGGGAACCTGACCGTCTGTGTGAGCAAGAAGTGTACCTTCAAATGCTTTTCTGTTAACGAATGACATACCCTTTCCTGCAAGGAAGTTAAGTCCGTCAAGGTTTTCAGGGTCTGTTCCGATTATATATTCCTGCTGAGGTTTCTCAAAAGTGATTACAGTTTCCATAAGGTGTCGTTCACCTTCCTGAATATACTGTCCCATTGAATGGAGGTCAGTTGAGAAAATTACGGATGCAGGGAAAATACCTTTGTTTTCTTTGCCTTCACTTTCGCCGTAAAGCTGCTTGAGCCACTCATTCATCATTGCGAATGAGGGTTCGTAGCTGACATACATCTCAGTCTTCTTACCTTTTCTGTAAAGAAGGTTTCTGATTGCAGCGTATCTGTAACATGCATTGTTGTCGATATCTGTATCCATGAATGCATCCCTAGCATCCTGTGCACCCGACATCAGAAGGTCAATGTCAATACCTGCTGCTGCAATGGGAAGAAGACCAACTGCTGTGAGAACTGAATATCTGCCGCCTACATCATCGGGAATAACAAAAGTTTTATATCCTTCTCTGTCTGCAAGACCTTTGAGAGTACCTTTAGCTTTGTCAGTTGTAACGTAAATTCTGCCTTTTGCTTCTTCTTTTCCGTATTTGTCTTCAAGAAGCTTTTTGAACACACGGAATGCAATTGCAGGTTCAGTTGTTGTACCTGATTTTGAAATTACGTTTACTGAAAAATCTTTACCGTCACAAAGTGCAATAATTTCATTAAGAGCAGTAGGACTGATTGAGTTGCCTGAGAATAAAATCTGCGGTGTATCCTTTGCTAAAAGATTGTAGTTTGCACTCTTGCAATATTCAATTGCTGCTCTGGCGCCCAGGTAAGAACCGCCGATACCGATAACAACGAGAACATCAGAATCTTTTCTGATTTTCTCTGCTGATTTTTTGATTTCTTCAAATTCCTCTTTGTCGTAATTTACGGGAAGGTCAACCCATCCGAGGAAATCGTTTCCTTTGCCTGTAGCATTATGCAGGTCTTCATGTGCTTTTACCACTTCTGCACGAATTGCGTCGAGTTCTGCTTTTTCAATAAAGCTTTCTGCATATTTGCTGTTAAATTTTAAGTTCATTTGCTTCGCTCCTTAGTTTTTACATTTCAATTGTACAATAAATTATATAAATTTGCAATAGATTTTTGAGATTTTTCACAAAATTTTTATTAAACCAGCATCATAAGAAGTCGCTTGAACGCAAGAGGCAGTTTGAGAGTATCTACATTCTCAGGTGATAACAATTTATATTCTCCTAACATCTCTCCGTCAAGGGTAAATCGGACTGTTCCGAGAGTCTGACCTTTTTCCACAGGTGCATTTACACCCACAGAAAGAGAAACTGTCTGTTTTATATCACCTGACCTGCCTTTTTTTACAAGCACAGGCTTTGTTTCGGGAATTGCGGGAGTAACCTTTTCCTTTTCTCCTTTTACCACAATTACATCGGTGATGAGTTTTTTGTTTATTTGAGGTGTGACACTCTCATAATTTGAAAAGCCCCAACTAAGCATTGCCTTTGCAGTTTCAAAACGGTCATTGCTGTTTTCGCTACCCATAACAACTGCCACAAGATGAAGTCCGTCTCTCTCGGCAGTAGCACTCAGGCAACATCCCGCTTTTGAAGTTGTACCTGTTTTAAGGCCTGTTGTACCGGGATAAAATCTTACAAGCTTGTTTGTGTTGACAAGCTCAGTTTTACCGTCCCTCAGAGAATCCATCCATACTGTTGTATATCTTGTTATAAGTTCCTTGTACTTCATAAGTTCCTTGGACATTACGGCTATATCGTATGCAGAAGTATAGTTTGTGTCAGTATCGTCAAGACCACTGCAATTGACAAAGGTTGTGTCATTCATTCCGAGTTCTTTCGCTCTGTTGTTCATAAGCTGAATAAATGCTTTTTCACTGCCTGCAATATATTCTCCGAGAGAACAGCAGGCATCGTTTGCACTTGCAATTGCAACTGCTTTGAGAAGTGAGTCAACGGTCATTTCTTCACCCTCTTTGAGCCATATCTGTGAGCCACCCTTTCCTGCCGCATGAGCTGATGTTCTCACCATGTCACTGAGAGCAATTTTCTCTTCTTCAATAGCCTCAACAAAAAGCAAAAGCGGCATAACCTTAGTCACAGATGCAGGAGGAAGCTTTTCGTGAGCATTTTTCTCCATTAATATTTTACCCGAAGATACATCCATTAAAATTGCAGATTTCGCTTTTATTTCAACGGGATATTTTTCTTCCGCTGCAAAAACACAGGTAGAAAAAGCAACAACAAAGGATATTACAACTGATAAAACACCGATAATCTTTTTCATTTCAAGACCCCTTTCATTTATATTACTCTATGAAGTTTTTTCTTATTTAATTACTCCTAAGGCTCTTAATAATTTTTAATGTTGCAAAACGAGAAAAATATGTTATAATTTGTTTGTAAAAATATTTTAAAAAGGAGATAATTAAAATGAAAAAATTACTTTCAATTTTTCTTGCAGTTCTCATGGCTTTTTCAGTAGTATCATTTACTGTAAGTGCTGAAGAAACAGCAGAGCCCGAAAAATGCACTCACAAGCTTGAAAACGGAGACCTTGCCGGTGTATGGGAAGTTAAATTAGAACCAACATGTACTGAAAGCGGCATAAAGGTTTTCAGATGTACTCTTTGCGATGAAGTTGAAGTACAGCCCATCTATGCAGGACACATTTACAATAAAGAAGTTACTGTTGAGCCCTCATGCTCAGGCGAAGGCTATACAGGTATCGCATGTTCTGTCTGCGGTGATGTTAAGGACAAAACTAACGTAGTTCCCGCATTACCTCATGAGTACAGTGAATGGACAGATAAACTTGCTCCCACATGTCTTGAAACAGGCTCAAGGGAAAGAACCTGCTTAGTTTGCAGCAATGTTGAAACAGAAGCTATTCCTGCACTCGGACACGATTACAAAGATACAGTAGTTGCTCCCAACTACGAAGTTGGTGGTTACACACTCCATGAATGTAACCGTTGTGGCCACAGCTTCAAAGATACTGAAACAGAAAAGCTTACAGGCAGAGTTGAAAGTCTTGAGCTTGGCGACAAAATCACAATGTCTTACGGTGCTTCACAGCCAATTGACCTTAGCGGTCTCAAAATAGGCGGAGATGTTAAATACACAGTTGCTTATAAATCATCTGCTGAAAACGTTGCTGTAATTGACGAAAACGGTAACATTACAGCGAAGGGTATGGGCAGTGCAAAAATCACTGTTACAGTAACAGATGAATACAACAACATAGTTGAAGATACAGTTGATATTAAGGTTAACTTCTCAATCCTTGACTGGTTCAAGATTATCGGTTCTATCCTTATGGCAGCAATTGAAATCGTTATCGGCGGTCTTGATTTCTCAGCAATCGGTGAGCTCTTTAAATAATCTTAAATCATAAAGCATAAACCCTCCGGATGTAGCCGGAGGGTTTAATTTATGTTACAAAGATAACATTACAATAAAATGGCGAATTATAATTTATATGTGACTGACCTTGCCATTTTGTTGTCATCCCTGAGCGTTTGAATTGTTGTGGTAAATATTAATTTACTTATTTTTCCTGTATCTGATAAGTGCCACAATGGATGAGATAATTCCTGCTATCTGTGCAAAGACAGCTGTAGAGCCAAGGATTGTGTGGTAAACCGTCCAGCATCCCATGTTACCGAGGAGGAAAAGTCTGATGTTCTGCTCTTTTTTCTGGAACATTGCCACCATGTAAAGTACTGCTGCCACAATTGACAGAATATCAATGGGAGATTTATATCCGTAAAGTCCTCCGCCTACATACAAAACAAGGAAGAAAATCATTTCGGGAATTTTTACATTTGTCCCCTTTTTATCATGCCATATAGCCATTAAAATCTGCAGCACAGCAACGGTACATATTATCACACCTGAGTCCACTTTTCCGCTGAGAAGAAAAATATTCAACGAAGAAAGAAGGTTCACAACAATTGACAGAACATACATCTGCTTTTTATCTTTAAGCTGCAGATTGATTATTGCGCCTATAGTCACTAAAATTCCTACTGCTTGTCCTATATAATACGTCATACTACACCATCCTCATTGCTCTGCAAAAATATTACGCTACATTCTATCACATAAGCTATAATTTTTCAACAAAAAGAGGTAAAAAAACAAATTTCAAAAAATTCTTTTAAAAGCACTTGGCAAATAATTTAATGGTTAATTTTTACGTGATTTAACACTTCTTGAAAATCCTGCCCCAATGAAAATGACAGCAATAAAAGAAAAGAAAATCAGTCCTATCAAGTAAATATTTCCGTTTATACACCTCTCCCAATTGTTAAAATCCACATTATATTGATTTTCATTTGCGCCAAACAACAGACCTGCCACATAATTTGTGAAATAAAAAATCACCGTAGTAAACATAATACAGATACCCGTCTTTAAAAATCCGTCAAAATTAAATATACATACAACTGAACAAAAAACCAGGGGTAAAAAGCCGTAAGCAGTCATAAGTATTGCAGAAGCCACACTGAAAGGAGTCCATATATTCACATTAAGCAATAACAAAACAGTCAGTACAAAAACTGATAAAAATGAAATTATAAATTTATACGGGGACATTTTGGTTTTTGACAAAAGGCCGGGCAGAAGCACAAGCACATACCCCATCAGAACTCCGATGCAGGATGTCAGAAACCATGACATACCGTTTGTATATACCGAACATGTAAACAGCAGGAATACTATTGACATGTAAGTTGTAACAGTAAAAGCAAGAAATTTTTTCGTCTTAAAAAGCCACGTGAAAGTAGGTATAAAAGAATATGCACACAGTAATGATGATAACACTACAAAAAACCATGAAAGTGTATGGTCCATCGCAAGATTGCAAATAAAGCAAACAAGCAATGCCACTGCATACAACACCGTGGGAACCCATATCCATGCACCGCGGATTTTTCGAAAAATTTCTGCTTCCTTTTTTATTTTTCTTGTTTCCGTATCAGTAGATGCCGTAATAAATTCGTGTTCGCTTATACCGAGAACACGGCAGATATCAGAAACAAGCGTTATATCAGGATAGGAAATTCCTCTTTCCCATTTACTCACTGCACCCTCTGTGACAAACAACTGCTCTGCCAAATCCTTTTGTGAATAATTTTTATCAATTCTTTTAGCTTTTATAAACGAACCGAAAGTCTTTTTATCAGTCACAAATAACCACCTCCGAGATATCACTGAAAACATTTTACAAAACTCTCTGTTAAATGTCAATGGATAGCCAATCCACCCCTTTTTACACAAAAAATAAACCCCGAGAACCATAAGGTTTTCGGGGTAATTTGTACAGAAGAAATTATCTCTTTGAGAACTGGGGAGCACGACGTGCACCTTTGAGACCGTATTTCTTTCTTTCCTTCATTCTGGGGTCACGAGTAAGGAAGCCTGCCTTCTTGAGTGAACCTCTGAGAGCTTCATCATACTGAAGAAGAGCTCTTGAAAGACCGTGACGGATAGCACCAGCCTGACCTGTTACGCCACCACCGTTTACACGGCAAACGATGTCAAACTTCTCTGTTGTACCTGTAAGAGCGAGAGGCTGACGAACGATGAGTTTAAGTGTTTCAAGACCGAAATAATCGTCGATATCTCTGTCGTTGATTGTGATTTTGCCTGTTCCTGCATATACACGAACTCTTGCTACTGATTTCTTTCTACGGCCTGTACCATAGAAGTAAGGACTTGTTTCGTACATTCTGATTTACCTCCCTTTCTTAGAATTCCCAAGCTGTGGGCTGCTGAGCAGCATGCTTGTGTTCTGCGCCTTTGTATACACGAAGTCTTGTGAGAGCCTGACGGCCGATTGATGTTGAAGGAACCATACCTTTAACAGCAAGTTCTACAGCGAATTCAGGTTTTGTTCTCATAAGTGTGCTGTACTGTACTTTCTTCATGTTACCGATGTAACCTGTGTGATGATAGTACATTTTCTGGTTGAGCTTGTTGCCTGTAAGAACAACTTTTTCTGCGTTGATGATGATAACGTGGTCACCGCAGTCTACGTGCGGAGCAAATGTGGGTTTGTTCTTGCCTCTGAGAAGGTTTGCTGCTTCAACAGCTACACTACCAAGTGTTTTGCCTTCTGCATCAATCACATACCACTTACGGCTGATTTCTGCCGCTTTAGGCATATAAGTTGACATAATCTTTTCCTCCCGATTAATACAATATTTTTATTCGTGAATTTACGGGATTAACGGGTGGTCCCGAAACTCACAGTACTCGGATATATTATCACAAGGGGGAATTTTTGTCAATACCTTTTTAGAAGTTTTTTAATTTAGCATTTACAATCTCTCGTTTTCTCGTTTTTGCTCGTTTTTTCTCCGTTTTCCTCATTTATGATTTTTTAAATTTTTCTTATTTTTTGTGTATTGTGCTGTTTTTGACTTGGCAGGATTGTTTATATTGACATTGTTTTAATCAGGAACAGCTCATCGAAGGCGCCGAGCCCTATGCAAATTACAATCAAAAAAATAAGTGCCGGAGGAACTTTCCGGCACTTTCCGTCTGCTTTCGCAGTTAAATTACTTTTTCTTTGGACTCACCTATTTCGATAAGTTTAAATGTAGTGAAATTTAAATACCTTATGGATGAGACATCATCCGTTACTTACCTGTATTTCGGACTCACCTTTTTCTGAAATAGTTTAGTTTATCCTTTTCGGAGTCATAACGACCTCCGCTTATTACTTGTTCTTGGGACTCACCCGTTTCTTTAAGATTTAAGTTTTATTTCGGTGTACTTAAATTATTTGTACATCGGAACCACCTTTTTCATTATTTTATAGGGTCTGAGTTCATGTTAAGCGAATTGTTGGACTCACCTTTTTCTTAAAAATTTCTTGTTAAGCTATTTTATTTAAGTGTACATCGGTACCACCTATTTCTTATTTTACTTTAACAGTTATTTAGTTTTCGTTTGTGGCGTTCCACAAAGATTTTTGCTTTTTTCGCTTTTTAGTTTCAGCGACAAGGTTCTATTTCATCGGAACCACCTTTTTCTTATTTTTTCCGCAAATAACTTTGCAGGTGTTCTCATCATCAATTTACCTGTTTTGTTCTTTTCTGATTATCAGACCGGGTGTCCGTCATTTTTCAGTTAATGTCGTTTACCACTTCCGGATTTTTCAGTCCATTAATTTCAGAGAACTTTATTTTAATCTGTGAAAAATCTTATTAAGTTTTTGCCTGCCCTTTTTCCTTATCGGCAAACACCTGTCATAAAGGCGTTTGCCTTAGATGAGTTCGGTTCTGTTGAGTTCATTGGAAACGCCTCCTTTGCGTCAATTTAGTATGTAAAACAACTTGGAACCATCCGGTTCGTTTGTTCGTTGTCTTATCTTCACCCTTATTATAACAGCGACTTTGTAAGTTGTCAATAGTTTTTTTGAAAAAAGTTGAAAACTTTTATTAATTTTTATCAAAAACTTGAAAAATGGCTAAAAATGGGCATTTTTCCATATATAAATATCATGTAAATCAAGTTTTCTGTTGACTAATCATGGGTTTTGATGTAAAATACTAACAGAAACTATATGAAATTTATGAGGTAATAACCATGAATAAGGATTTCGAAGAAAAAGATTTTTCAATGCCGGATGTAGTCAGCGTCATTGACGAAGAAGGCAACGAGCATTTTTTCGATGAACTCGACAGAATTGAAACTGATGACGGTAAATTCGTAGCACTTATCCCCGTTTACGAAGACGCTCAGGATGTTATAGACGATGACGGTGAACTTATTATCCTTGAAGTTCAGGAGGAAAATGGCGAAACCTTCCTTTGCCCCATTGAAAACGAAAAGATTTTCAACGAGGTGGGAAAAATTTTCGAAGAAAGACTTTCTGAATTTTACGATTTTGAAGAGTAATAATAAATAACAACTCCCTGCCTTGTGCGACAAATTCGGTTCATATTAACCCAACACGTATTTAAAGGGAACTTTGTCTCCGCTGTATGGGAAAGCAGACCTCCCGCATTTTGCGGACGCTGGGAGCTCAAAGTCAGCGGGCTGTGCCCACCTGCAAAAGAGCAGGTTACTATTGGCCGACTCCGGCTTGGCGGGGAGACTTACTTTACAGGTGATAAATTTGAAAAAGATTGTTGATGACAATATTATCGATATAGTACCTTTCACCTACGGTTTTGTTTATGCAAAAAAAGAAACTGATACAAGCGGCAACACACGTGCCGCCTTTTATTCTTACAACGCTCAGACGAAGAAGGTTGAAGCAGTAAGACGTACAGGTTATCTGCACACAAAATTCGGTGAAAATTTTGAAAAGATAATAAGCGAAATCGGAAATTTCATTTTCTGCGATGCAGTAGCATTACCCGTCGGTGGTGAAAGCATCGTTCTTTTCCCTGATTCAAAAATGGCTGTTATTGGCTCGGACGGAGAAATCATCTGGGAAGAGGAGCTCTGCTACCGTGAATCCCCTGTCAAAGGTCTAACAGCCGATGATGACTGCGTATGGTTTGTTGTACCGGAAAAAAATTCAATTGTTCGTTTTTCTCCTACAGCAAGAAAGGTTTACACACGTATCGGAGGTAATGAGACCACAACCTTCGACGATCCCGTGGGAGTTACAAAAACGGGAAATTTCCTTTATGTCAGCTGTGCTAATTCAAAAAAGATAAGAAAAATCGACCTACAGACATATTCAGTAAGAGACTACAGAGTTTTTGACGAACCTGTTTACAAGTTTTTCAGAGTTCTGGGCAAAGAATATGTGCTTCTCAAATCAGGTTTTTATATGTTATAAAAAATTACGACTCTTTCACATTTGTGAAAGAGTCTTTTTATGTTGATCAGTTCTGTGGTTTACCGGAACAATCCCTCAGTCATTTTTTTACAAAAAGACAGCTCCCTTTACGTAAGGGAGCCTGAGATTAACACCATAAATCATTTTATTTATATAACAACTTCAAACATCCAACCGAAAAGCAACTCGTAAATCTTTTCATTTATCATTTCAAAGAAATTTGTGATTTCTTCTATGAATGTAAGTTTACCCACCACTTCAAAATTGTAGCCAAGTTCTTTCAGTTCTCTGTGTGCTTTTGTATTTTTAATAACTTCAAAATTCACATTTTCACAACCGTTGAATGTATTATCCTCAATTGACTTAATAGTTTTTGAAAGGCAAACTGTTTCAAGTTTTTCGCAGCCAAGGAATGTATTCATTGCCATTGAATAAATACCATCACCGAGAATTACCTTTTTGAGGTTTTTACAGTTTTTGAACACTGCCTCTCCGAGCCACACATCTTCACCGTATATTTCGATTTCTTCAATTGCTGTGTTTGCAAACGCTGCACCGTCAACAACACCAACACCCTCGTTGGGTTTTACATTTTTAAGTGATGTGCAGTTTTCAAAGGCTGCAGTTGCAATATACCATGCATTTTCAAGGTTTATTTCTTCAAGATTTTTACAATTACGGAAAGATGAATCATAGAAATATTCACAGTTATCAGCATCAAATTTTCTGATACCGGTTCCGCTGAACGCGTTTATACCAACAGAATTAACTGACGGTGCATAAACTTCTTCAAGATTTTTGCAATAATAGAATGCATAGTCACTGATCTGCGTAACATCGTCAGCAAGTTTTACGACTTTATTTACTTTTGACGGAAAATAGAATTCAAGTGCTTTTCCTGTTTCAACTTCCGTATTTCCGTCAAAGTCTTCATATTCGTAATACCAGACCTGATAAAGTGCATTTTCATCAGCAACAAATGTGCCGTTACCTTCATCTACCGTTATATTTTTAAGCGTTTTGCAATCAGCAAATGCACCTGATAAATAATTCACACTTGCAGGAAGATGAATTGTTTCAATTGCAGTATTTGAGAAAGCCTGTGCTCCGATATGGAATACGTTTTCACCAAGTGTGACTTTTTTGAGATTTACACAATCTTTGAAAGCACCGTCGTTAATGTAGGTGATTGTATCGGGAATTATAAACGATTCAAGATTTCTGCAACCTGCAAAACATGCAGTGGGAATTTCCTGAATTTTTTCATTTAAAACAACGCTTTCGACACCGGAAAAAGCAAAGCAACCATTGAGAAGAATGTCTATATCTTCATCAATAACATAATTCTTTTTATCACCGGCATAAGAGAAAAGGACATTTTCACCTATTACCGCCGTATCTGTACCGTCAAAAAGCTTTTCTTCAGCCATTGTACCGAGAAACGCATCATATCCGAAATAGTCAAAATAACATTCATCCGGAATCACAACTTCTGTAAGGTCAACACTAGCCTCAAATGCACCGTCACCTATATAATTTATGGTTGATGGTAACATAATTTTCGTGAAATGGGATTCTGCGAAAGCGTACATATCAACGCCTGTAACAGTGTATGTTTTCCAGAAACCGCCTTTTACTGTTTCCGGAATTGCCACCTCACAATTACCTTTCTCAAAATACTCAGAATTATAACCTGCAACATATACTTCGCCTTCGCCTAAATAATCGGCATAAAGAATACCGTCTTTTTCAAACATGGTACCTATTCCCAAAGAAAAAGATGTAAGAGAGAAACAAGGTACTGTAAGAAATACTGCCATAAGTACAGAAATTATTTTTTTCATAATATTTTCTCCTTTTCTCTGTTATAAATTTATTGTAGACCTTACGACATGTTTTGTCAACAGGATTTTTATCAGGTAAAAAAACACCCCCGGAAACGGCTGAATCGCAGTTTTCGGGGTTATAAAATTATTTTGTATTTATAGTTCTGTCAAGAATTGTGTTACCGCTGTTATCAATTGTCACCATGTGAATTGTATCGTTTTCAAGAGTCACCATTGATGCTGACCATACTCCCGTTGTCTTTTTACCGCCTGCAAAGAAAACAGGGATTTCATTTTCAGCCTCAACTAAATCTGACTTGTGATAATGACCGCCAATAATAAGGTCAGCTTTCAATTCTTTGAGAGGTGCTGTCCAGTCTTTACCGAAATGGTCATTAAGTACGGGATTGTGAGAAAAAGCAATTTTGTAACGGCAGTTTTCAAACTCACTCTTTTCAAGTGATGTAAGCCAACCAAACTGCTTATTTCTGTATTCTTCAAAATTCACAAGTCCTGAGTATTCCGGATGGTCGTCTTCCTTATCTTCACCTGAGTCAAGAACAATACCACCCATAGAACCGAATTCAAATGTGTAATAATATCCGTCTGTTTCTGTAGGCAGATATTGTTTCATTACTGCTGAAAATTCACCTCTTGTTTCGTGATTACCGCGTGTGTAAGCAACGGGGATTTCACCCTTGCTGACAATGTTTGCATATTTGAGGAAATCGTTTGCAAACTGGTCTTTCAATTCCATTGTTGAAGTGATATCACCAAGAAGCACCACAAAATCAGGCTGTTCATTCTTGAAATATTCGAGAGCCTGTTTCATTTCCTTTTCCATCTCATGAATATCTGTAATTGCAAGAATTTTTATTCCGTCTTCCTTAGGCAAACCTCTGAAAGAATATTCCTTGCTTTCAACAGTCTGTCCCACACCTGCATTGTAGCCGAATTTGAAACCTACATACTGTGAGCACACTTTATATGTATTACCCTGAAGTTCGTTTTTCGGAACAAGGACCGAGTGAATTTTGTCATCTGTTCTGATAACACCTGCAACAGAATCCCAGATAACTTTTTCTTCACCGTTATATGTATATTTTACGCAACCGCTACCCTTCGTGGAGGTTGCCCACACAACTGCGTAATAATCGTTTCCGCAGTCAAAAACTGCAGGTTCAGTTGTAATTTTTGTGAAACCTATAGGCAGGAATGACCATAATGCTATCCACAGAGATGCAATAAAACCGCCGAGTGTAATAAAGAAAGACGCCATAATAAAACCTCCGATATAAATAAGTGTATGTTGGTTTTATTATAGCATTTAATGCCGTAAAGTCAACAAGATTATGAATGTCTGCAAAAAATCCATTAAAAACATCAACGGAGGCATTGTCACAAATACACAGATAAATTATAATTTGTCTGTGGATGTTTATTTTAATATCGTAGGGTTGACCCTCGCGGTCAACCGTTAATTTGCATATAATTTTACGGAAGACCGTAAAGGTCTTTCCTACGGTATAACCATTGATATTATGCAACTTTTCGTAGAGACGGGCGTCCTCGACCGTCCGCGAAATTTATATAAAAATAACGGCTCGTCGAGGACGCCGAGCCCTACAACAGTTAAATTGACCTCTATGATAAATTACAATTTATCGCTACGGTGGGATTCTGTTAAAATTTCCGTATAAAGCAAAAGGCTACCCGAAACGGGTAGCCTTTAAAGCTTTTCAATTAGCCATTGAGTTTTTTTGTGAGAGCTGATTTCTTTCTTGCAGCGTTATTCTTGTGAATAAGGCCCTTAACTTCAGCCTGATCAATCTTTTTGATTGCAGCTTTAACAAGAACTTCTTTGTCAGCAGCGTTTGCTTCGATAGCAGCATTAGCTTTTTTGAGAGCTGTTTTGAGAGCTGAGTTTCTTGCCTTATTGCGAGCTGTCTTAGTTTTTGTTACGATAACACGCTTTTTTGCGGACTTAATATTCGGCATTACAGTTGCACCTCCTTGTTATTTGTCTGCACAGGTAAATATAATAACACTATTTTCCGAAAAAAGCAAGTAAAATCTTAAAAAATTTTGATTTTTTTGCAAAAAAACTCCAATAATAACAATGAGACTCTTTTAGGGAGGTAAAATATGAATTTCCGCACCGATTTAGCCCTTGAAAGGCACGAAATTCTCGGCAAAGAGCATCTTTCTGGCGTAGTTTCCGAAACAGAAGAAAAAGGCAGAGTTAAAATAACTCGTATTGAAATCAAAACAGAGGATGCTGCAAAGCAGCTATCAAAACCCATAGGAAGCTATGTTACGGTGGAAGTCCCTCCTTTTTCCGATGATGCTGAAATTTTCGATGAGCGTTTCAATGCACTTACAGAAGTGATAAGAAAAATGCTCCCTCAAAAGGGAACTGTTCTTGTTGTGGGACTTGGCAACATTTCCATAACACCTGATGCTTTAGGACCGAAAAGTGCATCCTACATTCTTGCAACAAGACATATTTCAGAAGAACTGACAAAGGCAATAGGCTTTGAAAGCATGAGGTCTGTTGCAAGTCTTTCTCCCGGTGTTCTCGGACAGACAGGAATCGAAACAGGAGAAATCATAAAAGGTGTTGTTGACAGAATAAAGCCTTCTGCAGTAATTACAATTGACGCTCTTGCCTCACGTAATCTTTCACGTCTCGGATGCACGGTACAACTTGCAGACACAGGCATCAGTCCCGGTTCAGGTGTAGGAAATACACGCAAAAGACTTGATGAAAAGACTTTAGGTGTGAAGGTTATAAGCCTTGGTGTGCCTACGGTTGTTGACGGTGCAACACTTGCCCATGACCTTATTGATAAAAACAAATCGGGTCATTATTCCGTTCTTCCCGAAAGCGGTCAGATGATGGTTACTCCCAAAGAAATTGACCTGCTCATAGAAAGAGCATCACGTCTTGTGGGAATGTCCATTAACTGCGCACTTCAACCCAATATGTCACACGAAGACATACTGAGCCTTGTGTCATAAAAAACATTTTGCAGAATATACTTTACCATCAATTGATGGAGGAATATTCCGTGAAGTTACGTGAAAACAAAAAAAGTATATTTGCTATTTTTATCTGTTCGTTTTTTTCTGTGCTGATAAGTGCAGGTGTTGTAAAGGCAGTTGGCAGTGTAAACGTTATCGGGACATGCGTTAAATTACTTTTGCCTGTATCCCCGGAAAAAGTTGACATACAGGATATCGGTCTTATCGCAAAGAAGGGGCTTAGTCTTTCTCTTCCAGGTAAAAGTGATAATAACGATAATAAATCTGCCGTAAAAATCAATTCCCTTGCATACGTTCCACATGATATTCAGGAAATAATGAAAACAGCAGAAAAAACTTTTGACTCGTCTGAAAAAGGCGGTAAAATCGTTTCCGAAACCTACGGCAGAGCAAGTGCGACCGATGTTGCAGGGAATGTTTTAATCAAAAACACCACAGGCAGAAGCATGGATTTTTCGGAACTCCTCAAAGAAAAGCCTGTTCTCACAAAAGCTGAAAAAGATGAAGTGAGTGTTCTTATTTTTCACACCCATACAACAGAGAGTTATCAGACACTTGATAAAGGCAATTACCTGAAAAGCTTTTCTCCGAGAAGTGAAAATGAAGAAGAAAATATGATAAGAGTCGGTGAAGAAATTGTCACTCAGCTTGAAAAAGCAGGAATTGGTGTAATACACGATAAGGAAATTCACGACAGAAAATATTCAGGTGCTTACGACCGATCAGGAGCAGCCGTTGACAGATACCTTGAAAAATACCCCTCAATTCAGGTAGTGCTTGATGTTCACCGTGATGCAATACAGACTTCAGAAACAACAAAATTAAAACCCGTTACAACAATCAACGGTAAAAAAGCAGCACAGATAATGATAATTTCAGGCTGTGAGGGCGGAAATATCACAGATTTTCCCAATTGGGAAGATAACCTGAAATTTGCTCTCAGATTACAGAAAACTGCAGAAGAAATGTACCCTACTCTCATGAGACCTCTGTTCTTCTGTAACAGAAAATACAATATGTACAAATCAAAATGTGGTCTGCTCCTTGAAATGGGAAGTGACGGAAACACACTTGATGAAGCCACATATTCAGGAAGGCTTATAGGGGATGTGCTTGGTGAAATGCTGAAAGAATATTTATAATTAAGTGCAGAATGCAAAATGCAAAGTGCAGACCCGAACTTCTTCATTATTACTTCTTACCTATTACTTCAATTATAATTTGCCGTGCAAATTATAATTTAGTCTACAAATCAAACGAAAGGAATTTTAAAAATGCAGAAAATTGTAAGAAACTATGTAATACTTACTTCGTTTTTACTCTGTCTTACTTTACTTGCCACAGGCATAATCGGAGTAAACACGGAAACATCTTACGTAATCAGCGGTGAAAGAGAGGATGTACTGAAAGTTCAGTCAACAACTTCCGAAAAGCTCCTTGTAAAGCAAGGAGAAACAGAAGAAAACATTGTGTCCATCAATTCAGAAGACACGGAAACCCTTATGATTTTTCTTGCAGGAATATTACCTGCACCCTTATCAAACATCGCATGGATTTTCTGTTGACTTTGTTTTATTCCTGTGATACAATATTAAAAACTTAAAAATTACTGCCACCGGGTAGTTGCAATTTTTGCATTCGTTACACATCGTTAGGTCTTAGAAGATGTGTTTCGGGTGCTTATTTTTTTGGAGGTTTCCCATGGATTTAAAAAACGCTTTTAAAAATCTTACATTATTTGAAAAAATACTGTGGTTTGTTTCTGTTATTGTTGTTACAGGTACATTTTTTCTTTTCAGAAATACGGATTATCTGAATTTGTGTGCTTCGCTTATCGGTGTTACTGCTTTGATTTTTCTTGCAAAAGGACACACCATCGGTCAGGTGCTGATAATTATTTTTGCTTTCTTTTACGGCTTTATTTCTTTCCGTTTCAGATATTACGGAGAAATGATTACATATCTGGGAATGACTGTACCAATGGCAGTTGTAGCTCTTATTTCGTGGATAAAGCATCCATTTCAGGACACATCGGAAGTGGAAGTCAGCAAGCTTACAAGAAAACAGATTTCTGTTATGATATTTTTTACAGTTGCTGTTACAGCCTCATTTTACTTTATTCTTAAAGCATTAGGCAATGCAAGTCTTATAGCAAGTACCGTTTCCGTCACAACAAGTTTTGTTGCAGCGTACCTGACAGCACTGAGAAGTCCTTATTATGCTCTCGGTTATGCTGCAAATGACCTTGTACTTGTTGTCTTATGGATAATCGCATCAAAGCATGATATTAATTCTGTGTCAATGGTAATTTGTTTTACAGTATTTTTTATCAACGATATGTACGGTTTCATAAACTGGAAGAAAATTGAAAAAAGACAAAAAATTGAGGCTATGTAAAATTCATAAAAATAATGCGGAAGAAGTAAAAAACAAACTTCTTCCGCATTTTATATTACATTTATTGTTATATCGTAGGGGAGCCGTTTCGGCTCCCACATAGTTTCCTGAAAACACATTTGGGACGGGGAACCCGTCCCAAATGTGTAGCCGTTGATTTTGTTATAAAATTGCGTTACAGACCCGATATTTTGCATTTTGCATTCTGCACTAAATTATTTCATTTTCTTCTCATAATTAATTTTATAAACAAATGCTGCAACAACTGCTGCACACACTGCAGAAATAAGCTTACCTGCAATCATTGCACCTACAAAAGATTTGTCAAAAGCCATTGTAAAAGCAAGGTGATCACCGAAAACAAATGAACCCGAAACTGCAAACGCCATGTTCATAATAATTCCCTTTTTGTCCATCTTTTCAGCCATTTCAAAAGTGGGAATACTGTTTGCAAGAGATGAAATAAATCCCATAACGGAAACGTCATTGATTTTGAGAATATTTCCAAGCTTTGCAAAAGCCTTGCCGAGAACCTTTGAAACAACAAAGATAAGTGGGAATACACCTGCAAGGATAATACCGATATTGGCAACAATTTCAAAGCCCTCAAGGATATCAGTCATGCCGGGAATAAGCGTTTTGCCTGTAAGCGATTGAAAAATACCGCCAACAAGACCTACCGTTACAAGGCATACAATGAGATGTCCGAGAATTTTGAAAATCTTCACTGAAAGTTCAGGCGCTTTAGCAATGCCGAGGCAGGTTACAATTGCGATTACTATAACAGGTGCTAAATTGAGCATCAGTTCACCAAAACTGATACCAAGCATAAGTCCCGATACAATGCAACCGACGGGAATTGTGCCGATACCGCAGAGAATACCTAAGAGAACTTCCTTGTGGAGTTCTTTTTTTATTGACCTGAGTGCAACGGGGATTGTAAAAGAAATTGTAGCACCAAGCATTGAAGCCACAACAAGACCGTTAAAACCACCCATAAGAGGATTTTCCGCAAGGCTCTCGGCTAAGCTTGCACCGCCTAAATCATTTGCAAGCACAGAGCCGATAATAACTGACGGGTCAAAACGGAAAATCTTTGCAACCGGAGTTATAACGGGAATTAAAATTTTCGTAAAAGCAGGCGCAATACAAATCATACCCACCATGGAAAGTGCAAGTGAGCCTGTTGCCATAATCCCCTTTTCAAATTCCTGTCCTATACCGAAACGGTTGCCGATGATTCTGTCAACAGCACCGATAACGGCAAATATTGCGAATATAAACATAAGTACGGTCATTTTTTCTCTCCATAATAAAAAAATTCGTGTCAAATTAAACGGGTCGTCGAGGACGCCGACCCCTACGATAAGTTTTTTTATTATAACATATTTTTATTTCAACTTCAATAGCATAAAAGAAAGGCACTCCGCGAAAAACAGAGTGCCTTTGAAAGAGAGTGTGGTGAAAAATTCACCTGAAAAGAAAGGGGTGAGAAAGAGAGAATACTATGTACAAACAAAAATCAACTTCGTTTGTGACTTAATTATATACGTCATGGGAAAAGTTTTCAATAAACCAAAAAAGCAAAGTCCGACTTTCGGGACTTTGCTTTTTCTATGTCTGATATATAGGGGACTCAGAACTTAAATATTGAAAGTATCATTTCAAAGAGAATCTCGAAAAACTCAACGAAAGTAATTCGTGCTGTCATGCTGTCTGTCTGAGAAATGTTTTCGAGGTTACCCATACCGTCAACAGGTTTTCCGTCATATTCTGATGAGAATGATGAAAGCCATGAAATCATACCCTTTGGGTATGTCAGCTTTACTTCTTCCCCGAGACCGTTTACAGTTGACATATAATGGTAATCAGTGTTTTCTGTTGTGAACATATCATAGTTTACAGCAAACCACGAGTGATGTGCGCTGGGAGTTTTCTTTCCGTCTGCGTAACACACCTTTGAAAGTGTTGAAAATCTGAGATTTTCGGGCACATCTGATGCAGCAACAAGTTTTTTCCATGAGGGGTTTACTGAAAAATGATAGTTAACAAGAGGATCGGGCTTACCTGCAACAAGCCATGTGGGCATATCAGAAATATATTCCATAGCTTCTGCATCAGGTGACCATGCAGGGCAGATGGGGAAAATTGCCGCAAACATTTCAGGATAAGCAATTGCCATCTTGAATGTCATTTTACCACCCATTGAGTAACCACCGATATAGATTTTTGTTGTGTCAACGTTTGCCTCATTCTTTGCGATAAAATCCTCAATAGCTGCTCTGAGGGGTTCAACCATAGCATTTGTCCATGTGTGACCTAATTCCTCACGTGAACGTGCTGCAAGCACGAAAGCACCGCCCGCTTCACCGAAACGTGACTGGAATTCATCACTTGCCCAATAAGCTATCTGACTTTTGTTTACCTGAACGCCGTCTTTTGAACCGTCACTCAGACCATGAGTCCAGACCACAAGAGGATATTTTGTTTTATCATTTTTGCCTACGGGTGAAAAATATCTGTAGTCAATTGAATATCCGTCTTCTTCAGGACCTTCACCGAAAACAAACTCCTGTTTGAGAGCATCAAGCCCGTCATCAAGTGAAAGTGCTGATGTGCTTACGGGTAAGATGAGGAAAATACTGAGTGCCAGAATAAGTGCGATAAACTTTTTCATTTTTAAAATCTCCTTTTAATTTAATCAGAAAGCAAATGGTTTGTTATATTCTTTTGCCCATTTGAGAATTGCTTTTCTGTTGTATGTCTTGGGCATTGCAAGAGTAATTGCCACGGCACGTGCAAGGTCGTAACCC
>JAFXFI010000013.1 GCA_017520635.1 Clostridia bacterium
GTGCGACCGAAAATGTCGGTTGTGTGGTTGATGACCCATCCGTCACAGTCAAGCTGTTCCCTGGCTGTCTGTTTGCCGAATTTACTTATCATCTTCAGGAAATGCACAAAGGGCTTCATAGCTTCAGGCATATTGCCGGGCTCGGCAGGCCAGTAGTTCATCTGCATATTTATGTTTGTATGGTAATCGCTTCCCCATTCGGGACGGTAGCCGTTGCACCATATGCCCTGAAGATTTGCAGGCAGAGTTGCATTTTTCCCTGAACTTTCTATTAGCAGATAACGACCGAAATTATAATACAGCTCGAACATATCAAGGTCTTCCTGGCGGTTGCGTTGTAGGAAATAAAGACGCCAGTCAACCGGGATATCGTCGTATGTGGTTGCGTTAAGTTTAAGGGATACCTTGTTAAACACAGCTTTGTGTGCGGCAATATGCTCTGCCTTTACAGTTTCATAATCAACAGTTGTTATTTTATCCAGCTTTTGCTTGAGAACAGCGCGGTAATCAATGCTTTCGTCTATGTCGTATTTCTCAACATTATAATTTGTCTCAAACACGCCGTAAACGATTACCCATGTTGCATCATGGACAATAATATGTTTTTTATCATTGAGAAGCTTGCCGTCTGTACGGACGAAAATATTGGCTCCGAAGGACATTCCTTCTCCGCCTTCCCCGTACAGATCCTCATCGTAATATGTTACTCTGCCATTCATGAAAAGCAGATTGTTGCGAAGAGCAGAGGTGTACGCATCCTGTCCTCTCTCCATAGTAACATGACAGTCAAAAGGTGCTGAGGCAGTTATTTTGTATACAAGGCAGTCATATTTTTCGCTGACAAAGGTTTCACTGTGGAAATCAGTAGTACCTTTTTTGTATGATACACGGCCGATAGCCTCGCTCAGTTCCAGCTCCTTGCGATAGTTTTCATAACGGCTTTTGTCGGGAAATTCAATACGCACCTCACCCATGCTTTCAAAGAAGCGTACACATTCGGGCTTTGCTATAAAAGTTTCACTGCAAAGTTCAGCTGCTTCCTCATAACATTCATCAAGCAGAAGTTTTCTGATTTTTTGGAGAGCTTCGGGAGAACTGTTGTATTTTTCCTGAATCTGACGACCGCTCCAGAGAGATTCCTCGTTGATTTCAATTGTTTCTTCATAGGGGTCTCCGTAAAGCATTGCACCGATACGGCCGTTGCCGAGAGGGAATGCCCTCATCCAATCACGTTCATAATCCTCATGCCAGAGCTTTGTTGACATTTCTGAACACCTTCTTCTTGTAAATAAGTTATCTGTATTATATCACGCTACTGTTTCTTATACAAGCAGAATTAACGAATAGAAACAGAAAATCCGAGGTTAAAACTCGGATTTATTTTATTCCGTATCTTTTACAGTAATCAACGACAATATTCTTAAAATGTTCGTGTTTGAAATTGTTTTTCACATCGCTGATATCAACGTATAAGCCTGATATTAAATTCTGAATTATAGCCTCTGCTAAAAAGGCTTCAAATACATAGTCATTTGTGAAAGCTTCCTCAATATCTGTATTAAGGTCGCTGTTAACTCCTTTGATTGCTGCACGGTAAATAATATTTTCTGTGCCTAAATATTCACCTGCGTTTTTCAGGCAGTTGAGACCTTTCTTTACGTCTGTGATAGTAAATTTCCCTTTGTATTCAACAATTTTTTCACTACCGATTAAGATGAAGTCAATTGTTGTTTCAAGAATTTTTGCTAAGTCCGGTAAAATAGTTATATCGGGCAATGTTTCGCCTCGTTCCCACTTGCTTACAGCCTGAAACGACACACCGATTCTTTCACCTAACTCACTTTGTGTAATACCTTTTGCTTTTCGTAAAACGGCAATCTGTTGACCGATTTTTTCAATGTTCATTGTTCTGTCACCTCTTTTTGATTTCAAATAAATTATAACAGCCGGAACAATAAAAGAAAATAACTTTGTGATTGAGTTTTCAAATCAATATTTCAACTTGTAAAAAAATCAGGAGCTGTAAAAAACATAATCTTTGAAAAGCCAATAGAATTAGTAAATGCATCAGAAGTTTTAAAATTAAACTTCTGATGCATTTTTTGCGTTTCATTTTTATAAATTATAATTTTCAACGAAAAATCCCCTCCGTCAAAATCATAGATTTTGACACTTTCTTCCAGAAACGGGAACCCCTTTGTCCTACGGACATTTCCCCTGACAGGGGAATCGCCCCTTACGTTTTCAAGGGAAGGCTGAAACTTAAGTACACCGCTAAATTATAATTTGTTTTTTACAGCCCCTTGATTTTTTAATTATATAAAGCATCACGGAGTCTGTCGGGATAGTCTGTCATAAGTACATCTGCACCTGAGTTATACAGCTGTTTTGCATCTTCTGCGCTGTTGACTGTCCAATACTGAACGGAAATGCCGTACTTATGTGCATAATCGATAAATCCTGTTTTACCTAAATTAGCAACAAGAAGCTTTCCGTCATCCCAATAATAAGGAAGCTGAAGAGCTGTGAATTTAAAATCTTCACGGCTTAAATCATCTTCCCTTGTATAGCATCCGTAGAAATCAACAATTTCAAAGGGATTTGCAGACCTGTTTATTCTGCAACCATAATTATTGTCGATATACCACGAAACATCAGGCCAGAAGCTTGCAACAATAACCCTGTCTGCAAGGTTATATTCACTTATCAGTTCATAAATACCGTCAACAATTTTCGGTGCCCACGGATGAGGATATTTTATCTCGATAATATATCTGTATTTACCGGGTGCTTCTGTTTCAACACAACTGAAAACATCCTTGAGTGCTGTGATTCTGATATCATCGGGAATATCATTACCTCTGAGCCCTCTGTAAGGATAGCTGTCACCTGATTTGAAATTTTCACCCATGTTAAGATTACGTAATTCATCATAGGTTTTTGAGAAAACCGTTGTGTTTTTACGTCCGAAATATTCTGCGCTGTTACTCATTTCATCAAGGGACAGGCTGTGATACAGAACAATTTCACCGTCTTTTGTAAGCTGAACATCCATTTCGATTATTGCAGAGTCTGTTTCCTTATACACTAGGTTGGATTTAACTGCCATAAGTGTGTTTTCGGGTGCAGCACCTTTTCCGCTTCTGTGGGAAGAAATAAGAGTATTTCCGTAATCAGGAAGAAAATAATCCCCTGTGTTTTCATTTTTTATCTGCGGTTCTTCAAAAACAGGTGCACTGAATGAGCTGAGGCACATAATTCCCGCCACAAAGAAAAGTATTGTTTTTCTCAAAAACAAGTAAACAGCATCGTAAATTTTCCCGAACATATACTTTACCTCTTTTCATTTTTGTATAAGCATCTTTATTGTATCACAAATAAAGATGCTTTACAACACATACTCAGTTGCATATTTCGTCAGTTCTGATGCATCAAAATCATCGAGAAACTTGCTCATAAATCAATCACCTGATTCAATATGTTCAAGTGTTTTATCAACTGCCTTTTCAATATCCACAGTATCCACACCGAAAATGGATGTATGTATTTTTCCGTTAACGGGCTTTTTCCAATAATCGTCAATACAGTCAATTCCTCCACGCATACCGAGAATTGAACCTACAGTAGCACCGTTACAGTCTGTATCAAATGCCATTTCAACGGCTATGCAAATTGATTTTCCGAAATCTCCCTCACCGTAAAGAAGTGCTGCAACCACAATCATTGCATTTGAAATTACGTGACACCAACCATGTGATGTGTGCTCATCGTATTCAGAATGAATATAATTGAAAACTTCTGACAACGAAACTCCGTTTTTGTAGTCATCAAAGATTTTCACAACTTTCTCATAAAGTCTTGATGTTGACGGTATCTCAGACAGTCCGCCGTAAATAACATCTTCAATGCTGTCAGTTACCGCTGCACAAGAAATCATTGCAGAAACAAACATTTCTCCGTATATGCCGTTTTTAACATGAGAGATGCATGCATCATTAAAAGCCATTTCGGCTGCTTTCTCAGGATTTCCGGGATTTATGTAACCGAAATAGTCCCCTCTTATCTGTGCACCTATCCATTCGCGGTAAGGATTTTTATACATAGCTGATGACGGTGGCTCAATGCATTTTATCAGATTCACGTAAGCCACTCTTTCTGCAGTAAAATACGAAAAAACCGACTGATATTTAAGCCATGCTTTTGCAACGTCGCTTGAAGTAAAACTTCTTCCCGAATCTTCTATAATTTTCTGAGCAAGAACAACATAGTTTGTGTCATCGTCAACAGGCATTCCGTCAACTACATCACCATAAGGTTTGTTTCTGAAAGAAAATTTATAATGAGAGCTTACTTCGTCTGTTACATCTGTGCTGAGAATGTAGCGGTGCATGGGATAGTTTCCTGTTTCTTTAAGAAAAGGAATGAATTCATCACTTCTTATTCCTTCAACAGGTTTTCCCAACAGACATCCGCAGGCTCTTCCTGTCCATGCTCCGAGAAGTTTCTTTTTGAAAGTTTCTTTATCAGACTTTTCTGCTGAAAAGCTATAGGGTTTTCTCAACTCTTTAATTTTTTCAAGGTCATTGGGTTCATTATATTTATAGTCAGGTCTTATATCTGCATTTATAATAGTTTCAAACAGAGCATCACACATGTGACTTTTTATTTCACCATTTTCCATTTTGGAAACATCATCAAACAAAGCCTTATGTTTTTCAATATCTAATCCCTCTTCATAAGACTGTGTATATTCCGTAAGAATATCTGTAGGATAGCAGTCAAATCCGTCTTTGTTGCTGTAATCCGTTTTGATTTCCGTATCATAAATCTTTGCAAACATAATTTCACCTCATAAATTTTCACTTGTTAATATGATTATATCATACTTTTGAGCAAAGTAAAATAATGTTGCAAATTTTTACAACAATATTTCACTTTATGGTTGAAAAGATGTTACAACAATGATATAATTTTGGTGATTACAAAACATATAAAAATTCTGAGGTGTTAAAATGAAAGAATTTGTTAACATTGGTATTGTAGGTACAAGCGGCAGAGGTTCAGGAATGCTCCGTGAGCTTCTCAAATGCGAAGGCGTAAGAGTTCCTGCTGTCTGTGATAAATACGAAGACAGAGCAAAGCGTGGCGCTGAAATCGTTAAAGAAGAAGTGGGTACTGACGCAAATTACTACCTTGATTACAAGGAAATGTTTGAAAAAGAAGACCTTGACGGTGTTTATATTGCAACAACATGGATTACTCATTCAAGAATTGCAGTTGATGCAATGAAAGCAGGCATTCATGTTGCAACAGAAGTCGGCGGTGCTGCAAGTATTGAAGAATGCTGGCAGCTTGTACGTACAAGTGAAGAAACAGGCAAATTCTGTATGCTTCTTGAAAACTGCTGTTATGACAGAAACGAAATGGCTCTTTTCAACATGGTTAAACAGGGTGTTTTCGGTGAAATCATTCACATGACAGGCGGATATCAGCATGACCTCCGCGACGAAATCTGCCTCGGCAGAGAAAACAGACACGGCAGACTCTTTAATTTCCAGATGAGAAACGGCGAACTTTATCCAACTCATCAGTTAGGCCCCATCACAAAGGTTCTGGGCATCAACAGAGGTAACAGATTTGTTTCACTCGTTTCAATGGCAAGTAAATCAAGAGGCCTCAACGAATGGATTAAAGAGAATAAAGGAGCAGACTACGACCTTGCAGACTATAACTTCAATCAGGGCGACGTTGTAACAACAATGCTCAAATGTGCAAACGGTGAAACAGTTGTTCTCACTCATGACTGCTCCCTCCCCAGAAACTATTCAAGAGCTTACCGTGTTCAGGGTACTAAAGGTATTTACATGGAAGACGGTGAGACAATTTACCTTGAAGGTCAGACTGAGCACGAAGAAGGCGACTGGATGCATAAGCCTGAAAGCTTTGATAAATACCTTGAAAAATATGAACATCCTCTCTGGAAGAAATATCAGGATGACGGTGTTCATGCAGGTCATGGCGGTATGGACTATCTCGTTCTTTCAGCTTTCGCAGAAAGCGTAAGACTTGATGCAAAGCCCCCCATTGACGTTTATGACACAGCAGTTATGATGGCTGTTACATGTCTTTCAGAACAGTCAATTGCACTTGGCAGTGCGCCTGTAGCATTCCCTGACTTCACAAATGGTATGTGGATTGACAGAGAACCCACAAGACGAGGACAATATTGCCTTGACGAAGTTTGCGAAGAATTTTTTGAAAAGAAATAAGCATACATAAAAGTATAACCGGTAGAGCAAAAACTCTACCGGTTATTTTTAATATTAAAATTCATAATCAGGCTTTACAATTTTTCCTGTTGTTGCAGATTCAACAATTGCAAGGCAGACTGCAATGGTTTTTGCACCTTCTCTTGCGTCTGTCAGAACTTCCTTGTCATTGAGAATTGCATCTGCAAATACTTCAAACTCTTTTACGGCGTTGTGGTTATTGACTTCTATTTCAATAGTTTCAGGCTCTTTTGTAACCTGTTTTTCATCAACTGTAAAGAGAGTCATTGTGGGTGAAGTGTTATCGCAGATAAGAGTGCCTTTTGTTCCGTAAATAACAGTTCTCATTGTATAATCACGTTTGCAGCCTGTAGAAACAAAAACTTTACCTGCAAGGTTTTCGTCAAATTTCATGATTGCAATAGTTGCATCATCATAAGTTACGTGAGGGAGAAGCTTATGTGTACCGTAAGCAAAAACTTCTTTCGGGTCACCTGCAAGCCATCTTAATAAATCCACAGCATGGCATCCGCCACCAATGACACCGTGACGCTTGGGGTCGCAACGCCAGGGCTCCTGGATGAGCATATAATCATGTGCATACTCTGATTCAACGAAGTATAATTCACCGATAGTACCTGACTCGATTATTTCCTTTGCCTTTTCAAAAGCAGGAGTAAATCTGCAGATCTGACCGACCATAAACTTTACGCCTGATTCTTCTGCAACTTTTACAATTTCTTCAATATCTTCTCTTGTCAGAGCAAGGGGTTTTTCGCAAAGCACATGCTTACCTGCACGAAGCAAGTCGCAGGAAACTTTCTTATGTTGCTGATCAGGAATTGCGACAGTTACCACATCAATATCCTTGTTATTCACAATATCCATGTAATCAGTAGTCCATTTTTCTTCAGGAATATTGTATCTTTCGCCAGCAAAACGAAGATTTTCTTCGTTACTGTCACATATTATAGCTATTTCAGCATCTTCACAGTTCAGTGCACCCTCAACGTGGCACATACCGAACTTCATACCTATATTTGCAACCTGTAATTTCTTTTTCATGTAATATCTGCCTTTCAATTTATTCTGATATAATTATATTGATTTTTCAAAGATTTTCAAGTAGTGTTTTTATGAATTTTTCTTGTGTCAATCAGTTTCCTCTGCCGATTTTATCAAGAGGAATTTCTTCAAAACCGGGAATAGTTTTTCTCAGAGTTTCAATGTCTTTAATTTTATAATTTCCCGAATTCACATCAACAAAAATTTCCTCAAGACTTCTGAGAGAATAAATTCCGTTATTTGAAATATCGCTGAATTTTTCTGAAGATTTATATATATCTCCTATTTCTTTATATTTATTTACTATAAGATTTCCTTTTACCGTACTTGCCGGATTGGGGATATATTCCGCAGTTTCAGATTTTGAAATATCATCAGTCATTGTCTGATACTGAGGAAAGGCATTCTGCCATGTTTCACTCTGCCACGGGGAAGCATAAAGATTTTTCCACATATCACCGCTTCCGATATAAGCATGGGTAAACCAACCGTTATTAAGAGCACCATCTCTTGCTCTTTCGTCAAAATATATTGAGGTTACACCCGAATTTACAATTATGTTGTTTGTCACAATATTATCTCTGCCACCACCGATATGAATAGCGTTTCTCGGAATATTCACAAGAAGATTTCCGTAAATCTGCTGACCTGAAAGTGCATCGTCAAGATAAATTCCGTCAGGTCTATGTTCTCCTGAACCTACATTGTAAATACAGTTGTATCTTACAATGTTTCCGTACCATATCCAGCTTCTGCCTGAATAAATTGCACCTGCATCATCTGAAAGCAGACAAACATCGTAGATGTTGTTGTACTCAATAATATGATTGTTACCCCTGTATGTAATTGCCTCATGAGGAGAATCGTGCATTTCGTTATGAGAACAGATATTGCCAACTCCTTCAAGAGTTACAGCAGGCTGATAAGTCTGATAAATTTCTGACCAATGATGAATGTAGTTGTTATCAGCTTTGCTGTTGCCCGGAGTGAGAGTTTCTGTATCTCCGCCTGATATATAAATACCGCCTTTGCCTGTACGGGTTATTTCGTTGTTGTAGGCCAGATTATTACTGCCCGTCATAACAAGGGCATTTCCTGCAACATTCTTGATAAGACAATTCTGAACGGTATTGTTTTTGCCGTTTATGATGATACCGTCACTTCTTGTGCCTTTAACCGTAATTCCGTCAAAAGTAACATAATCTGCATCTGAATCGATAACAGGATTAAGTGATAAAGAAAGGTCAATCTGTGCATCTGTAAAGTTATCAGGTTTCCAAAGGAAAAGAAGACCTTTTTCTCTGTCAAGATACCATTCACCCTCTTTTGTCAGTTCTTCAAAAACATTGAAGAAATAATAGGGTGCATCTTCTTTTGTGCCGTAAAGGCTTACAAACTTCGGTGAAATTTCTCTTTTTTCTGCATTGAAAAATCCGACGGGTGAAGATGCATCTGCCCAGTCATATTTCCAGAAACCAAACATCCACACATCATCAAGTGTTTTCCAGCCTGAAATTCTTTTTGCAAGTTCAGGGCTCACTCTGTAAATATCCGATTCAGGGTTGCGTATTTTATCCCAATCCTTAACTTCTGTAAGTGCTCCGTCAGATTCTTTTCCGAGACCTGTTTTAACAACTTCTTCTGTATAGAGAAAATCATTGTCAGGATATTTTGCAAGAGTTTGTCTTTCATCATTCAGAAAAAGCTCGCAGTAAAGAGGTCCCGTATAATCGCCGTCATAACTTTCTGCAGTATGATATGAACCGATTGCATATATTTTACCCCAATCTCCTTTTGTAAGAGAATAAGGCTCTTTTGTAAGGTCAACAACCACAACGTTTTTCTGTGCTTCAGAGCCAAGTCTCTGTGAAAACTCAGGATATTCTGAAACTGAAACAAAATCATTCTGCGAAAGAGTTACACCACCATTGAGTATGACCTCTCCGTTATAGGAACAGTACGTTACGGGACATTCTTCTGTGCCCGAATCTTCTTTTGTGAATTGAAGAGAAGATACACGGTATTCTCCTGCTTCAATACAGACTGTTATTCCGTTTTTTCCTGATTTATCTGCATTTCTTACTGCACGAACAGCCCTTTCAATTGTGAGGAACGGAGCTTCTTTTGTACCGTTGTTGTTATCATTACCTTTTGTGCTTACATAAAAATCTCCCATGGGTTCAACATCTTCCTTTTTTGTAGTTGTTGAAGTTATAACAGGTGCAGGTGCAACAAAATCCTTGTAAATAAGGTCAAGCACTCCTTTTTTTATATCTCCTGCAAAAACAATGATAAGTATAATAGCAATCAGATTTATGCATTTTATAATTATTTTAGATACTATTCCCATAATAAAACTCCTCTGCAGTATTTTACTTCCATATAATATCATAAAAATTTTTACTTTTCAATAATCCTCTTGCAAAAGAAAAATATGTGTATTATAATTTCATTATAAGAAAAAACGAGGTGTGAATATGAACGGAAAATATCCCAATCTTTTATCTCCCGGTAAAATAGGAAATGTTGAGCTCAGAAATAAAACAGTTATGGCTGCAATGGGCATGAGTCAGGCTGAAAACGGTTTTGTGAACAAGGCGGTTCTCAATCACTATGCTGAAAGAGCAAAAGGCGGCGTTGGTGCAATTATCGTTGAAGTTACATGTGTGGATTCTCCTCTGGGTCTTAATACCAAAGGAATGCTTGTTATTGATGACGATAAATATATCCCCGGCATGACACAACTTGCCGAAGTTATCCACGAAGGCGGTTCAAAAGCCTTTTTGCAGATTTCACACACGGGCAGAGGTGCAAGAAGAAAAATAATCGGAGAGCAGCCTGTAGGTCCAAGTGCTGTTCCGATGCCTTATTCATATATGATGGGACTTGCAAATGAAACACCCCGTGCATTGACAATTGACGAAATTAAGGCTATTGAAGAAAAATATGCACAGGCAGCACTCCGTGCAAAAAAAGCAGGATTCGACGGTGTTGAAATACATGCGGTAGGCTATTATCTGGGTCAGCAATTTCTTTCAAAAACATCAAATATCCGCGAGGATGAATACGGCGGAAGTGCAAAAAACAGAATACGTTTCCACCTTAACATAATAAAAAGAATCCGTGAACTCTGTGGTGAAGATTTCCCCATAATCGTCAAGCTTTCCCTTATCGAAATGGGTAAAGACGGCGGTATTTCAATGCTTGACGGTCTTTATTACTGTAAAAAGCTTCAGGAAGCAGGAGTTGATGCAATTGAAGTTCTTGCAGGAATCTGGTCAGGAGAGGCCGGTAAAAATCAAAAGCCCGAATCTGCATATTCCGATTGTATGGCAGTTGCCCTGAGCCTTGTTGCAAAAATCGGTCTTATACTTACAACAGGCAAAAAGAAAGTAACTCTCATCGGCGGTGGCAGAGCACAGAATCCCGTTGCATCTGAAAAAGCACTGAAATCAGGACAGTGCGACCTGATTTTCATAGGCCACGGCTTACTTGCTCAGCCTGACCTTGTAAATCTCATTGACGAAGGCAGAGAAGATGAAATCCGTCCTTGTATCGGTTGCGGTCACTGTGTTGACCATCAGCTTCAGCATGGTGAAAGAGCAATCTGCTCAGGCAATGCCGTTCTTGCAAGAGGCGATAACGATTACAACATCGTTCCTGCAGAAGCAAAGAAAAAAGTTGTAGTTATCGGTGCAGGTGTCGCAGGAGTTGAGGCTGCAAGAATTGCTGCAATGAGAGGACATACCGTTGACCTTTACGAAACGGAAAAAGAAGTGGGAGGTCAGATGAACCTTGCATGTAAACCGCCTTTCAAACAGCATCTTGGACTTATGAAGCCATATCTTGAAAGACAGCTTGAACTTCACGGAGTAAATGTACATCTTGGCAAAAAGCTCACAAAAGACGACGTTCTCAGCATGAACGCAGATGCCGTTGTATGTGCAACCGGTGTAAATCCTGTATCACTCAACATTGAAGGTGCAGAAAGAGCAGTTAATGCAACAGATATTCTCAAAGGTTCTCCCTGCGGTAAAAATGTTGCAGTTATCGGTGGCGGTTCAATCGGTTGTGAAACTGCAGAATACCTTGCAAAACAAGGTAAAAAAGTCAGCATAATTGAAATGACCGACACCCTGGCTTCAAACACAGGCAAAACTGACCAGACAATTCTTCTCGGACATTTGAAAGGATATAATGTCGATCTTCTTACAGAAAGCAAGGTTGAAAAAATCACAGCAACAGATGTCATTTGCAAGACAAAAGACGGCAGCACAAACTCACTCAAAGCAGACACGGTTGTTTTTGCTGTGGGCGGAAAACCTGAAACATCCCTTTATGATTCACTTAAAAATGAAGTTAAAGAAATCTATAACATCGGCGACTCCAACGGTGGCGGAATAATTCCCAACGCAGTTTATGAGGGATATACTGTGGGTAATAAGATATAAAAAGTTGACGGGAATGTATAATTTACCACAACAATTCCAAATGCGTCATTCTCGAACGAATCGAAGATTTTCGTTTGGAAAGGGTTTATGTTTTGCCATTTTGAGATCCTTCGCTTACGCTCAAGAATGACAACAAAATGGCAAAAATCAGGCAGTTTTATTATTATTTATAAAGATAAACGCAAAAAATGCATCAGAAGTTTAAATTTAAAACTTCTGATGCATTAACTTTATTCAAACGCCTAATTTTATTGGTTTTTCAAAGATTATGTTTTTTACAGAACCTTTTTGTTTAAGTGAGGATAAGTTTATCGGTACCCGAAATAATCTTTACAGTATTGTTCGACTGTGTTGGTGTATTCCATTTCACAAAGGGGGTCAAGACCAAGTCCGTGATTGGAAAGGGGATAGAGAATGTAACTGTGTTCTGCACCTGCGTTTTCAAATGCTTCTTTTATTCTTTCTGCATTACCTGAGGGTACAATCATATCTGTACCCCCGTAAGCAAGAATTGAGGGAACAGTTTTTTCAGTTACATAAGCAGTTGGTGATACAAGATTTATGACCTCTTCTGCTTTGCCGTTGTTTATCATTTCCTCGGTAATTTCAATTCCCGAAAGCATGCTTGCAAGACCGGTGCTTCCCCAGACTTCCGCATGGAAATCAGAGGGTCCTACCTGGTTTGCAGTAAACACAAGTTCAATTGACGATTTATCTGCTCTTGAAAAGCCGTAGAGCATCGAAAGATGTGCTCCTGCAGAATAACCTGAAACGGCAAGTTTATTTATATTAAGGTCTTTTTCTTCTGAGAAAGATTTTATTCTGTCAATTGCCAGGTCTATTTCGTCGCACATTGTAAGGGCTGTTACTTTGCCGAAAAGTCCGTCTGCATAAAGAGTGTAATTCATTGTTGCAGTTATATAACCTTTCTTTGCAAAACGTTTGCATCTTGCAGACATGTCTTCTTTTTTGCCTGAAGTCCATGAACCACCATGGATGTAGAGGATTACTCCGTTGTGTTCATTGCTGTATGCTGATTCAGGAACGTAAATATCCATTATGTTTCGTTCTGCTTCGCCGTAAACGAGGTCTTCATAAATATCGTATTTTTCAAAAGATAAATTGCCGAGAAAAGCAGTAAGGACGCTTACTGATGAAAGAAGAACAGCAATAATTCTCTGTAAAATCTGTAACCTGTTTTTCACTCCTTTTATAGAATCAAAGAATAAATCTGAATGCATAAATTATGACGTTGAGGAAATTGTTGAAAACAAATCTTATGAAAGTGAAAATATAGGGGAATTCAAAAGACCAGTCATCAAATGTATCAAGAGATCCGATGAGAGATGAATCATAAGTTTTTTCAGGGTTTTTGAATGCCTTTGTTTCCATTTTTGCAATACAGAGGTTTTTACATGCTTCACGTAATGCAGTTCCGAAACCTACGGGATCTTTTGCATAGGCAATTTTTACTGCTGCCTTGTGCTGCAATACCTGAAGTGACCACATGCCTGTAAGCATTGTGTCGTTTCCGTTGTAAACGGCAAGAACAGGACTCATGTATCCGCTGCCTGTAAAGTTTGACGAATAGTCAGACACCACAAATCCTTCAAAACCCCATTCCTCACGGAGAAGATCTTTGAGAAGTGCAGAGCTTGAACCGCACCATTTTGTGCCGATTCTGTTGTAGGCCGACATAATACCTTTGGGATTTGCTTCTTTTACGGGAATTTCAAATGCTTTGAGGTAAATTTCTCTCATTGCCTGTTCGTCACACCATGTGAAAAGTCCGTTTCTGTGGGACTCCTGGTCGTTGAGGGCAAAGTGCTTGATTGTTGTGACAAGGCTTTCTGAATTTGCACCCTTGATTATTTCTGATGCCATAATGCCTGAAACAATGGGGTCTTCGGAGAAATATTCAAAGTTTCTGCCGCCTCTGGGGTTGCGATGGATATTTGCTCCGGGAGCATACCATGTGTCTGTACCCATATCTGCAGCTTCTTTACCTGCACCCTTACCCATCTGATATGCGAGGGCTGTATTCCATGTGCATCCGATTGCGGTAGCACACGGATAAGCAGTGCCGCTGTCAGTATAAACAAGACCGTTTCTGCCTTTGACACTTGAGGGGCCGTCGTTATCCATTGTGTGAGGAATTCCGAGACGCTCTATGCCGTGAGTTTCGTAACCGCCGTTAATAACAAGCATTGTCATTTCATCAAGAGTAAGCTGGTCAAGGAATTTGTCCCAGAGACTTTCGTCACGTGCTACATCCTGCAAAGTGATTGTCTTGTCATATTTTACACCTTTTTTCGGAGCTTCTCCCTCAGTTTTTACGTCAGGTGTTTTGTCAACATCAATAAGATAATCGTCTTTATCAAGTTCACGCAGAACAGGGTATGTGTTTTTCACATTTGCCCTTGACATTATCTCATATCCGCTGTAAACATCTTCAAAAAGATTTTCAATTTCAGTTCCTGTGTGAGAATCTTTTTTGATTACTTTTGTTTTTTCGATTTTATATGAGAAGGTTTCAATATGCTTTCTGACATTTTCAGCAACGATTATTTTGTAAGTGCCTTTTTCAAGCACCCAAGCTTCTTTGTTCTGATAGTCATAAGAAGCCATGTCATCTGTTCTGAAAGTGATTGTAAGCGTTTCGCTCTTACCCGGTTGGAGAAGTTTTGTTTTAGCAAAACCACCAAGGCAGATTGCACTTTTTTCAATGCCGCCCTTTGTGTAAGGTGCGCTGTAATAAAGCTGAACAACTTCTTTGCCTGCAGCTTTCCCTGTGTTTGTGACTTTTACTTTTACGGTTATATTTTTAGCATCAAAGGAGGTTGATGTAACTTCTTTTTTGAATTTAGTGTATGAAAGACCATATCCGAAAGGATATTGAACTTTGTCTTTTGCAAATGTTTCAAAATAGCGGTAGCCAACATAAATGCCTTCATAGTATTCAACAAAATTCTTACCGCCCTTATATTGGTTGCTGCCGAAGCAGATGCTTGATGGATGGTCGTCAATTTTGTATGAAATTGTATCTGTAAGGCGTCCTGAGGGATTGACTTTACCTTTCAGCATCTGAGGTACTGCAGTCATACCGAATTCGCCGGGAATCCAGATTATTGCCGCAGCTTTTATGTTTTCATATTCGTCAATCCAACCCATTTCCATAACGTTGCCGATGTTGAAAAGTACGACAACATTTTTGAATGATGATGTAACTTTTTCAACCATAGCTTTTTCGTCGTCTGAAAGGCTGAGAGTTTCAACTGTATGGTCAGTACCCTCGGCACTTGTTCTGCTGATGACGATTATTGCTGTGTCTGAAAAATTTACTGCATTGTCGAGTATTTCATCAGTAAGATATTTAGGCTTCATTTCTTCAAGAGTGTTTTTGGCAAAAAGCACCTGAATAAGGTTATTGATAACTGTATTATCTGTTTTGAGAAGTTCGTTTGAAAGGCAATGCTTTTCGTAAAGCTCACGGAGCTCTGTGTTGTATTCAATGCCTTCCGACTCAAACGCTTCGTAGAGAGTGACAGGGTCATCTGTTGTTATTGCACCTGAACCTGCGCCGCCGAAGAAAGGACAGACAGAGCCTGCGCCGAAAACATTCACTTTCTGTTTTACAAGGGGAAGAAAGTTGTCTTCGTTTTTCAGAAGAACGATACCTTCGCTTTCAATCTGTTCTGCAATCTTTCTTGTTTCTGCAATAATCGCAGGGTCAACATCTCCGCTTGTTGCAAAAACAGCAACACTTGTAAGAATTGAAAAGATCATAATAAGTGAAATAATTCTTAAAAATTTTTTCTTCATTAAAAAAACACCTCTTTTGTATCTTTTAATTTTATTATACAGGCCTGACATGGCTATTTCAATCGACAAAAATTCTGTTTGTGTATAATAACTTAATATAAATATAAACCAACCCCTCACTGCAGACGGAAATCTGTAGTGAGGGATTACTGTGAATAAAATTAAAATTCAAAGGTGTATTCATACCCATTAACCCATTTTCCGTCGTCAAAATCACGGAATCTGAGCAGGACTTCCTTTTCGTAAACTTCAACTACTGCGCCGATGCCTGTTTCATACCCTTCAACAGCGTGTTCTGTTGATTTGGGAACATTGACAGATAAAACACCATTTACTTCTGAAACGGAATGGGGAGAAAGTGCAGCATGAGTGTGACCACAGAAGAAAATCACGTTTTCGTAATCATCAAGAACATTCGAAAGTCTGTCATGAGGCCCTTTTTCAATGTAATTTACGGGGTGATGTGAAATGACAAAAGCGGGTTTATCTTCTTTTGATGCTTCGTTAAGAACTTCTGTCAGCCATGTAAGCTGTTCATCTGAAATGTCAATGCCGTTGACGGAATCGCTTTCCGTTGTAAGCACAATGAAATAGTAGCCGTCAATAATTTTATAGTAGTTGTTTGTTTGGACTTCACAACCTGCAAAATTTGCATATTTCAGGAAGCGTTCAGCCATTTTGTCATAACCGCCGGTACCATTGGCATAGTCGTGATTTCCGGGTGCAATGATAAGATTTTTTGCAGGTTTTGTGTTTTTTAGGGCACCGAAAAAGAAAATGCTTTCAATGTCCTGACCATTCATTGTATTGTCTCCGAGGAAAACAAGGGTGTCGCTGTGCTTGTTATGTTTGACTTCTTTGAGAATTTCTGAATATTCTTTGAAGGTCTGATAGTTGTTACCTTCAATATGTATATCAGAAAGAACGGTAAAGCTTGTTTTCAGTTCATCGGGATTTTTTGCCTCATAACTTTCTACGGGGGAAATCATAATAGATAATGGCAGAAAAAGAAGAGAAAATACAGTTATAATAATCTGTTTTGCAGATTCAAAAAAAGCTTCCATAAACAAACCTTCTTTCAATTTTATCTTGAAAAATTATAGCATTTCAAAGAAAGATTGTAAAGATAAATTAATAATTTGTCTGAGACTCACCTTGCCATTTTGTTGTCATCCTTGAGCGTAGCGAAGGATCTCAAAATGGCAACATATCAAACAATTCCAAACGAGATTCTTCGCTTACGCTCGAGAATGACGCGTTTGGAATTGTTGTGGTAAATTATAATTTAATAAATACTTATTGAATAAATTCCTCACAAGTGGTATAATTTTCCGGAAACCAAAAGAAAGAAATGATGGTATGATAAATTCATTGAGTAATAAAAAATCTAATTTTCTTATTTTTCTATGTTGGGCAGCATATACATCTGCCTACATAGCAAGACTTAATTACAATGCGTCAATGGTTGAGATTCTCTCTCAGCTGGGCACAACCAAAGAAGCAGCAGGTACGGTAAGCTCCTTTTTCTTTTTTGCCTACGGTGCAGGTCAGCTTGTAAACGGTCTTCTTTCCAAAAAATATAACACGAAAATTTCTGTTACAATTGCCCTTGCAGCATCCTGTATCATCAACTTTTCGATGACATTCTGTCAGGGAATCGACATGATGAAATATCTCTGGTTTCTTAACGGCGTTTTTCAGTCAATTCTCTGGTCATCGCTTATAAAAACTCTTTCAGATAATCTTGCAGATAATAAACTTTCAAAAGCAGTTATGGTAATGAGTACGACTGTGGCATCAGGTACTTTCACAGCTTACGGTCTTGCAGCACTTTTCTCACACCTTGAAATGAAATGGACTACAATTTTCTATGTATCATCTGCAGTTGTTGGTATAATTGCAATAGTATGGTTTGCAGGAATGAGCAGTATTCAGAAAACAAAAAACGAAGTTTCTGCAGAAGAAAAACAGACAAAACAAAAACTTTCTCTCAATCCCGTTCTTGTTACGAGTATTATTGTTATACTTATTTCTGCCGTTACGAACGGATTTATTAAAGACGGAGTTACAACATGGGTTCCTTCAATTCTCAAAGAAGAATTCGGAGTGCCGTCTTCGCTTTCAATCATCGTTACATTACTCCTGCCTGTAGTTTCAATTTTCGGTGCATCCCTCGTAAAGGTTTTACATAAAAAACAGAAAAACGAAAATGTTCTCAACGGAATTTTTTACTTCGGTGCAATGATACTTGCAGGACTTATTATTCTTACAATTAACTTCAGGTCAGCTCCTCTCACGCTTGTTTTGTTTGGCGGTATTGCATGTCTGATGGCTGCAATAAACAATGTAATTACAAGTGTTGTCCCTCTTTATTCAAGGGATAAAATTGACTCAGGACTTTCAGCAGGACTTCTCAACACTTTCTGCTATGTGGGCAGTACACTTGCAACTTCTTTGCTCGGTAAAATCGCAGACACAAAAGGCTGGAACGATGTGTTTATCTGTATACTTATTTTTACCGTTGTAGCATTTGCAGTGTGCTTTATTTCAGCAATTATTACAAGGAAAAAGAAAATGTAATCTTAACAAAATTCAACACCCGTCAGAGTTTTCATAACCTGACGGGTGTTTTTGCGCTTATTAAACTTCGTAATCAAAGGAAAGTCTTGTGTCAACATTTGGTCTTACTTTACCGTTTGCAATTTCCATGTGAAGAGGATGCTTCTGATAATTCTGCAAAGCTTCAACGCTTTCAAAAGTTGAATCCATCATAATATCCCCTGAAGATGAAGGGAGTTTTTCAGTCAGAATGTGCATTTCTGTTAAGCCTTCAATTTTTCCTACAAGACCTTCGAGAGAATTTTTGATGTCAGCGGAAACTGTATCTTTATCAATGTCTTCTTTAAGTTTCCAGATAATCATGTGTTTAACCATAGTGGTTACTCCTTGTGAAATTTTAATCCATATTTTTATGACTACAATGTAGCACGCTAGTTTATCGTGAAATTTTATTTGGGACGGGCAACCCGTCCCCTACGGTGAAGTCAATGATTTCATAAATATAATAACGGCGTAGCCCCGAAATTATTCATTATTCATCAGCAAAGCGACTTTATTTTTCATTTAATAGTTACTGACGGCATGGTAAACATGCCGTCAAAATGAGAAGGTCTGTAAGCCGAGTTCTGTCGTTTAAGGCAATCATCTGTCTAGGCGCTGCGTTGCCACAGCGCTCAAGCCACCCTTGGAGGAATACATCGAGCAAATGCGTCTCCTCAGTCGGTGTTGCTCCGGATAGGGTTTACTTGGCTGTACAGTCTCCTGTACACCGGTGCGCTCTTACCGCACCATCTCACCCTTACCGTGAAAATCACGGCGGTATATTTCTATGCACTTTCCCTAAGGTCACCCTCGGCGGCCGTTAGCCGTTATCCTGCTCTGTGGGGCTCGGACTTTCCTCGTCTGAAAAAAATCAGCCGCGACTGCCCAACCTTCTCCCCTAAATTTTAAAACAAAACAATTTATTTGTCAACAGAATAAATTAGTTATTGCATATTCTTTTTCTTTAGTGTAAAATATCAGCAGGAGATGATGCTTTTGGCACAGAATAACGGAAGAAGAAATTCCGATATACCAGTATCAAAAAGAAGAAGTCAACAGACCTCTCAGCGACAACAAAACCCATACAGATATGAGGACCTTGTACGCCGTCAGAACGGACAAGCTCCCGTAAGAAAGCAGTCAGATGTTTATGTTGACAGAAACAGAGTAGCAGAACGAAGAACATACAACGATTATCTGAACGACTTTGAAAAGCCTCAGAAAGATGTTCCTGTTTCAAAGAGGAAACAGCCACAGCCTCAGGAATATTCAAAAGGCGGAAGCAGAAAAAATTCTAATGTTCCCAAGAAAAAAAGAGGCGGATTTTTCAAGTTCCTTGTAGCGGTTGTAATGATTTTTGCAATTGTTTTTGTAGGTGCTACAGGATATCTGACAACAGTATTCATGAGTGCTGATTATAAAAAGCCTGAACGAGGATACAAAGCTTCAACCGAAGCCTTGACACTTAAAAGTGACCCATGGGTGAAAAACATCCTTCTTATCGGTGTTGATGATAAAAAAGGCGGAAGCGTTTCAAGAAGTGATACAATGATTCTGGTTTCCATTGACAGAAAACACGGTCAGATTAAAATGACTTCATTCATGCGTGATACCTATGTTACAATCCCCGGTCACGGTGAAGATAAGATGAATGCAGCCTGTGTTTACGGCGGACCTCAGCTTGTTATGGAAACAATCGAATATAATTTCGGAATAGATGTTGATAATTACGTTCTTGTTGACTTCAACGCTTTCAAGGATGTTATTGACAGTCTGGGCGGTGTTACCGTGCAAGTAGAACAACGGGAAGCTGAGTATATCAACAGAACATCAAAGCAGAACATAGAATACGGAGATAAAGTAACTCTCAACGGTGAAGAAGCATTGGTCTATGTAAGAATACGTTACCTTGACAGCGATTTTTACAGAACTCAACGTCAAAGAAAAGTTATTTCGGCAATTCTCTCTCAGGTGAAGAAATCAAATCCTCTTGATCTTATCGACACAGGAAAGACAGTTCTTTCCTACGTTGAAACAGACATAAATCCTGTTGAACTGTCTTTACTTGCGGAAGGTGCAGTACTGATGTATATGAGATACGACATCGTTCAGGCAAGAGTTCCCTTTGATAAAAATTATTACAGCTCTACAATTAACGGCTCTGCAGTTCTGACAATTGACAAAACAGAGACCTCAGAACTTCTTAAAGAATTTATTTACAACAAAGCTAAAACAGACAAAGGAGAAGAATAACCATGGCAGAAACAAACTTAAAACCTACAGGCTGTGCAACTGAAAAGCCTGACCATATTATGCTTTCCATCAACGGAGATGCCCGTCACCAAATGGCAATTACATGGAGAACGGACATGACTGTTCCTGCAGGTTATATTGAATACCGTGAAGAAAACACAGATAACATCATCAAAAAAGATTCTGAAAACCTTGTTTTTAAAAGTGACAGAGATGAAAGCTACATTCACACAGCAATTGCTGACGGTCTTAAAGCGGGTACAAAATATTATTACACATGTGGTGATGATAAAAACAGAAGCAAGGAATATTTCTTCACAACTGAAGAGGATAACCTTGAAAAATTCACTTTCATAGCTATCTCTGACCAGCAGCAGGGTAATTTCCACAAGCAGGACTATTCAAAAATTCAGAAATTTCTTCTTGCAATTCTTGAAAAGCACCCCGAAGTAAAATTTATTGTCACAGGCGGTGACAACACAGACTGCGGTCAGCATGTTGTTCAGTGGAACGGTGCTCTTAAAGGCTGGGAAGGTATTATGGAATACCGTCCTCTTATGATGACGCTCGGCAACCATGACAACAGAGGCTTTAAAAATTATGAAACAGGTGAAGGAAGGTATTACGCTGAACCTGCAGAGTTTTTCGATACACAGTTTAAAATGGCTTATCCCTACAACGGTCCTGAAAACTGGAAAACAGAAAACTATTCTTTCGATTACGGTAACGTGCATGTCTGCGTTATGGGTATTAACGGTCCTGATGAAGTCGGAGAATGGATAAAAGAAGATGTTGGTGGTAGCGACAAAACATGGAAAATCGGTACATACCATTTCCCCATTTATTATTCAAATCCTGCAGGTCACAACTTTGATGCCTTCCCCTGGATGAGAGAAGGTATTGACATGTGCGATATTATGTTAGCCGGTCATGAGCACAACTTCTCACGTTCATTCCCTATAAAGAATGATGCAATTTTCTCAAAACCATCTCAGGGCACAATTCACTACATGCTTTCAAATGCAGGTGGCGGTGCTCCCGGATGTAATTCTCAGCAGAGTATTTTCCATGCAGCATTCTATCCTCAGGAAATTGAAGACCGTCCTTCATTTGCACTCTTTGAGGTTGACGGAAAGAAAATGACAATCACATCATTCCTCGGTGAGGGTGATGATATTGAAAAAGATATTATCGACAGAGTTGTTATTGATAAGGAAAAGGATGAAATTCAGCCCTTTGCAATGCCTCCTGTTTATCTCAAAAGACACCCGAGAATGGTATTCAAAGGCATGCTTGCAGGTCTTGGCGGAGTTGATGCATTCCCTGAAAAAATTGACGATGTGTGGTATGCGCCTCTGTCAGTAGTTTTCCAGAGTGTTGGTGCTTTTGTTGAAAAGATAGAAGGCAAAATGACTCTCGGAATTTACGGAAAGAAAGTTACTTTCACAGAGGGTAGTGACATTGCAATTACAGATAACGGTGAAGAAGTTAAACTTGATGCTCCCGTAATCAGAGGCAGAAGAGGTCTTCTTTACGTGCCCGCTTTCAGCGCATCAGCAATTTACGGTTTCCGTTGTGTTTACGTTGAACATAATAACTTCATGTTCTGGGAACATGAAGAAGAAAGCATTCCCCTTTTTGAACAGCCGTAAAACAGAAAAACTAAGCAGACACTTATGAAAAAGTGTCTGCTTTTAATTTTTTACTCAAAAAATACTGTTCCATTACCACAGATTTATAAATTTTTCAAGTCTTGATTTTTTTAAATTTTTGGTGTATTAAATATATAAGGAGATGATATTATGAATGAGTCAATTTGCAAAGCAAACTGTAAAGAATGTTTTATGAAAGACAAATGTGGTGGATGTGCAGAAACAAACGGATATCCCTTTGGAAAACGATGCTTTATTGCAGAGTATATAAACATCGGAGGAGAAGAGAAGTTTCAGGAGTTCAAGGATAAGATTGTAGAAGAATTTAATGAATTGAAAATTCAGGGAATGCCAAAAGTTGAAAATCTGAACATGCTTGCAGGTGGTTTTGTAAACCTTGAGTATACTTTACCGAGTGGGGAAACTGTAAAATTTTTAGATGACAACAATACTTATCTTGGAAATCAGCTTGAATGTGAATTCGGTGCTGACAGATGCTACGGAATTATAGCAGGGATGGATTTTTTGCTTGTCTGTACTTATGGAGAGAACGGTTCTGATCCTGAATTGATTATGTATAAAAAGAGATAGAAAAACAGCAGGGCTGAGAGTCCTGCTGTTTTTGTTTAAAGTATAAACATTTCAATCACAAAAACAACTGCACATGAGACTACAGAAACTACAAGTAAGCTTCCGCCTTTCCATGCTATAATTACGCCCACAACAAGTGCTGCAAGTCCTGACCACACACTTCCCGTTGCTTCTAAAATTGCAGGAAAAGTCATAACTGTCAGGGTTACGTAAGGCACATAGTAAAGGAATGAGCGTATTGTTTTGTTTTTGATTTCTTTTCTGAAAATTGTCATCGGCAGGACTCTCATAAGATAAGTTACCAATGCCATAATTCCGATGTAAATGTAAACGTTATTCTGCATTTTTCTCGTCCTCCTTTACAGGGAAGAGAATTGCAGCTGCCAGTGCAATTACAACCGTTAAAATAATTGTTTTTGTGCCTGATGAAATTCCGCCAAAAACGGGAATTTTATAGAATGCAAAGCTGAGTGCCATTGAAACAAGAACGATACCGAGAAGAATTTTATTTTTCTTTGTTACAGGAACAACAATTGCAATGAACATTCCGAAGAGTCCTACGCTGAGCGCACTCACAACGTTTAAGGGAAGAACATTTCCCATTATAACACCAAGGCAAGTGCCGAGAGACCATCCGGGTATTGCAACGGAGAAAGCCCCGTAAGAAAAATAGGGATTGAGTTTACCGGGCTCTGCAATTGAAATACCGAAAATTTCATCGGTCAGGTCAAATGCCACAAAAAGTCTGTGGTGGAGCTTCATGTCCTGAGGAATCTTCTGACTCATTGCAAAACTCATAAGCAGATATCTTGCATTTGCCACAATCTGCATTACTACCATTTCAAGATAGCCTGCACCTGCAGCAATTACTGTAAATCCTGCATATTCACCTGCAGAAGCGTTGTTTGTAAGACTTGCAAGTGTTGCCTGAAAAGCTGTCAGACCTGAATTTGCAGCAGTAATGCCTAAAGCAAACGCAACAGCAAAATAACCGAGAGCAATCGGTATACCGTTTCTGACACCTTTTTTGAATGCCTGTCTGTTTTCTCGTTTCAACGTGATTTACACCTCTTGGGTTCAACTAATCAGATTTATAAATGCTTTCAGGGGAATTGTCAGACCCATAATAAACATATCCCAGATATATTTAATACCATTTATGTGGTAGAGAAGCACTTCAAACGGCTCTGTGCAATACGTTCCGAGATAGTGTATTGTTTCTGTTTCATAAGTGTCTGTGTCGTTTTCGTTAAGAACAATTACACGGACACCTCTGTTGTCTGCACCATATCCTCCGAAACCTGCAGCAGGTGATGTTGAGAGATCAATGCCCATATATGAAACAACAAAGTCATTTTTATGGTCATGGCCTGTGAACATCGCTTTGACGTCACCCTGCTCTACCATTTTTTCAAACTGCATACTGTCCTGAGCAGCAACAGCGGGAGGTTCAAGCAATGAGCCTGTTGCATTTTCAGGAAGCACATAGAACTTTTCCCCTCTCTGAATTGCATTTTCATCGCTTTCTACCTCTACAAAAGCATTGTAAACTTCCGGTACAATAATGTGCTGGAAAGCCATTGAAGGAACGGGCTCTCCTCCATTCTGTGCTTTGAGTTCATTTGATTTGTTTACATACCATTCAATCTGGTCTTCGTGAACATGGTCATAACCGTCATATATGGGGTCATACATATTTGAATCGAAAAGCCAGAGGTTGTATGCAATTTTTGTGTCATCTGAAGAATAAACAGGAAGATTATATGTCCCGCAACCTGAAATTGATTCGCCCTCATCAATTGCAATGCAACAGCTGTATTCATTGTAAATTGCCATCTGTGCCTCTTTTGAAACATAACCTTCAGCATCGTGGTTACCGAAAACAACTGCAACAGGAATGCCGATTTCTTCAAACATTGACATAAAGCTGTCAATTGCTTTTCTTACTTTTTTCTCAGAATGAGCTCTTGTAAAACCTCTTGCAACTGAGTCAGAAATATTATCACCGGTAAGGACAATAAGATCGGGTTTTTCGTCTTCTATCACTTCTCTGAGATATTCATTAGTCTGCTTTACAGGATTGGTGTTGTCCTGCAAATCAGCAACCTGCATGATTTTGAAAGTACCGTCTTCGTTAAAACGGAGAGTTTCATCTACACCTTCTGCATTTACAGAAATTGCAAAAGTGCTTAAAATAAAGATAAATACTAAAAGTATTGAGATAAGTTTTTTCATTCTGATCACCCGTTCAAATTTTTATGATACCATACAGAAAACTTCGTAAATTGCCGTGAATATGGAAACTCCGTTGAAGGGGGCAATAATAAGGAATTTAAGAATATTCCATAAAACATCAATGCTTGAGTTTACATAGTAACGGCAACGTGAGAAGTCGTCATTACAATAGTCATTGAAATAATTAATGAGTTTTGTTTCAAACTCAGAAGTGTTATTTTCGTCAATGGTTACAAAACGAAGACCTCTGTTCATGTCACCATAAGAACCGAAACCTGAAGTGGGACAGTTAATAAGGTAAATTCCTTCATAAAGGGCAGTATAGGTGTTTACGTGGTCGTGTCCGAAGAAAACAGCTTTCACGTCACCCTGACTTAGCATTGCGCTTATCTGCAGAGCTTCACCTGAACTGGGGCTGGGGTTTTCGTTTACTTCACCGCTGATAAATTCTGCTTTCTCAATTTCTTTAGGAGGAATATGCTGAAAGGCCATTGAATCAACGGGCTTTCCACCATTTGCGTCTTTGAGTTCATTTGATTTTTTTATGTACCAGTCAATCTGATTTTGCTGGATGTTATCTGAAATACCTTTTTCCTCATCATAAAGGCATGAATCAAAGAACCAGAAATTGTAAGCGATTTTCTTTCCGTCAGAAGAAAGAACCGGAATATTATAAGTTCCGCATCCTGAAATTTCCTCACCCTCGTCAACTGCAATGCAACAGTCGTAGGACATGTACATCTGCATCTGTTCTTCTTTTGTAACATCGTTTTCGGCATCATGGTTTCCGAAAACCACAGCTACCGGAACATTCATTTCTTCAAAAAATGACATGAAACAATCAATTGCTTTTGCAGTATTTTTTCTTGCTTTTTCAATATCCTTGAAATCACTTGGTACTCCTGAAATATTATCACCCAGAAGCACAACAAGGTCAGGCTTTTCGGATTCTATAGCCAATCTGAAAAAATCAAGTGTTGCCGGAATAAGGTGGTGGTCATCCTGAATATCTGCAACCTGCATGATTTTGAAAGTGCCATCCTTATTAAACTGAAGAGTGTCGGCACTTTTATCTTCAGCACCGACACTTACAGTAAACATTGAAAGACAAATTAAAACCGACAGGATAATGGAAAAAACTTTTTTAAACATAATTATCCCTCTTTGTAACGTTTTAAATTTGTATTATTTTATCTTATGCAATAACACAGAAAATTTCATAGAGACCTTTGAGAAGCTCAGGTGTTACGAAAAGATATCTGATGCAATCCCATACTGAGCCTTCGCTCATAAGATAACGGCACTTTGAAACGTTATCAACTGCAAATTTTTCATAGTAGTTGATTACTTTTGTTTCATATTTTGAAGTGTCGTTTTCGTCGATTGTGATAATTCTTACACCACGTGTTTCTTTGTTGCCGTATGAGCCGAAGCCTGATGTGGGTGAGTTTACAATGTCAATACCCTGATAAGGAACTGAGAAAACGTTTACGTGGTCGTGACCGAAGAACATTGCTTTAACGTCACCCTGTGCAACCATTGTTTCAAACTGCTGTGAATCCTGTGTGCCGGGGCAGGGACCTTCACCAAGAACGCCTGTACCTTCGGGAAGAGCAAGAGCTTTATCACCGTGAGGAATTGAACCGGGAGTGCCTGCAGGAACTTCAACAAGTGTATCGTAAATTTCATTTACAATAATGTGCTGGAAAGCCATGGAAGGAACAACTTCTCCGCCGTTTGCTTCCTTGAGAGCGTTTGATGTTGCAACATACCAGTCAATCTGATCCTGGTGCACATAGTCATAACCGCCGTTTACTTCATCATACATGTTTGAGTCAAACATCCAGAGGTTGTAAACTACTTTTTTACCGTCAGATGAAAGAATGGGGAGGTTGTATGTACCGCAACCGTAAAGGCTTTCACCTTCGTCAACAGCTACACAACAGCCGTAAGACATGTACATTGCCATCTGTTCTTCTTTTGAAACGTTACCTTCACCGTCGTGATTACCGAAGACAACTGCAACGGGAATACTGAGTTCTTCGAAAACTGACATTGTATTGTCAATAGCTTTTTTTACATTCCATGTTGCGAGAGACTTAGGCTCTTCTTTACCTGTACCGCCTGAAATGTTATCGCCTGTAAGAACGATAAGGTCAGGGTCTTCCTCTGCAACAATAGCTCTTATGTAGTCATAAGTTGCAGGAACTGCGAAAGCTGTATCCTGAAGGTCAGCTAACTGCATGATTTTAAATTCGCCGTCGCCTTTGAATTTGAGTGTTTTGTCTGTTACTTCAGATGCAGATGCACCTGTTGCTACAATGCCGAAGCAGAGAATAACAGCCAGCATGATTGAAATAAATTTTTTCATGTTTTTATTTCCTTTCTGTATTTTAATGTAATAATTATATACTTCTGAAACTTCATTGTCAACTTAATGTGTTGATTTTTAGATGATTTTAGGTTATAATTTTCAAAAAAGCAAATTAAAGGGGACCTCTAAAAACCCCTTGCACGAAACTACGTTTGCTCTTTTTCCGTCATATGCACCAAAAATTCTTGTTAATGCGACAGCATAAACTTCAAATTTTTAGCACATCTGACGAAAAAATACCTAAACGTATTTTATACAATAGGTTTTTAGAAGTCCCCTAAAACTACAGACGAGGTGTGAATTGTTGAAAAAAATCTTGTGTATGATATTATCCTTTTTCATGATTTTTATGTTTTCTTCATGTACTGAGGAAAACAGTGAGCAAGAGGATGCTTGCATTGCAACCGTAAATGGTGAAACGATTACAGAAGAAGAATATGAATATTTCAGAAAAAAATATAAATCTCAGGTTCTCAATGAATGTCTTGAAAAATTCAAAACAGAATACACCGAAGATTTCTGGCAGACAGAGTTTGATGGGGTAACACCTGAAGAAATTCTTCATGACAGAGTTATAAAAGAATGTGTTATGGCGAAAATTCAGCTTATGCTGATGAAAGAAGAAGGGATTTTTGAAGATATTTCTTTCGAGGGACTTAAACTTAAAGCAGAAACCTTCAATTCTGAAAACGAAAACAAAGAGGGAGTTGTGGGAATAAAGTCAATTCAGATGAGTCAGTTTTATTCTTATTATCTGCAGACAGGAATTATGGAGCTTCAGAATATTTACGCTGACGGAAAACTGAAACCCACCGATAAAGAAATTGAAGAAAAAATTTCTGAAATGACAAAGGAGCTTTCATCCTATTCCGAGCAGGATTATGAAAGCATTGCAAAAAGCAGACTTAAGTCTGAAAAATATGAAAAATACATAAATGAGCTTTATGAAAAAGCAGAAATAAAGGAGTTTTAAATTATGGAAAACAGAGTTGAAAAAGCAGTAGAACTTTTTGAAAACGGATACAACTGCTCACAGGCAGTTTTCTGTGCATTTTCTGATAAATTCGGTATTGAGGATGAAACTGCATTGAAGTTATCATCAGGCTTTGGAGGAGGCTTCGGCAGACTCCGTGAAGTCTGCGGTGCATTCAGCGGATGTACGCTTCTTATCGGCCTTGCAACAGACACTGACCTTTCAGATGCATCAAAAGCAAAAAAAGATGTCTATGAAAAAGTAAGAGAAATCAAAGAAGAGTTCGAAAAAAGAAACGGAGGTTCATTTATCTGCCGTGAACTTCTGAACATGACCGGTCCTTCGGAAAGCCATGTCCCCGAAGAAAGAACAGAACATTACAAAAAAACACGCCCCTGTGCAGAAATCGTAAGACAGGCTGCAATGATAATGGATGAATACATTAAATAAAAGGGGTTTTTAGAAGTCCCCCAAAATTTTTAAATTTTCTGCGGAAGGAGTTGATTTTCATGAAGAAGAAAATCATTTCACTTATTCTGAGTACAATTTTTGTACTTAGTTCATTTTCTGCTTTCGGTGCAGAAGCTTTGGCTCTTGAAGAAATTAAGGAGCTTACATTTTCGGGTCTCACCGATAATGATAAGGAGACTTTGAAAAACGGAGGAAAAATTTCATCTCCCGTTACTTCCCGTCTGCCTGAAAAGAAAACATCAAATAAAGTGACTTTCCTTCCGGAAGAATTTGCAGTTGATTATGTGGACAAAACAGGTGATCAGGGGGATATGGGAACATGTTGGGCTTTCGCTGCACTGACTTCAAGTGAAACGGGTCTTGGTCAAAAGGGGAATGATACTATTCTCTCTGAGGCACACCTTTCTTATTTTGCCTATTCTTCAATGAATCAGCGAAAAGCTTTTACCAATATTTTCAGTGGCTATGACCCGTATAACAACGGTGGATTTGACTGGACAGCATGTGACACTCTGGCTAACTGGTACGGGCCTGCTCCTGCGGAAGATTTTCCGTACAAAAACGGAAAAATTTCAGATTCTTTCCGTGATACCTCTGTAGCACACATGCAGAACATGATTTCCTTTCCCGAATACGAATATACAGGTGATGAAGAGCAATTGAAAGCAAGACGTGTGCTTGTGGAGCAGGTTAAGGAACAGATGGTAAAAACAGGTCAGGCAGTAGATATTTCCTACCTTGCTGCAGACAGAGATGTAAATTTTAATAAAGAAACAAATGCATGGTATAATCCGACAGGCGATTATACCAATCATTCTGTTACTATTGTAGGCTGGGATGATAATTTTCCAAAAGAAAGCTTCAATAATTCCGAGACTATTCTGAATGACGGTGCGTGGCTTGTTCAGAACAGCTGGGGTGAAGCATGGGGAATGAAGGGCTTCTTCTGGCTTTCTTATGAGGATGTGACAATTGACTATATAGGCATATATCTTTACGAGAGCAAGGATAACTACGAAAATATTTATTCACACGATGAAAGTGTCCAGTACACTCCTGTTGGTTTTGACGATTCCACAGAAATTTTTATGGCGAATGTTTTTGCGAGCAAAAGACAGGAAGTGTTGGAGGCGGTTTCTTTCTATACAACAGATGTAAATACTGAATACAGGGTTGAAATTTATACTGATGTTACAGACAAAGATGATCCTACATCAGGCACATTGAAGTGTAAGTTTAGCGGTAAAAAAGAATTGCCGGGTTATTATACAGAACAGCTTGAAAAAGGTATTGACCTTGAAAAAGGCAAAAAATTCAGCATAGTTGTTTATCTCAAAAATCCCACAGTAACGCTTACAGCACAGGTTGAAGCAATTTACATGGAATACAGGGTTCAGTCAACTGCCAATGTAAGTGCAGCCGGTGAAAGCTTTGTAAGTCAGAACGGTGAAGAATGGGAAGATATCCATCAGAAGATAATCAAAGGCTTTGACGGGCTTACTGATTATATGAGGCTTGGAAATTTTGCAATAAAGGCTTTCACAAGTGAAAGTAAGTATGTGAAATTTTCTCTTGACAGCGGTGAAGTTCCCGTTACGGAAAAGCTGGAGCTTTCATGTCTGAGTGCTGATGAAATTTATTACACAACAGATGGCACGGATCCTTGTGAAAACGGAACTCTCTATACAGCACCGTTTTCAATTGCTGACAAAATGACGGTTAAGGCTGTGGCAAAAGACGAAAACGGTTTCGGTAAAGTTTACACGAACGAATATACTCAGGCGATAACTGCTCTTGAGTCTCTTGTTTTTACTACAGAAAAAACAGAAACCGAAGTGGATCTGACAGAAAAAAGTCACGAAACAATTCTTGTTGAACACGGATGTAAAAGCGTGGGAATTACAGCTGAGTCTTATTACGATATATCAATTAACGGTATTTTTGTTCCGAGCGGAGAAACACTTCAGATACCTGTTGAGGAATATACAGCAAATCCTGTTGAAATAATTGTTGAAGAAAGCGGTTACAAATCTTACACGTATTCCTTTAAAGTTTTTGTAAATCCCATTGATTATGATTATGATGCAGAGACAATTCTTTTTGATGAAACAAGGGTTTCTGTAAAAACTAAATATTATAAGACTGTTCAGAACGGAGACAGCGTAACTGAATGGATTGATTCTCCGTCGACAATGACATTTATTGTGGAAGTTGGTGAAGAAGGCTTCCTTTGTCAGCTGCCCGGAAGAAAATCTATGATTATTCCTCAGATTAATTATATTGATGAGTGTTCTGTGGAAAAATTCGGCGAAAGGGTTTATTATAAATTTTCAGAAACAGAAGAATTCTGTGAAGAAAACTCTGTAGAGTATGATAATATTCCTGCATTCCCCGGAGAAACGATGTATCTGTACCGTGAAGCGGGCGACGGTAAATTTGCTTCTCCCGTTGTTAAGTGGATGCTTCCCTCAAGACCTGAAATTGAGATAAGTTCAATTCCGAAAAAAATCGGCAGAGTCAAGGTTGTTTTTGAAGAGGTTGAAGGTCTTCTGTATTACTGTGAAGAAACTGACAGCTACTCCGAAGATACATTTATAAAACTGACTCCCGGTGAGAAATATACGTTTACAATTCGCAAAGAAGCAACTGAAGAAAGCTTTGCAAGTGAGAAAAAAGTTTTTGAAATAACAACAAATACGGATGATTGGTTTGAAAACCTGAAAAAGGATATTGAAGCGGGAGAGAATAACACATCTTTCCTCGTTTTACTGCGTGCGTTTTTTGCAAGATTTATATACAGAGTGCGTATGTTCTTTATGGTAATTTTTGAATAGAAATTTGTGGGATTTCAGCGAAAAGATACTTATACAAATTAAAAAATCTGTCAAAAAATTAAGAAAAATTTGACGAAACGCAAAAAAAGTTTTATAATGTATGTGTCCGTGTGTCACGGACAGGATTTTTAAAAAGAAAAGGAGCGTGTTTAGGTGAAAGGAATTATTCTTGCAGGTGGCTCCGGCACAAGACTTTACCCCCTGACAATGGTTACCAGTAAACAGCTTTTACCGGTTTATGACAAACCGATGATATATTATCCTCTTTCAAACCTCATGCTGGCAGGTATAAAAGAAATTCTCATTATTTCAACAAAGGAAGACACACCGAAATTTGAACATCTTTTAGGTGACGGTAAGCAGTTCGGCCTTAAACTTTCCTATGCGGTTCAGGAAAAACCCGAAGGTCTTGCTCAGGCTTTTGTTATCGGTGAAGAATTCATAGGTGACGATAATGTTGCCATGATACTCGGTGACAATATCTTCTACGGAAGCGGTCTCGGTCATATTCTGAGACAGGCAGCAAAGAGAGAAGAAGGTGCAACTATTTTCGGATACTATGTTGAAGACCCCAGGGCCTTCGGTGTAGTTGAATTTGATAAGGACGGTCATGCGGTTTCTATTGAGGAAAAACCTCAGAATCCTAAATCGAACTATGCAGTTACAGGTCTTTATTTCTACGACAACAAAGTTGTTGAATATGCAAAGAACCTTAAAAAGAGTGCAAGAGGTGAGTATGAAATCACCGATATCAACAGAATGTACCTTGAAGCAGGCCATCTTGAAGTGAAAACTCTCGGAAGAGGTTTTGCGTGGCTTGATACAGGAACAGTTGATTCTCTTATGGATGCAGGTAATTTTGTTAAAACAATTGAGACTCTTCAGGGTATCAAGATTTCTGCTCCCGAAGAAATTGCATATAACATGCATTGGATTACAAAAGAAAAACTTGTTGAATCAGCAAATAAATATGGCAAGTCCTCTTACGGTCAGCATCTTATGAGAGTTGCCGAGGGTAAAATCCTCTATGCAGACAAACCCGGTCAGCGTCCTCATTGGGGTCGTGAAGATGACGATGAGTCGAAAGGAAACTAAGAAATGAATATTATTAAGACGCCTCTTTGTGACGCGTTTATTATAGAACCAAAGGTTTTCGGTGACCACAGAGGCTGGTTTATGGAAAGCTATAACAAGAATGCCCTGATAGATGCAGGTGTTGATGTGGATTTCGTTCAGGATAACCGTTCTTTTTCTCAGAAGAAAGGCACACTCAGAGGACTCCATTGTCAGACAAATCCTAAGTGTCAGGCAAAGCTTGTGACATGCATAAAAGGCGGAGTGCTTGATGTTATTGTTGACATCAGAGAAGGCTCTCCAACATATCTTCAATGGATTTCCGTTGAACTGACGGAAGAAAACAAAAAACAGCTTTTCGTTCCGAAAGGATTTTTACACGGCTTTATCACACTTACAGATGATGTTGAATTTTCATATAAGGTTGATGATTATTATTCACCTGAAAATGACAGAAGCGTATGTTACTGTGATGAGGCTTTCGGAGTTGATTGGGGAAATGATAATCCCGTTCTCAGCGAAAAAGATCTGAAAGCACCTAAATTTGCAGACAGCGACGTGAGATTTTTCTATGAAAGGGCGGAAGTCCTTAAATGAAAATTCTCGTAACAGGTGTAAAAGGTCAGTTGGGTCACGATGTTGTAAAAGAGCTTGTTTTAAACGGAATTGAAGCAATTGCTTGCGACAGAGAAGAGTTTGACCTGACAAACAAAGAAGAAACTCAGAATTTTATTCTTGAACATAAACCTGACGGTGTAATTCACTGTGCAGCCTATACTGCAGTTGACAAAGCTGAAGATGAAGAAAACCTGTGCAGAAAAATCAACGCTGAGGGAAGTCTTTTCATTGCTGAAGCCTGTGAAAAAATCAGTGCAAAAATGATTTTTATCAGCACGGACTATGTTTTCGGCGGTGACGGTGAAGAGCCTTATGAGCCTGAGAATGAAAAAAATCCTCAGAATGTATACGGCAGAACAAAGCTTGAGGGTGAAAAAAATGCCCTTGAGAATTGCTCAAGAACATTTGTTGTGAGAACCTCATGGGTTTACGGTATAAACGGCAATAACTTTGTAAAAACCATGAGACGTCTTGCTGAGACAAGAGATGAACTCAATGTGGTTGCAGATCAGATAGGTTCACCTACATACACAAGAGATTTAGCAGTGCTGCTTGTATCAATGATAAAAACTGAAAAATATGGTGTTTACCATGCAACAAATGAAGGTTTTATGAGTTGGGCAGATTTTGCACAGAGTATAATGGAAAAATCAGGACTTTCAACAAAGATTAATCCTATACCGACTTCCGAATATCCTGTAAAAGCAAAAAGACCATTGAACTCAAGACTTTCAAAGAAAAACCTGACAGATAACGGTTTTTCACTTTTGCCGTCTCAGGAAGATGCATTGACAAGATACATAGCAGAACTTAATAAATGACAAAAAACTCCTCAGTTTACTGAGGAGTTTTTTTAAATGCAGAATTATCGTAGGGAAGACCCTTGCGGTCTTCCGTTTTGAAATTTACATAACTACAATGTTATTCAACTCTCAAGAAATAAGACCCGATTTCGTAATTGTCTTTAACGATTTTTCCGTTTTCACCGATGACATTGTATTTGATAACTTTATATCCTAAACCTATGTATTCTTTTGAACCACCGTCACGGTATGCGACACCGTCAACGACGAAAATAGGTGGATTGCCGTTGTTTATACGTGAACTGTCTATACAAAAAGAAGCAAAGCCAAGAAAAACCACAATGGCAACTAAGATGATACAGAATTTTTTCATTTTTGTCATAAAATCACTCCTTCAACAGTTTTTATAAAAACAACCGGCAGACAAACGCCGACACCACATAAGGCAGTATTTCTTTAAAATGTGAACTTACGGCACAATAATGCGTTAAAACACACCGATACGCGACAGCGTTATCGGTGTGTTTCGCCTTTTCTTGTACACGCAATTTCACATTTTAAAGTGCTATGCAGTTTCGTAGAAAAGCAAAATTGCTTGAATTGAAGACAAAAATGCAGCAAGGCTGCCGCCTTGCGAGGCTTTTGGTGATAATACAAGGAATTTTGTTCGAGAAACAAAAACTTCCTTATGTGGTGCCGGCGAAAGTCTGCCGGTTTGCTTAAATTTATTCTTCTGCGGGTTTGTCTTCTTCGATTTCTACTGCTTCGTCGTCCGGTTCACATTCTGCACAGTCACAGATTTCACCATCTTCGTCAAAGCAACAAATGTCTTCGCATTCTTCACAAGTGCAAACATCTTTCTTGCAGAAATATTTTGTAATGAAATAATATGCTGCTGCAACAACACCTGCTACAGCTACGATAGCGCCGATTATTTTAAGAGCTTTTTTCATCTGAGTTACCTCCGTAAGCGTTTTAAGGTGTAATACCTTTTATATTTACATTATACAACCAAATATCCAAAAGTCAATATTTGTAAAAGTTTTTTTACATCTGAGATGCTTCAATTGCCTGAGCGATGTCAGCAATGATATCGTCTGCATCCTCAAGACCTACTGAAAATCTGATAAGGTCCTCCGCAACACCCGCTTCTTCAAGCTGTTGAGAAGTGAGCTGTCTGTGGGTTGTGCTTGCAGGGTGAAGGACACATGTTCTGCAGTCCGCAACGTGTGTTGCTATTGTTGCAAGTTTCAGAGAGTCCATGAATTTTGTTGCTGCTTCTCTTCCGCCTTTAATGCCGAAAGAAACAACACCGCTTGTGCCGTCGGGCATATATTTCTGAGCAAGATCGTAATATTTGTTTCCTTCAAGACCGGGATAATTCACCCATGTAACATTTTCATTTGCTTCAAGGAATTTTGCAACCTTAAGAGCATTTTCACAATGTCTCGGAACTCTGAGGAAAAGTGTTTCAAGACCGAGGTTAAGGAGAAATGCGTTGTGAGGAGAGGGGATTGAGCCTAAGTCTCTCATGAGCTGTGTAACGCATTTTGTGATGTAAGCACCTTTGCCGAAACGTTCTGTGTAAATAACTCCGTGGTAAGAATCATCCGGAGTTGTAAGTCCGGGATATTTGTCCGATTTTGTCCAGTCAAAGTTACCGCTGTCAACAATTACACCGCCAACCTGCGTTGCATGACCGTCCATGTACTTTGTTGTTGAATGAGTTACAATATCTGCACCGAATTCAAAGGGTCTGCAGTTGATGGGTGTGGGGAATGTGTTGTCTACAATAAGAGGTACACCGTGAGCGTGTGCAACTTTTGCGAAAAGCTCAATGTCAAGAACGTTGAGTGAGGGGTTTGAAAGAGTCTCTGCAAAAACAACCTTTGTGTTTTCTTTGAACGCAGCGTTCAGTTCTTCTTCTGTAGAATCGGGACTTACAAATGTAAAGTCAATTCCAAGCTTTTTCATTGTAACTGAGAAGAGGTTGAATGTACCGCCGTAAATTGCTGCTGATGCCACAACGTGGTCGCCTGCCTGACAGATGTTGAAAACTGAATAGAATGATGCTGCCTGACCTGATGAAGTGAGAACTGCTGCAACACCGCCTTCAAGGTCTGCAATTTTTGCTGCAACTGCATCGTTTGTAGGATTCTGGAGTCTTGTATAGAAGTAACCCTCTGCTTCAAGGTCAAAAAGCTTACCCATTGCTTCGCTGCTTTCATATTTGAAGGTTGTGCTCTGTGTAATGGGAAGAACACGGGGTTCACCGTTTTTGGGAGAATATCCTGAATGGAGACATTTTGTGTTTATTTTCATTTTTATTCTTCTTTCTTTTTATATTTTTATTCAGCAAGAAATTTTTTCATTACATCGGGGCCGAAGTCAACAAAGTTTCCGCTGTCTTTTGCTGTTTTTTCATTAATTGAAGTGAAGGTGTTTTCTTTTTCACCCTTCTTATGATAAATCATATAAGGTACGGGGTCTGATGAATGAGTTGCTGTTTTAATAGGTGTGGGATGGTCGGGAAGTATGAGGATTTTATAGTCATCAAACTTTTCAAGACCTTCAATAATTACAGGCAGAACTTTTTCGTCAATAAGTTCAATTGAACGCACTTTGTTTTGTGCCTCTCTTCTGTGACCGCATTCATCAGGCGCTTCAAAGTGGATGTAAACAAAATCACAACCGGAATTAAAATCTTCAACAGCCTGTTTTGCTTTGCCTTCAAAGTTTGTGTCTATGTAACCTGTTGAACCGGGAACATCGGGAGTTTTCATTCCTGCACACTGACCGATACCTTTGAGAAGGTCAACTGCTGAAATGATACTGCCTTTAAGACCGAATGTTTCTTCAAAAGAGGGAAGCATAGGCTTCTTTCCTTCTCCCCAGAGCCAGATTGAGTTTGCAGGAAGCTTACCTTCGGCCATTCTCTTGATGTTTACAGGGTGTTTCATAAGAAAATCGTAACTTTCTTTCATCATCGAGATCAGTACTTTTGCATTATCGCTTGTTGACAGATATTGTCCCACTACCTGACCTGAAATATCGTGAGGAGGTGTCATTGAACCAAGGTCAACCGTGCCACCATGCCAGATAAGGCAATGTCTGTACTGAACACCTGCATAGAATTTAAAAATATCGTTTCCGAAATGTTCTTCAACTGATTTTATGATTTCTGCTGCTTCAGGCGTGGAGATGTCTCCGCCTGAATAGTCAACCATTGTTTTGTCTTCGTAATTTTCTTCATCTGACAGGGAAACAAGATTGCATCTCAGAGCAATATCATCGTCAAGCATTTTAACACCGATGCTTACTGCTTCAAGGGGTGAACGTCCCGTGTAATATTTCTTCGGGTCATAACCGAGAACGCTTAAATTTGCAACGTCGCTACCGGGCTTGAGACCGTCTGCAACAGTTCTCACAAGACCAATTTCGCCTTTTCTTGCAAGTCTGTCAAAGTTAGGCTTGTTTGCTGCTTCCATAGGTGTTCTGCCGCCTAATTCTCCTACGGGCAGGTCAGCCATTCCGTCGTAGAGAATAACTGCGTATTTCATATATTTCAACTCCTTAAGAAAAAATCCTTATTCCAATATATCATATCATTTTTTATAGTCAAAATCAACATATACTTACAAATATTTTTTAACTGTTGTTTATAGACAATGATAATAAATTATGATATAATTTTCTCACAATAGGTTAGTATGGTGAATTTTTATGAAAATTAAAATTTTACATAAAGGTTTCAACTTTTCTCAGGATGGTCCGGGCAACAGACTTGTGTATCATCTGCAAGGATGTAACTTCTTTTGTCCATGGTGTTCAAACCCTGAAAGTATTGCACGTGACGGTGCAAAAATGACGGTTGACGGCAAAGAAAAACTTTCCTGTACAGAACATGATACAGACGAGGTCTTCTCGGAAATTCTTTCGGGAAAGATGATGATGTTCTCAGGCGGTGGAGTTACTTTTACAGGTGGTGAGCCTACACTTCAATTTGATGCATTGAGAGAACTCTTACTTAAATGTAAAGAAGCAGGTATAAACACGGCAATTGAAACAAATGCATCACATCCGTCTTTTGTCAGTCTGAGTGAACTTGTTGATTATATGATAGTTGACCTGAAGCATTACGATGCAGAAAAGCATAAGAATGTAATCGGTACATCAAATGAAAAGACAATTGAAAACATAAGAAAAGTTTCGAAAGACAGGGAACAACTCCTTATACATATTCCCCTTGTGGGAGGTTTCAATTCAACATCACAAGATGCCGGAAAATTTGCAGAGCTTATCAAAAGTTTCGGCAATGAAAAAATTCAGGTTGAGGTACTCAGGTATCATGAGTACGGAAAGGATAAATGGACACAGTGCGGTATGGAATATAAAATGACAGACGGTCATGTGTCTGATGAAGAATATACAGAATTTGTTGACGTTCTTAAAAGGAACGGAATTTCTATAATCAAAACATAAAGGGTGATTGGCATGATAATCAAAGAAATCTACAAACAGAACGAAATTACCGACAAAGCAAAGGCTCTTTTCAAAGAGGAAAGAAGTCTTATGCGCCTTGACGGATGGCTTATTGCAAGAGAAACTGCCTTTCTCCACAGCGAGGAATTCGCATCTCTTGATAAAGAAATGAGAGCAGCAAAGGAACTCGAAGCAATTATCGAAAGACTTCCTCTTTCAATCAGCGATAATGCTGTTTTTGCAGGTACACAGAGGGATGCTTTTGCAAGAAGTTATGCTCTTATTAACCCCTCTTTCCGTGTGGAGACTTTCTCAGGTTACTGCGACCCTACGGCAGTTTATAATGACATTGAACCCAATGAAGAATTCCCCAAAGAAAGAATCGACGCTGTCAGAGAGTTCACCAAGAAAACAGATTATGTAAGAACTCTTATGGAAATGTACAATAAATACGAAGACTACACAGGTGAAGTTGCATTCTTCATCGAGCAGGTAACAGGACATCTTATTCCTGATTTCAGACCTGTTCTCAAATACGGTCTTGATAAAATCATTGCTGATATCAAAGAAAAATTATCAGCAGAAACAAATGAAAAAAAGAAAACAAATTACGAAGCATTTATCATCACTCTTGAAAGTACAAAACGTCTTGCGGAAAGATATGCAGAAATTGCAGAAAGTAAAATGGCAGATGCTGACGAAGAAAGAAAATCACAGCTTTCACTTCTGTCAGAAACTCTCAGAAAAGTTCCCGCAAAAGGTGCTGAAAGTCTTTACGAAGCAATTCAGTCCTTCATTCTTCTGTGGCAGGTAATGTGTCTTGAACAGGCTCCCAATCCCTTTGCATTCTCAGTAGGTAACGCTGACAGAATTTTCGAGCCTTACAGAAAAATGAGCGGTGAAGACAGAGAAACAACCGCATCACTTCTCAAACATTTCCTTGTATTCTTCAATGTTGCAGACAGAAGCTGGGCAATTTCACAGAGCGTTCTTGTAGGCGGTAAAGCAAACGATGGTACAGACCTTACAAACGAAACTTCATTTGCTCTCATGGATGCTTACTATGATATGAACCTTCCTCAGCCCATCCTCTCAGCTAAGTTACATAAAAACACACCCAAAGAAATGTACCGTGAAATGGGCAAATTCTTCTTTACTCCCGGTGTGCTTACTCCTTCGCTTTTCAATGACGATGCGCTTTTTGCAGTTCTCAAAAATGCAGGTAAAGATGCGGAAGACCTTGAAGATTATTCTGTTGCAGGATGTCAGGAACCTCTTATCATGGGTAAAGACAATGGTAACACAACAAACTCATGGTTCAATCTCCCCAAAATTCTTGAACTTGTTCTTAATAACGGATGTTCAACAATTACAGGTAAAAAAATTGATACTGTAACAACAGAAACTGATGCTAAAAAACTTCTTCAGAATATCCGTGAAGAATTCTATAAAAATGCAGACTATTTTGCAGACAAAATGTGTGATGCCGCAAACGGTGCATCAATTGCACTTTCCAACCTTCCCGTACCCTTCCTTAGTGTGTTCATGGGTGGTGTTGAAACAGGTATCGACATGCGTGATACAAAAGAACAGGGCACAAAATATAACGGCAGCGGATGTCTCATTCATGGCCTTTCAATTATTGCAGACTCATTTGTTGCAATTGACTGTTTCCTGAAAGATTATCCCGACGATGCTGAAAGACTTCTTAATGCTCTGAAAAACGATTTTGAGGGTGAGGAAGAGCTGAGAGCTTATCTTCAGTCATGTCCCAAATTTGGCAATAACAATGTAGTTGTTGACAGAGAAGCAGCAGAAATTGCATCAAAGATTTCAGACATGATTGCATCAAAGAAAAACTATCTCGGCAATCCTTTCCGTCCTGACTGGTCAAGTCCGTCAACTCATCTTACTTACGGTTACTGGGTTGGTGCAACTCCTGACGGAAGAAAAGCACGTGAACAGCTTGGCTACGGTGTAGACCCACTTTACGGTGAAGCTGGTTCAGGTCTCGGCTTCAGAATGCTTTCAACCTTCAAGCTTCCCTTTGAAAAATTCTGCGGCGGTTATGCATCACACTTCGGTGTAGACCCCAAATTCTTCTCAGGTAAAGAATATGAGGATAAGGGCGCTGAGTTTGGCGAAAGAGTTATTACTCCTCTTTTCTTCAATGACCTTAATGAAGATATTGCTCCTTTCTATTTATATGTAAACGTCACAACTCCCGAAACTCTCAGAAAAGTTCTTGCTGACCCTCAGAAATATGCACCAAGCGGAGTATACATTATGAGAATTCACGGAACATTTGTAAACTTCCTTGATCTTTCTCCTGCAATTCAGCAGGATATCATCAAACGTCTTGATCTTGAATCAACGAGGTTATAATATGAAGGTTATAGGACTTGATATAGGAACAACAACTGTATGTGCTGTGGTTCTTGATGCCAAAAAGGGAGATGTGCTGAAAAGCATAACTCTCCCTAATGATACTTTCCTTGATAACACAAAGCCTTTTGAAAAAATTCAGAACCCTGAAAAGATTCTTTCAAAAGCAATGTCTCTTGTAGATGAACTAATCTCTGAGTATGACGACATCGTTTCAATCGGTGTAACGGGACAGATGCATGGTCTTCTATATATTAATGAAAAGGGAGATGCTGTCAGCGGACTTTATATCTGGCAGGATGCATCTGCAAATGAAATTTACAAAGACGGTGTAAGCTATGCACAGTATCTTACAGCTTTAACAGGCTATAAAATGGCATCAGGCTTTGGCGGCGCAACATATTTTTATCATAATGAAAACAATATGGTACCTGAGACTGCAGTTAAGATTTGTACGATACATGATTATGTTGCAATGAAGCTGGCAGGTCTTCGTGAACCTGTAATGCATACATCGGATGCGGCAAGCTACGGCTTGTTTGATATAAAAAATGCATGTTTCGATAAATGTGCAATCGAAAAAGCGGGACTCACCTTTGAAATGTTCCCTGCAGTTACAGATGAAAACATGATTCTCGGCAGAAAGAACGGAAAAATCCCCGTGAGCGTTGCCATCGGTGACAATCAGGCAAGCTTCCTCGGTTCTGTCAGCGATATAGAAAAATGTCTTCTTGTAAATGTAGGAACGGGCAGTCAGATTTCCTTTGCGACCAAATCAGAAAAAGCACCTGCAGGTCTTGAAATAAGACCTTGTATCGGTGAAAACAGAATCATGGTCGGTTCGTCTCTCTGCGGAGGCAGAGCATTTGCTTTGCTTGAAAAGTTTTTCCGTGAAACCGCAGAAATGGTAACGGGTGAAAAAGTTACCTCTGCTTACAAAGGTATTGACTCATTCCTTGAAAAAACGGAAAAGGTTGAAAATCCTATCAGTTTTTCAACTTTATTCTGCGGAACGAGAGAAAATCCCGAAGACAGAGCAAAAGTGGAAAATCTCGGAATTGACAATTTCACACCGGGACACTTCGTTTACGGAGTAATGAACGGAATGGCAGAAGAACTTCATGAAATGTATGAAAACGGAGCTTCTATCTGTGAAGAAAGACCGTGCACGCTTATCGCATCAGGCAACGGCATCAGAAAAAACAAAACATTACAGCGTATTGTGTCGGGATATTTCGGCATGGATATAAAAATTCCGAAGCATAAGGAAGAAGCAGCCTACGGAAGTGCCATTTTTTCCTTGACATCTGCCGGAATTTATGATACGATACAAAGTGCATTACAGTTAATTCAGTATGAAAATTAACTGAAAAATTTTAAGGAGGAGAAATCCAAATGAAAAAAGTATTATCAATTTTCATGGCAATCGCAATGTTTGTCACAATGTTCAGCTTTTCTACAGTAGTATTTGCTGAAGAAATTACAGAACCCGAAGCAAAACCTGTACTTAACAAATATCTCGGTACAGAAAAGAACTATGGTCTTAAATTTGACAGAACGCTCAAAGAAGTTGTAGTTGATGAAACTCACGGTAACTTATCTAAGCCCTGGCACTTTGATGTTTTAAAACCTGAAACAGAGGTTAAAGTCGGAACCGTTAACACAACTGTAGGAACAGCAATCATCGATAAAATCAATGAATATGCAGCATCAGGCGAATATTCAGCTGTTAACCTTAACATAAAAGCAGATACAACAGCACTTCCTTTTGAAGGACTTAAGGGTACAGCAGAAACACCTATCGTAATCGTTACTGAGTCTGCAAGCGTTGGTAATAAAAAAATAGAGGGTACAAATGAAGCTCCCGCAATTTCTGTTGTTGACTGTGAATATGTTACAGTTAAAAACATTACAGTTACATCACTCAGCAACGGTATCGTAGTTGAAGGCTGTAAAAATGTAACAGTCGAAAATGTTACTTTCTCAGAAGTAGGCTTCACAGATTACATCAAACCCGTTCCCGTTCTTGGTGAAGACGGTAAACCTACTTATAACGAAGACGGCTCTGCAATTGAAACCTTCCTTGAAATGGATACAACAGCACTTTCAGCAAAGGGTTCAGCAGTTTATGTTGGTACAGGCTGTGACGGTGTAACAGTTTCAGGCTGTTCATTCACAAAATGCCGCGCAGGTGTTGTAGCAGACAGCTCAGCTCTTGAAGAAGGCGAAGTAGCATCAACAGGTGTTGAAGTTATTGACTGCACATTCTCAGAAATTTCAGATGTAGCTGTTGTTGTTAACGCAGCAGACGATGTTGTAGTATCAGGCGGTACAGTTGCTAAGTCAGGTACACTTGCAGAAGCAGTAAACTATGACGGCACAATTGCAGCAGCTTTCATGGTTGTTGATGCAGCTAACGTAACAATTGAAAAAGTATGGTCAACAGATAACCACGCTCTCATTTATGCAGAAAATGCAACAGGTAGAGTTCGCTACAACGTATCAGTTCGTGACGGTTACTCAAAGGTTGATGCAGCAGAACTTCTTATCTACAATAACACATTTGTTGATGCAACATCACTCGACCTTACAGCAAAAGCAAGCAACAACATCTTCTGGATGCTTATGGGCGAAAAAGTTGCTGTATCAGAGGGCGACAACAACTGCTACTACTGGACAAGTAAGGGCGACAGAGGTTCAATCAGAAAGAACCCCAGATTTGCTTATGCTTTTGACGGTACAGTTGAAGGCACATCAATAAGAGACAACTACATCATCGCATCAAGCTCTCCCTGTCTTGGCAAAGGCGTAAAAGCTGAAGATGATATGGGTGCAACAGACTTCTACGGCAACGCAGCAACAGACAGCATTAATATCGGTGCTGACGCATTCGGTGCAGGTGCAGAATCAGAAATAGAATTTGCAAGTGATTTTGTTGATTTCTTCAACTATATCTTCGCAGTTATCAAAAACTTCTTTGAAAACCTCTTTGCATAATTTTTGACAATACAGATTAAAACCAAAAGCTCTCTTGTTTCCAAGAGAGCTTTTTTGTGTAGCAGGGGGCATACAGATAAATTATAATTTAACACAACAATTCCAAACTCGTCATTCTTGAGCGAAGCGAAGAATCTCGTTTGGAATTGATTCATGTGTTGCCATTTTGAGATCCTTCGCTACGCTCAAGGATGACAACAAAATGGCAAGGTTAGTCTCACTTATAATTTATCTGTATATTCAATTTCATAACGTAGGGGAGTCGTTTCGGCTCCCGCAAGTTTTCATGAGATTTAATTTGGGACGGGAAACCCGTCCCCTACGGTGTTGCCATTAATTTTGCAGGTTTTATACAAAATTCAGGGAAGACCGTAAAGGTCTTCCCTACGGTATACTCATTGATATTATGTGACTTTTCGTAGGGACGGGCGTCCTCGACCGTCCGCGAAATTTATATAAAACTAACGGCTCGTCGAGGAAGCCGAGCCCTACAACGGTTAAATTGACCTCTATGATAAATTATAATTTATCACTGAGATTCGGTTTCAGGCTCCCCTTGAAAATGCAAGGGGAGCTGGCATTTTCGCAAGAAAATGACTGAGGGGATTTTTCGTTGAAAAAATCAGTTCTTTGACAAATCATAGACGAGAACCTGCATTTCTTGTTTTGAACCTACAGAACGTGCGTGTTCAACTACTTTTTTTTGCTCATCTTCCGGCATTTTTCCGAAACGGGCCAGGGCATCAGGGTTGCGTGAGAGAGCCATTGCAAAGCCTGCGGGCAAATCTTTTATGTCCATTTGTATCACCTCGCCTTTATTATTTGCTCACATTTGGTAAAAATGCAGAAAATCTGCATATATTCTCAAAAACATGCAATTTTTACTTGAAAAAATCTGATTTTTCTGTCATAATGTAATGTAAATATAATTGGGGAGAGATTACCTTTGACAGATAATATTAAACTTGCAGAACTTCTCTTCGGTCACATCACAAAAACACCTGAAGAGTACGAAGAAATGTATAAAGACAGAGGACTTAAAGAGGGCGCACGAGTTACTCGTTTTGCTCCCAGTCCCACAGGCTTCCTGCACATTGGCGGACTTTTTGCTGCCATGTGTTCAAAGCTTTCTGCCACAACAACAGGCGGTGTATTCTTCCTCAGAATTGAGGATACTGACAAGAAACGTGAAATCGAAGACGGCGTTTCAGAAATCATAAAAGGACTTTCTGCTTTTGGCATGACTCCCGAAGAGGGTGTTGTCGGCTTCAATGAAGAAAAGGGTTCTTACGGTCCTTATCAGCAGAGCAAGAGAAAAGATATTTACCAATGCTTTGCAAAAGAGCTTGTTAAAAAAGGTTTTGCATATCCTTGCTTCTGCAGTGAGGAAGAGCTCAATGCCATCCGTGCAGAGCAGGAAGAAAAGAACCTTGATGATAAAGGCTACTACGGTGAATATGCACGTTGCAGAGACCTTTCCTTTGAAGAAATTGAAGAAAATATCAAAGCGGGTAAAGGATATGTTCTCAGACTCCGTTCACCCGGTAATAAAGAAAACAGAATTACTTTTGAAGATGTAATCAAGGGCAAAATTGAAATGCCCGAAAACATTCAGGATGTTGTTCTTCTCAAAACTGACGGCATTCCCACATACCACTTTGCTCACGCTGTGGACGACCATCTTATGAGAACAACACACATTGTCCGTGGTGACGAATGGATTTCATCTGTTCCCGTTCACATTCAGCTCTTTAAATGCTGCGGCTTCAAAGTGCCTAAATTCTCTCACATTTCTCCCATTATGAAAGAGGAGAACGGCGGCAAGAGAAAGCTTTCAAAACGTAAAGACCCCGAAGCAGCAGTAACATTCTACTTTGACGAGGGCTATCCCAAGGAAAGTGTTATTGAATATCTTCTTACAATTGCAAACTCAAACTTTGAGGACTGGAGAAAAGCAAATCCCACAGCGGATACTTCAGCATTCCCCTTTAACCTTAAAAAGATGAGCGCAAGCGGTGCTTTATTTGATCTTGTAAAGCTTGTTGACGTAAGTAAAAACGTTATTTCTGTAATGACTGCAGAAGAAGTTCTTGAGAAAACACTTCTCTGGGCAGAAGAAAAAGACGAAGAGCTTTATAATCTTTTCAATGCCGACAAAGAATATGCACAGGGTATTCTCTCTATTGACAGAGGTGGCAACAAACCCCGTAAAGATATTTCAAAATGGAGTGACATCAAACCCTACGTGGAATATTTCTACGATGAAATTTACACTCCCGATTACACAATGCCCGAAAATGTTTCTCCTGAGGATGCAAAAGCTATTCTTGAAACTTACAAAAATACTTACAATGCATCTGACGATAAAGATATGTGGTTCAGCCGTATCAAAGATATGTGCGAGGGTCTCGGCTTTACTCCCAACGTTAAGGAATACAAGAAAAATCCCGATGCATTCAAAGGCCATGTAGGTGACGTTTCAACAGTAATCAGAATCGCAATGACATCAAGAAGAAATACACCTGACCTTTACTCAATCATGCAGCTTCTCGGTGAAGAAAAAGTAATGTCAAGAATTGACGAATGTATAAACAGCCTGTAATGAAAGGACTTGAAAATAATGGCAGAAATTATTGAAGAAAAGGAAAAAGAAATATCATCAAACTTTATCCATGATTTCATAGATAAAGACCTTGAGGACGGCGTTTACTCACGTGTACAGACCCGTTTCCCTCCGGAACCTAACGGATATCTTCATATCGGACACGCAAAGGCTATCTGCATCAACTTTGCAACGGCAAAGAAATATAACGGCATCTGCAATCTCCGTCTTGACGATACAAACCCCAGCAAGGAAGATATGGAATATGTTGATGCTATCAAGGAAGATATTGAATGACTCGGTTTCAAATGGAACGATTGCTATTATGCATCAAGCTATTTCGATTTCATCTATGAATGTGCAGTAAAGCTTATTGAAATGGGCAAAGCGTTCGTTTGTGACCTTACAGCAGAGGAAATGAGGGAATACAGAGGTACTCTCACAGAGCCCGGTAAAGAAAGCCCCTACAGAAACCGCTCAATTGAAGAAAACCTTGACCTTTTCAGAAGAATGACAGAAGGTGAATTCCCTGACGGTGCAAGAGTTCTCCGTGCAAAAATTGATATGGCTTCTCCCAACATCAACATGCGTGACCCTGTAATTTACAGAATTGCTCACGTTTCACATCATCAGACAGGTGACAAATGGTGCGTTTATCCCATGTATGATTTTGCACATCCTCTTTCAGATGCTGCAGAAAAGGTAACACACTCACTCTGTTCACTTGAATTTGAAAACCACAGACCTCTTTATGACTGGTTCTTAAAGGAGCTTGGTCTTGAAGAAGCACCAAGACAGATTGAATTTGCAAGACTTAACCTTAACTATTCGCTTACAAGTAAAAGAAAATGTCTTGCTCTTGTAAATGACGGCATTGTAAGCGGTTGGAATGACCCCCGTATGGCAACTCTCAGCGGTATGAGAAGACGCGGATATCCTGCAGAGGCAATCCGTGATTTCTGTAGCAAAATCGGTGTTTCAAAGGCATACTCAGTAGTTGACTACGGTCTTCTTGAATCATGTGTAAGAGATAACCTTAATCAGAATGCACCGAGAGCTATGGCAGTACTCCGTCCTCTTAAAGTTGTTATCGACAATTATCCCGAGGGACAGACAGAAGTTATTGAAGTTGAAAATAACCCCGATAAACCTGAACTTGGCAAGAGAGAGGTTACTTTCTCAAGAAACCTTTACGTTGAACAGGATGACTTCATGGTTGAGCCTGTGAAAAAGTATTTCAGACTTTTCCCCGGTAATGAAGTTCGTCTTAAGAGTGCATATTATATCACTTGTAACAGCTATGAAACAGATGAAGACGGCAACGTTACTTGCCTTCATTGTACTTATGACCCTGAAAGCCGTGGTGGTGAAACACCTGACGGAAGAAAGGTCAAGGGTACACTCCATTGGGTAAGTGCGGATGACTGTGTTAAAGCAGAAGTACGTCTTTACGACAGACTTTTCAATGCTGAAAATCCCTCAGATGAATCAAAGGGAAGCTTTAAAGATAACCTTAATCCTGATAGCCTCGTTGTTCTCAAAGACAGCGTCCTTGAAGGGGGCTTAAGAAACATCAAAGAGGGAGATATGTTCCAGTTTATGAGACAGGGCTATTTCTGCGTTGATAAAGACAGCACCCCCGAGAATCTTGTAATCAACAGAACAGTAGGTCTTAATTCCTCATGGAAACCTGCAAAATAAAAGAAAGTAGGTAAAACCTATGAAAATAGCAGACAGAATTGTACGTGCACTTCTTTCTTTTACGGTAATTATCGTTGCATTTTTTACGGACATTGTTCATTGGATTTATGACCTGCCTACCGAAATACTTAATCAGCAGGATAACGGTCTGACAGAAGACAGCTTCAGCCTCTATGAAATTTATACTCAGTTTATTGACGGCTTCAATCTGAATCTGAAAGAGATGTTTGCAAATGGAGGAGAAAATGAAGCTTTGTTGCTCCTTGTTCCTTTTGCTAAGTGCTTTGCAGTATTCTTTATACTGACTCTCGTCATTGCTCTTGTTTCAGGGATAATTTCAATCGTTACAAGCAAAAAATCACCTTCGTTTATTTGTGGAGGTCTTGGTATTGTGTCTCTTATAGGCATGATGGTAAGCTTCAATAAAATGGTGGCACCTATTCTCAGCGGACAGGTGACATTGGGCGGATTGTTCAATATTCCAATGTTGGGTGCTATTGTCAACATACAGACAATAAATCTTTCTTCAGCATGGGTGTTTATGCTTATGTTGTTTATAGGACTTATCCTCTGGAGTTTGTCTTATTTGCTTACAAGCGAAAAAAATGAAACAAAAGCAAGGTAAAGAATATGAGATACGAAAACGAAAAATGTTCCGTTTGCGGCGAGTTTTTTAAAGAAGATGATGAAGTTGTTGTATGCCCTGAGTGTGCAACTCCTCATCACAGAAGCTGTTTTACCCAAAACGGAAATTGTGCAAACGAGCATCTGCACGAAGAAGGTTTTGTGTGGCAGAGCTCTGAGAAAAAAGAACCTGAAAAACCTGCACAGCCTGAAACTGTACAGAGTGAAAATGAAGAAGAAACCGTCACTTGTCCCGAATGCGGTGCGGTGAATAAAAAGAAAGCATTCAGTTGTTCAAACTGCGGAATGATTCTTAATGAAGAGTTAGTCAAACAGTTTCAGCCACCGAAAGAGGGTTCTGTGTTTATTGAAGGAAAGCCTGTTGACGATAACGACTTCATTGATGCAGAAAAAACTGTAACTGTGGCTGAAGCAGCAGCGTTCATTCAGAAAAAGAAAGAAAGCTATGTAAAAACTTTCCTTGACGCAAAAGTCAACAACAGAAAACCCAGATTTAATTTTGCTGCATTTATTTTCGGACCGCTGTGGTTTTTCTTCAGAAAGATTTACAAAGCAGGCTTTGCTTTTATAGGCTTAATCGTAGCAGTAATGTGCTTTGTAATGACTTTTTATGTGAAAATCTGCGGTGAGGCATTCAGCTTTATTCTTGAAAATCAGGATGCACTCATGCAGGAAACTGTTGATGAAGCTTTCTACACACATGTTGCAGAGCTTATTTCAAAGGGTGTGGAAGGTCATCCTACGGAAGTTATGACTATGGCAGGGCTTCTTCTCCTTATTCCCGTAATAAATTTTATCGGTGGAATTTTCGCCAATAAATTTTATCTTGGCCATATTAAAAACACCGTAAGTAAAATCAAGGAGATTTCTCCTAACAACGCAGCATATTTCACATATCTTTATGCAAAGGGCGGAACATCACTTCTCAACGCATTTCTTATAGGAATGTCAGTTTACTACCTTTTGCAGATGATTTTTTCACAGGCATTAATGTAAATAAAAAGGAGGTGCAACCGAATGTCTTCACCGCTTGCAGATATGATAAGACCTTCAAAAATTGAAGATATGGTAGGTCAGCACCATCTTCTTGACGAAGGTAAGGCACTCAGGAATATTCTTGACAGCGGGAATATTCCCAACCTTATTTTCTACGGGCCCTCAGGTGTGGGTAAAACCACACTTGCTGAGATTATTGCCAAAAACATAAACAGACGCTTCTGTAAGCTTAACGGTACAAACGCTTCAATTTCCGATATAAAGGAAATTGTGGCAAGTCTTGATACCTTCCAGAGCCCTAACGGCGTTGTGCTTTACCTTGACGAAATTCAGTATTTCAATAAAAAGCAGCAGCAGTCACTCCTTGAATATATTGAAAACGGTTCAATTACTCTTATTGCATCTACAACAGAAAATCCCTATTTTTACGTTTACAATGCAATTCTCAGCCGTTCAACCGTGTTTGAGTTCAAGTCAGTTGATGCAGAAGATATTCAAAGGGCAGTAAAACGCGGCTTCAGACTTTACGAAGAACATCTTGGTGAGGCTATTGAAGTTGAAGAAGCTGCTTTGAAACATATTGCATCAGGCTGTGGCGGTGATGTGAGAAAAGCCATTAACACCGTTGAACTGAGCGTTCTTTCCACAAGACTCAGGGACGGGAAGAGATGTGTTACTCTTGAAACAGTAAAAGAGCTTACACAGAAAAGTGCAATGAAATATGACCGTGAGGGTGACGAGCATTACGATATTCTTTCGGCTTTTCAGAAATCAATGCGAGGCTCAGACCCCGATGCGGCACTCCATTATCTTGCAAGACTTCTTGAAGCAGGGGATTTACCCTCAGCCTGCAGAAGACTTCTTGTGTGTGCATGTGAGGATGTGGGACTTGCATACCCCATGATAATTCCCATTGTGAAAGCGGCAGTTGACTCAGCCCTTATGGTAGGACTTCCCGAAGCAAGAATTCCTCTTGCAGATGCAGTTGTGCTTGTGTGCAACAGTCCTAAATCAAATTCTGCATACCTTGCTTACGATATGGCAGCAGCTGATTTAAGGGCAGGTAATTCAGGTCCCATACCGAGAAATCTTCAGAACAAGCATTTTGACGGTGAAGATAATCAGAACAAAGGTCAGTTCTATACATACCCACACGATTATCCAAATCATTGGGTACCTCAGCAATATCTTCCCGATAAGCTTAAAAATAAAAAATACTATACTCCCGGAGAAAACAAAAACGAACAGGCCTTCAAGGAGTATTGGGATAAAATAAAAGGCAACAAATAGCCGACAAAGAGTTCCTGAACTTTTTGTCGGTTTTATGTTTCTGATAAAATTGTTCTGTCAGAAAATTCATCTCTATGCATAAAAATACATAATTTTTTATATTAATTTTGATTAATATGTGAAAACTATTGCAAAAACAGAAAATATAGTTTATAATAGACATACTCTAATATATTGAAGTGTTCTGCATTTCAGTAAATAAAATTCAGGAGGCCCTATTATGAAGAAAAAATTAGCAGTTATTCTTGCAGCAATTCTCGCTTTCTCAATGCTTTTCTTAACAGCATGCGGAGACAAACCTGCAGAAGGCGACACACCTACAGGCGGTGACATTTCATCAATCAACATCAATGTTGGTACAGGCGGTTCAACAGGTACATATTACGGTTTCTGTAATGTTATCTCTTCTCTTCTTAAAGAAAAAACAGGTGCACAGCTTATGATTCAGTCATCAGGTGCATCAAAGGCTAACATCCTTGATATCGATGACGGCGTTGTTGATATGGCTATCGTTCAGAACGACGTTATGGACTATGCATTCAACGGTACATCACTTTTTGAAGACGTTGGCGCAATCAAATCTTTCTCAACTCTCGGCGCAGCTTATGCTGAAGTTTGCCAGATTGTTGCAAGAGCTGATTCAGGCATCAAAACAGTTGCTGACCTTAAAGGCAAAAAGGTTTCAGTAGGCGACAGCGGTAGCGGTGTTGAATTCAATGCTCAGCAGATTCTCGGTGCTTACGATGTTACATTTGAAGATATCGACAAGCAGAACCTCAGCTTCCAGGCATCAGCAGATGCTCTCAAGGATGGTAAGATTGATGCATTCTTCTGCACAGCAGGTGCACCTACAGTTGCTATTACTGACCTTTCAACAACAACAGGTATCGTTCTCGTTGAAATTGATGCAGAACATCTTGCAGAACTTAAAGATGAATACGGCTTCTATGCTGAATACACAGTTCCTGCAGGTACATACAAAGGTGTTGATGAAGATGCTACAACAGTTGCAGTTAAAGCAACATTCATCGTAAGCAACGACCTTGATGAAGAAACAGTTTATCAGCTTACAAAAGCAATCTATGAGAACAAAGACGAATACTCACACGAAAAAGCTGCAGAAATGAGCAATGAGTATGCAGTATCAAGCATCTCTGTTCCTTTCCATCCCGGTGCAGAAAGATACTTTAAAGAGGTTGGCGCAATCAGCTGATGAGCTTTCGGCTTTCGGCTAACTTCAGAAAAAGGTTAATCGCAGCAGCCGTTTTAATGTTAAGCATTACAGCGGCTGCTTTCGTTATAAAAGTATTGTCGGCAGATTATCTTGTGTTGTATGATTCTGATACCGGTAAGAGATACATAACAGAAAAAGCCGATGACGGACTTATGTTTTCAGTTGAATTCGTTCATTCTGTAAATCAGACACCCGTCAAAGATACTTATATAATTGAAAATGGCGAAATCAAAGCATATTCCACCCTTTATCGGTCATTCGGCGCAGGAGTACAGACTGCCCTTGAGGGCAACCAGAAAATGACCTATGATGAAGAGGGAAATATGATTATAACGGGTTTTGACATAACCTATGACCCGTTGAGATATATAGTCGGCACGGTATCCGACCATATACTCACATTTGACGGTGAAGAAATCAGCCTGAGAGATATGTGCGGAAGAAACGCAAGGGTTGTTTTTGAAATTGTCGATGGATTAGAAATTCTGACGAAAGGAAAGTGAATATGTCAGATACAAACACAAAGCCCATCGCCATGGAGGCTGATGAGGACGAGGTTATTAACGTTGACGAATTGATGGCGGAATTTGACAAAGAGTCAAACACACGACACTTTAAAGGAATATTTGAAAAAATCATAAAAGCAGCAATGGTGCTTTTCTCCCTCTACGTTATCTTTGACGGTTGGACAGGTACAATGGAGGAAAGACAGAAAATGTCATGGTTTATAGGTGTCATTGTTTTCATGGCATTTATAATCTACCCCGTAAGAAAGAAAGAAAAGAAAAGAATAAATCATGTTCCTTTCTATGATTATATTTTAGCGGTACTCGGTGCAGGTTCGTTTTTCTACTATGCAATCAACTGCGAAGCAATCGTTGCAAAAGCATCAAGAATCACAGAAATTGACATCGCAATTGCAATTTTAGGTACGGTGTTATTGTTTGAAGCCTGCCGACGTGTTGTAGGTCTTCCTATTGTCTGTGTTTCAGCAGCATTCATTGCTTATGCATTCATTGTTGTTGACCGAAATCCTCTGAGAGTTATTATGTATAAGCTCTTCTATACAACAGAAGGTATTGCAGGTACACCGCTTAATGTATGTGCATCATTTATCGTTCTGTTCATTATTTTTGCATCATTCCTTGAACAGTCGGGAATCGGCGCATTTTTTGTTGACCTTGCAAACTCAATTGCAGGTAAATCAACAGGCGGTCCTGCAAAGGTTGCGGTTATTTCAAGTGCAATGGAGGGTATGTATTCAGGCTCTTCAGTTGCAAACACAGTAGGCAGCGGCTCTGTTACAATCCCTACAATGAAACGTTGCGGTTATAAACCTGAATTTGCAGCAGCAGTTGAAGCAGCAGCATCAACAGGCGGTCAGATTATGCCTCCTATTATGGGTGCAGCAGCCTTCCTTATGACTGAATATACGGGTCTTCCTTATTCACAGATAGCAATTGCAGCCATTCTTCCTGCAGTTCTTTACTTCACAGGCATCTTCATGATGATTCACTTCGAAGCAAAGAAACTTGGTCTTAAAGGTCTTCCTAAAGAATCAATCCCCAATTTTTTCAAGCTTCTGGCTAAAAAGGGTTATCTTCTTCTCCCTGTTGTAGCTCTTGTTGTTGCAATGAACTATTTCTCACCTGCAAAAGCAGCTATTACTGCAATTTTAGTTGCAATCGGTGTGAAGCTTATTGAAGGCGTTATTAAATCAATCGCACATAAGAAATTTGAATTTGAAATTTCTCTTTACATTCAGTCACTTGCAAACGGTACAAAGAATGCAATCGGTGTTGCTCTTGCTTGTGCAGTTGCAGGATGTATTTCTGCAATGGTTCAGCAGACAGGGCTTGCAAATGTTCTTTCATCACTTGTTCAGTCTGCTTCCCAGCTTCATCCGATTTTTGCTCTTGCACTTACAATGATTATGTGCATTGTTCTCGGTATGGGTGTTCCTACAACAGCAAACTATGTTATCATGGCATCAATGGTAGCACCTATTCTTATGAGAAGTCTTGATATTCCCGTTCTTGCAGCACACATGTTTGTTTTCTATTTCGGTATTGTTGCAGATATTACACCGCCCGTTGCTCTTGCAGCGTATGCAGGTTCAGCAATTGCAAAGTCAAACCCCATGAAAACAGGCGTTACTGCAACACGACTTGCAATCACAGCATTCATCGTACCTTACATTTTTGCATTCAGTCCCGAAATGCTTATTATCGGTGCTGACAAGCCCTGGTACGAAATCGTGCTTCTTGTTATCACAGCAGTTATCGGTATCTTCATGGTTTCTGCAGGTATGGAAGGCTACTTGCTGAAAAACATGCCTTGGTGGCAGAGGGTTATGGCTCTTGCAGGCGGTCTTTGCATGGTAATTCCCGGTATCGCAACTGACGCTGTAGGCGTTGCACTTATTGTGTTACTGATACTGCTTCAGAAATTCACAGGCAAAAAAGAAGAAAAAGTAAAAGCGTAACATATATAAAATTAAAAGGACTATGGATGTTTCCATAGTCCTTTTTTTATGCAAAACTCTGAACTTTGCACTCTGCATTTTGCATTTATAAAACTGCTTTTACAAGTTCGTTTGCAATAAGTCCGTGACCTTCTGTTGAGGGATGAACGCCGTCACGAGTCCAGTATGAAGCGGGAGCCTTTGTCATTGCTTCATCGAAAACACACTGAAGGGGAATGAATGTAAGGTCAAATTTATCTGCAACTCTCTTTGCTGCCTCTGAACGGAGCTTTGCTTCAGAACGGAAAATTTCAATTTTTTCATCTGTTGCTGTGCCCGGTGTTACGAAAGGCTCAAGAATGAAAATTTTAATTTCAGGTAATTCTTCCTTTATTTCTTCGATAAGCATTGAATAAATTTTTTCAAACTTAGGTGCAGCAACACCGTTTTTATCGTTAAGCTCGTGCCATACATCGTTAATGCCGATAAGGATTGAAAGGTAATCAGGCTTCTGATTGAGAATATCACGCTTGATTCTTGCATAAACATCAACAATTCTGTCACCGCTGATGCCTTCGTTTATAAATTTGAATTTCTGAGGATACTGTGTGCCGATTGTTGCAGCGACAACTGCAGGGTAGCCCATACCCATTGAGTCGATGTCGTCCCTGTTTCTGCTGCAGTCAGTTATTGAGTCTCCGAGAATAATAAATGTTTTCATTGTAATGCACTCCTTAAAAAGTCTTCTATTTCATTTTGTTTTGCACTGACATTTCCCTGTACCATTTCAGGCTTTCCGCCGCCTCTGCCTGATAAAGCTGTGTTAAAATCCTTTGCAAGCTGTCTTAAATCCATTGTACGTGATGCGAGAGTATATTTGTAACCTGTTTCGTCACTTCCGCTGAGAACTGCGGCAACTGTCACCTTATCTGCAAGTAAATCGCACATTTTTCTTACTTCATCAGGCATTAAATCCTTCTCGAAAACTACTGCAAGAGGTCCTGAAAGTTCCTTTACTTTCTCTGCAAAAGCTTCAAGCTTTACCTTTGCAAGCTCATATTTGAGAGATGCAATTTCATCTTTAAGTCTTTGAACGCCGTCTGCAATTTCAAGAGGTTTCAATGCTAACATATTAGAAAGACGGGCAAGTTCATCATGCTTCGAAGCATAATCCTTGTAAGCGTCTTCGCCTACCTGCATTGTAACAGAAGTGCCTGAACGTTTCTTTGCAATTGATGTAATTTTAAGAGAACCGATTTCACCTGTGTTTTTTACATGAGTACCACAGCAGGCACAAACATCACAACCTTCAATTGTCACAAGTCTTATCTGTCCCGTAATTTCTTTTTTACTTCTGAATTCAATATTTTCAGCCTCTTCATGAGTGGGGAAAGAAGATGTGATTTCTCTGTTTTCCCAGATAATGCGGTTTGTGATTTCTTCTGTATTTTTTATCTCCTCAGGAGTGAGAAGCTTATCAAAATCAACTGTAATACATTCACTTCCGATATGAAAGCCCATGTTTTCAACTCCGTAAAGGGAGTGTGCAACACCGCAGAAAATATGTTCCCCCGAATGTTTCTGCATAATGAGAAATCTTTTTTTGAAGTCAATGATGCCTTTTACTTTTTCACCGATTTCAAAAGGAGTGGAAGATACGTGGCACACATCATCTCCCTTTTCAAAAACGTATTCAATTTCTACATTGTTCAATGTGCCTGAGTCTGCATCCTGACCTCCGCCCTCGGGGAAGAAGGCTGTTCTGTCAAGAATAGTATGATATTTTCCGTCCTCAGTTTTTTCACAGGAAGTCACAGTTCCCTCAAATTCTTTTAAATACTGGTCGGTGTAATATAATTTTTCTGTCACCTTAATTCACCTCTGTAAAATGATAACATAAATAAAAACTTTTATCAATTGAAATAATTGATAAATTGTAAAATTTTCTCTTAAAGTTGAAAAATAAAAATATATATGGTAGAATATATTCTGTAAATCTATGCACCGAAAGGAAGAAACAGTATAATGTCTTTTTTGTCAGCCATTTTTGGTGATTACTCAAAAAAAGAAGTCAAGAGAATTGAGCCTTTGAAGAAAAAGGTTCTTGCTCTTGAGGACGAATATAAAAAACTTTCAGATAAAGAACTTCAGGCGAAAACTCCTGAATTCAAATCACGTCTTGCAAAGGGTGAAACACTTGACGATATTCTCCCTGAAGCATTTGCAGCATGCAGAGAAGCCTCTGACCGTGTGCTCGGTATGAGACATTTCCCTGTGCAGATTGTGGGCGGTATCATTCTCCATCAGGGCAGAATTGCAGAAATGAAAACAGGTGAAGGTAAAACACTTGTTGCAACACTTCCTGCATACCTTAATGCTCTTTCAGGCAAAGGTGTTCACATCGTTACAGTCAACGATTATCTTGCAAAGCGTGACTCTGAATGGATGGGTAAGCTTTACAGATTCATGGGTCTCAGCGTAGGTCTTATCATTCACGGTCTTACAAACGATGAACGCCGTGAAGCATATAACGCTGATATTACTTACGGTACAAATAACGAGATGGGCTTTGACTATCTCCGTGACAATATGGTTCAGTATAAGGAAAATAAAGTTCAGCGCGGTCACAACTTTGCAGTTGTGGACGAAGTTGACTCAATCCTTATTGACGAAGCAAGAACTCCTCTTATCATTTCAGGCAGAGGTGATGCTTCAACAGAACTTTACAAACTTGCAGACCGTTTTGCAAAGAGCCTTAAAATGACAAAGGTTAAGGAAATTGACTCAAAAGCAAGTGCGGAAGATGTAGCTGCAGACGGCGATTTTGTTGTTGATGAAAAAGCAAAAACTGCTACACTTACAAAAACAGGTGTTCAGAAAGCAGAGGCTTTCTTCCAACTTGAAAACCTTATGGATGCTGAAAATATGACAATTCAGCACCACATCAATCAGGCAATCAAGGCAATCGGTGTTATGACAAGAGACGTTGACTACGTTGTAAAAGACGGTGAAGTTCTCATTGTTGACGAATTTACAGGTCGTATTATGCTTGGTCGTAGATATAATGAGGGCTTACATCAGGCTATTGAAGCAAAAGAAGGCGTGAAAGTTGAGCATGAAAGCAAAACTCTTGCTACTATCACATTCCAGAACTATTTCCGTCTTTACACAAAACTTTCAGGTATGACAGGTACTGCAAAAACTGAAAGTGCAGAATTTCAGGAAATTTACAGCCTTGACGTTATCGAAACACCTACAAACAAACCTATTCAGCGTCAGGACCTTGATGACTCAGTTTATAAAACAGAACTTGCAAAATATAATGCAGTTATTGAACAGATTGAGGAGTGTAACAAGAAAGGTCAGCCTGTACTTGTTGGTACAATCTCAATTGAAAAATCAGAATATCTTTCATCTCTCCTTAAAAAGAGAGGTATCAAGCACGAGGTTCTCAATGCAAAATACCATGACAAAGAAGCAGAAATTGTTGCTCAGGCAGGTAAATTCGGCGCAGTTACAATTGCAACAAACATGGCAGGTCGTGGTACCGATATCATGCTTGGCGGTAATGCAGAATACCTTGCAAAAGCAGAAATGAGAAGAATGCAGTATGATGAAGAGCTTATTGCTGAGGCAACAGGCTTTGCAGAAACTGATAACGAGGAAATTCTTAATGCTCGTGAAGAATATACACGTCTTTACAAGAAATATAAAGATGAAATTGCTCCCGAAGCAGAAAAAGTAAGAGAAGCAGGCGGGCTTTTCATCATCGGTACAGAACGACACGATTCAAGACGTATTGACAATCAGCTCAGAGGTCGTTCAGGACGTCAGGGTGACCCGGGTGCAAGCCGTTTCTATCTTTCACTTCAGGATGACCTGATGAGACTTTTCGGTGGTGAAAGACTGACAAGTGTTATGGAAACTCTCAAAACTCCTGACGATATGCCTATTGAATCAAAGATGATTACAAAATCAATCGAAAACGCTCAGAAACGAGTTGAAGGTCAGAACTTTGCTTCCCGTAAGCATGTTCTTGAATATGACGATGTTATGAACCGTCAGAGAGAGCTGATTTACGCTCAGAGAAATCAGGTTCTTGACGGTGAAGAGCTTAAGCCCTCAATTCTCAAAATGCTTGATGAATGCGTAAACGATGCCGTTGACTTCTATTGTCCTGCTGCAAACGATAAGAATGACTGGAACGTTGCAGGTCTTAAAGATAAGTTCAAAGGTTGGCTTACAACTGAAGAAGATTTCACAGACCTCAGTTCTCTTGATTCAGAAGAAATGAAAGAGCTTCTTCTTGAAAGAGCAAATGTTCTTTATGATGAACGTGAAAAAGAAATGGGCTCAGACCTTGTGCGCGCACTTGAAAGAATGGTGTTACTCCGTAACGTTGATACAAAGTGGATGGATCACATTGACGCTATGGACGAACTCAAACGCGGTATCGGTCTTCGTGCTTATGGTCAGCAGCAGCCTATCGTAGCTTACAGAAATGAAGGCTATGATATGTTTGAGGAAATGAGAATTTCAATCCGTGAAGATACAGTGCGTCAGATGCTTACAGTACGTGTAAGAACTGAAGAAGAAACAAAGCGTGAGCAGACTGTGAAAGTCACATCTGAAACAAGCTCATCTTCAGACGGCACACTCAAAAAAGAACCTGTAAGAAACAAGGGCAAAAAAGTAGGTCCTAATGACCCCTGTCCCTGCGGAAGCGGTAAAAAATATAAAAAGTGCTGCGGTGCAGGAGGTGGAAATTCATAACAAAAGAGAGCGTAAATTATAATTTATCATAGAGGTCAATTTAACCGTTGTAGGGCTCGGCGTCCTCGACGAGCCGTTAGTTTTATATAAATTTCGCGGACGGTCGAGGACGCCCGTCCCTACGAAAAGTCGCATA
>JAFXFI010000014.1 GCA_017520635.1 Clostridia bacterium
ATACATAAATGAGATGATTTTCAACAAGGCAAAACAGGTTGAACTGGGCTGTTATGAAAATCCGGATTTCTTCGACAAATACAACCGTGCCACATGGGTTGTAGAGAAACACGGATTCAAGAGAATCGTTGCCGGACCATCATGGGTAATAGGCTCACTTATAAGTCTTATCGTTATGGTTTCATATCTTATGTCAATTGATCCCGTGATGATAATTTTCATTATCTGTCCCGTGTTTGTTATGATTTTCAGAGTTCTCAAGAACAAAGAAGAATTCAAAAAGGAAAAAGAGACAACACCTTACGAAAGACAGAAAGAATATGTCAGAAGAACTGTTCTTCTTAAGGATTTTGCAAAGGAAATCAAGACAACAAACATATTTGCTGTTCTCAAAAAGCGTTTCAGCGATGCAATAGATAACAATATAAAGCTTATAAAGAAGTACGGCATCCGTGTTGCCGTGCTTGAGATTCTCAGCGACCTTTTCGGCGATGTAATCCCTGTTGCAGGTGGTTTCGGTTACGGCTGTTACCGTCTTGTGGCACTTGAAAATCTTCCCGTGTCGGATTTTTCCGTGCTCGTTTCGGCTATCCTGCAGTGCCGTTATAAAATCAACAACTTTGCACGTTATTTCACAATGCAGCAGAAGCATTGTCTTTGGGTGCAGAGTCTGAGAGAATTCCTTGCCTATGAGCCGAAAATCGTTGACGGCGGTACTGATACGGAAGAAATGGAAACACTCGAATTCCGTAATGTTTCATTCGCTTACCCGGGTAAGGATGAAAAAACTCTTGAAAATATATCCTTTAAAATCAACAAGGGCGAAACCGTTGCCGTAGTCGGTCATAACGGTGCAGGTAAGACAACTCTTTCAAAGCTTCTTATGCGTCTTTATGATGTAACGGAGGGTGAAATTCTTTATAACGGAAAGAACATAAAAGAATACAATCTTCTTTCATACAGAGAACGTTTCGCAAGTGTTTTTCAGGATTACCGAATCTTTGCAATGACTGTTGCAGAGAATGTACTTATGCAGGAAACCGATGAAAATAACATTCCTCTTGCCGAAAAAGCCCTTACACAGAGCGGTGTTATGAATAAAGTCGAAACACTTCCCGAAGGTGTGAATACGCTTCTTACAAAGGAATTTGATGACGAAGGTGCATCCCTTTCGGGCGGTGAAACTCAGAAATTAGCCATTGCAAGGCTTTTTGCAAAGAATTTTGATGTGGCTGTTCTTGACGAGCCTTCATCAGCCCTTGACCCCGTAGCTGAGTCAAAGATGTACGATGCACTTGCTGAAGGAACAAAGGACAAGACCGTCCTTTACATTTCACACCGTCTTTCAAGTGCTGCAAATGCGGACAGAATCCTTGTTTTCCGTGAGGGTAAGCTCATTGAAACGGGCAGTCATCAGGAGCTTATGGCAAAAGGCGGAGAATACTGCGAAATGTTCACGCTTCAGGCTTCAGGCTACAGAGAGGAGGGTGAAGACGATGAAGAAAATCAATAAGGAAAAACTGCTTCAGAAGAGAGAGAATTTCACAAATTACATATTTATGCTGAAATTCATTCTCAGAAATTCACCTTTCGTAATTATTTTTACAATCCTTTTTGACCTTATGACGGAGCTTCCGTGGGTGCTTTCAAACGTTGTGCTTCTCAAATACATAATTGATGTTATTGAATCGGGAACCGATGTTTACAGAGTATTCATTGCCTGCGGAATTTTTGCAGGGCTTGTAATACTCGGTAACCTCGGAAATACAGTTTTCTATGAAGTTCTTCTGCCTGTTCAAAAAGAAAAACTTAATAAAAAACTCTATGAACAGATTTACGAAAAGGCATCGAGAATGGACCTTGCATCCTACGATGACCCGAAATTCTACAACGATTTTGTTCTTGCCATGAACACGATGGGCGAGAGAATTGAAGCTATAGTGCATGATGCAACAACCCTCTTTACAAATATCATTGCAATCAGTACAATAACAGGTATAGTTGCTTCAATTGACCCCGTGTGCCTTATTTTCGTTATTGTGTGTATTCTGATAATGCTTCCTTTCGGCAGACTTGTTGCGAAGGTCAATGTTGAAAGAACTGAAGCCATGACACCCCTTGACAGAAAAAACCTCTATTTCTGGCGTGTTTTCTATCTTCAGGACTATGCAAAGGAAATCCGTCTTAACCCTGCAGGTGAAATGACACAGAGACGTTACAGACAGAATATCAAAGACCGTCTTTTTACAATCACACCGTTCCTGAGCAAACAGTGGCGTCTTTATTTCTGCCACGAAAGTGTTCCTTTCACGATTCTTCTTTATCTCGGCGTGACACTTTATCTCGGCTACAAGGCAATTGTTGTGGGTGACCTTGATATGGGTGAATTTGCAGCGTCATTCAACGGTGCTATCAATATCGGTGACAGAATGTTCTTCCTGACTTCGTGGTTTGCCATAGGTTTCAGAGAAAACAGTCTTTATGTCAATAAATTCAAAAAGTTTATGGGTGCCGATGAAAAAATCAAGGGCGGTACACATACGGAAATTCTTGAAAAGCCCCAATCAATCAAGCTTGAAAATGTGACATTCACATATCCCGGTAATGATGAACCCACACTTAAAAACATAAATCTTGAAATAAAACCTTATCAGAAAATTGCCCTTGTCGGCTATAACGGTGCGGGCAAGACAACACTTACAAACCTGCTTCTCAGACTTTATGATGTGACAGAGGGCAGTATAACAGTCGGCGGAAGAAACATCAAAGAGTGGGATACAAAGGCATATCACGACAATTTTGCCGCAGTATTTCAGGATTTTTCACTCTTCGGTGCAACTGTAGGTGAAAACGTTGCAATGAGTGATATTCACGATGACGAAAAAGTCTTTACAGCACTTGCTGAAAGCGGTTTCGGCAAGGAGCTTAAAAAAGGCGCCGATACCGTACTGCTCAGGGAATTTGACGACAACGGTCTGTCACTTTCGGGCGGTGAAGCACAGAAAGTTGCAATCGCAAGAACATTCTATAAGAACTGTCCCTTTGCGATTCTTGATGAACCGTCTGCAAACCTTGACCCAATGAGTGAATATGCACTCAATGAGGCTATGACAAGGGCGGCAAATAACAAGACTGTTATATTTATTTCGCACAGACTTTCCACAACTGTTATGGCTGACGTTATCTATATGCTTGAAAAAGGCGAGATAGTCGAAAGCGGAACACATGAGGAGCTTATGGCTCTTGACGGAAAGTATGCGTATATGTTTAAATTGCAAGCCGAAAAATACAAACAGTAATTTGTCGAGGTGTTTGCAGAAACTGAACAAGAGTCAGTAGGGGCGTTGACCCAACGCCCGCTGCGTAGCAGAACGGCTCTGCCGTTAAATTTTCCTTCGGAAAATGCACTATCGTAGGGGCGATGAATCATCGCCCCTACGATATATCAACAAAACTCTGCTCGACAAATTCTGATTTAAAAAAACAGGTACGGAAATAACCGTACCTGTTTTTCTTATTCTATCTTTCTGTTTTCGTCTTTGAACTCAGCGAGTCTGTTTTTGTAACATTCCATTGCAATTTCTTCAAAGGGGAGTGTGATATCTTTTTTTGCGATTTCAGAGAGCCATTGTTTTGTAAACAGGGGATTTATCACAAGGAAAGGTCCTATAATGTATGTTGCAATCAGATTGTTTCTCTTAAATCCTTCTTTTTTGAAATCTTTATAAAGCCCCGAACCTCTTGTAACGTCAAAGAAAAATTCGTTACAGTTGTCTGAGGGGGTTGCAACACCGAACTGACTCTTG